>NZ_JBFDAE010000001.1:0-432542 GCF_040720935.1 Algibacter sp. 2305UL17-15
AGAATTTAGAATTTAGAATTTAGAATTTAGAATTTAGAATTTAGAATTTAGAATTTAGAATTTAGAATTTAGAATTTAGAATTTAGAATTTAGAATTTAGAATTTAGAATTTAGAATTTAGAAAGTTGAAAAAATAATTTGGGAAATAAAAAAGAATCCAGTAGAAAGTCAACACTTGATTATATTCGCATAATTGAACATTAAACGCACAATCCCGAAGCGTCGGGACCGAGAACAGGAGAACAAAGTTCGACGCGGAGTTTTCAAATCGGTTTTCATACCAATGAAAAGCGGAATGAACATAGAATAATTTATAAAAAATAAATATGATTCTAAAGGAAGATAAAAATTCAAAAGAGACACCCACCTCCGCAGGTGCAGTAGCAGTAAAAGTAGATGACCTAACCGTAGCCTATAACTACAAACCCGTACTCTGGGACATCGATTTAGAAATCCCAGAAGGTGTACTTATGGCTATTGTAGGCCCAAACGGCGCGGGAAAATCAACCCTCATAAAATCAATTTTAGGCATTTTAAAACCCATTGCAGGCAGCGTTAGCATCTACGACAAACCTTATGAAAAACAACGAGAGCTAGTTGCGTATGTGCCACAAAAAGGAAGTGTAGATTGGGATTTCCCAACAACCGCTCTAGACGTTGTCATGATGGGAACTTATGGCAGTTTAGGCTGGATAAGGCGTCCAGGACAAAAAGAAAAAAAAGCAGCTTTGGAAGCCTTGGAGAAAGTAGGCATGCTTTCTTTTAAAGGCAGACAAATAAGTCAGTTATCTGGGGGACAACAACAACGTATTTTCCTTGCAAGAGCCTTAGTACAAAACGCATCTATTTACTTTATGGATGAACCTTTTCAAGGGGTAGATGCTACAACCGAAATTGCCATAATCAATATTTTAAAGGAATTAAGAAAAGCAGGAAAAACAGTCATCGTAGTACATCACGATTTACAAACCGTTCCTGAGTATTTCGATTGGGTAACTTTTTTAAACGTAAAAAAAATTGCCACAGGGCCAGTTAAAGATATTTTTAATGATGATAACTTAACTAAGACTTATGGTATTAACTATAAAGTGAGTATTCAGGAGTAAAAAGCCCCCTAACCCCCATGAGGGGGAACTCAAATCCCTCCTGAAAGGTTTCAAAAACCTTGTAGGTATGAAATGAAGAAGTAAAATAAAATGAGATTGTGAAACAAGTTCAAGGCAATAAAAGTATAACAGAGAGAAAAAATAAAAAAGCTAAGCAAAAAGTCAAGTCCTAAATCAATTCGTAGAATTGACCGTCAAGACGCAGAATAGATGAAGAAAAGCTCCGAGAAAAGGAGAACGAATGTTCGACGCGGCGTTTTCAAATCAGTTTTCATTCCGATAAAAATCGGAATGAAAACTTACTCGGCTTGAACTTGATTTCCTGCCGGCAGGCAGGTTTGGTTCGTTTTGCATCTAGGCAAAATGAACATTAAAATAAAAAGCGAAATCAGGAAGAGATTCCTGCCTTCGCAGGAATTATGGATATAACAGAATACTTTTCATTAGTCTTCACAGACTACACCCTAAGAACCATCACCTTGGGCACCGCCATACTAGGCGCAGTTACTGGTATGTTAGGAAGTTTCGCTGTACTCCGAAAACAAAGTTTATTAGGCGATGCCATTTCGCATGCAGCTTTACCCGGAATTGCGATCGCTTTTTTAATTACTGGTGCAAAAGACAGCAATGTCTTATTATTAGGCGCATTGGTTAGCGGACTCATTGGCACATTTTGGAT
Source organism: Algibacter sp. 2305UL17-15 (assembly GCF_040720935.1). Taxonomy (NCBI): domain Bacteria; kingdom Pseudomonadati; phylum Bacteroidota; class Flavobacteriia; order Flavobacteriales; family Flavobacteriaceae; genus Algibacter; species Algibacter sp. 2305UL17-15. The sequence goes on from NZ_JBFDAE010000001.1 coordinate 1,786, forward strand.
TCGAGGTATCATTAGTAAAACACATTTAAAATCAGATACCGCTTTAGGATTAATTTTGTCGTTGTTTTTTGGTTTTGGGATGTTGCTACTCACTTTCATTCAAAAACAACCCAATGCAAATCAAGCAGGATTAGACAAATATTTATTTGGACAAGCAGCAACTCTTTTAGAAAGCGATGTTTGGATGATGACGATTGTAACAGGCATTTGTTTATTCGTTTTACTGCTCTTTTGGAAGGAATTTAAAATCCTTTTATTTGATGCAGATTACACCAAAACCTTAGGTTTCAACACAAAATTTATAGACATACTAATCACTATCTTCATAGTTCTAGCCATTGTTTTAGGATTACAAACCGTTGGTGTTGTACTTATGAGCGCTATGCTGTTAGCACCCGCAGCTGCTGCACGCCAATGGACAAATAGCTTAGGGGTAATGGTGTTTTTAGCCGCCATTTTCGGTGCATTTTCTGGGGTTTTTGGAACAGCCATAAGTGCGAGTCAAAACAATCTTTCAACAGGGCCAGTCATCGTTATTGTAGCAAGTGTTTTTGTATTGATTTCATTTATATTTTCACCAAGTAGAGGTTTGCTGTTTAAACAAATTCGTTTTATAAAAAACCGTCGCGATTTACAGCTACATAAAACATTATCATTTATGTATCATATCGCAGAAACCCACGATAATATTTCGCATCCGCACACCATAAAAATCTTAAATAATTTTCAAGGTTATACAAAAGGCACACTTCAAAAATTAGTAAGCAAAAACTATGTAGAACTTGATGGCGACATGTGGAGCTTAACCGAAGAAGGTTTTAAAACCGCTTCTAATTTGTACAACCAGCAAAACGAAAACAATGAGTAACGCACAACTAGAAATACAACTTATTGCGAGTTTGGTTGCCATTGCCTGCGCCATTCCCGGAACGTTTTTAGTCCTCAGAAAGATGGCGATGATTAGCGATGCAATTAGTCATTCTATTTTGCCAGGTATTGTTATTGGTTTTTTTATTACTCAAGATTTAAACTCGCCGCTACTTATTTTACTCGCTGCGCTTACAGGAATTATTACCGTTGTTTTGGTAGAGTACATTCAAAAAACTGGTTTGGTAAAGGAAGATACTGCTATTGGCTTAGTCTTTCCTGCGCTTTTTAGTATTGGTGTGATTATGATTGCCAAAAATGCAAATGATGTCCATTTGGATGTTGATGCTGTTTTATTGGGAGAATTAGCTTTTGCCCCTTTTGACAGACTATTAATTTCTGGAGTTGATGTAGGACCAAAATCATTATGGATTATTGGTAGCATCTTGATTATAACAATTGGTTTGCTCATTGCCTTTTTCAAAGAATTAAAGGTAAGCACATTCGATGCTGGTTTAGCAGCATCTTTAGGGTTTTCGCCAGCAATAATTCATTACGGATTGATGACGGTTTCGTCTGTAACTACAGTTGGCGCTTTTGATGCCGTTGGCGCAATTTTAGTAGTCGCCTTAATGATTGCTCCAGCCGCAACCGCATATCTGCTTACCAACAATTTAAAACGCATGCTTATTTACGCCATTTGTTTTGGAGTTTTTAGTGCCATTTCAGGCTATTGGGTAGCGCATTGGCTTGATGCTTCTATTTCTGGGTCTATAACCACAATGTTAGGCCTATTGTTTTTAGTGGTTTACTTATTCTCCCCAAACAAAGGTATTATAGCCGTAATGTATCGTGAAAAACAACAACGTACGGAAGTCTCTTTATTGACCTTTCTACTGCATTTAAAAAACCATACTGAAGAAAGCGAACGCCATGTAAACCACCTCAACGAACATATCAATTGGCAAAAAGTACGCTCTAAAACGGTATTGGATTTAGCTTTAAAAAACAACATGATTCGGTTTGATAAAAACATTGTGTATTTAACTGAAAAAGGGGACGATTTCACATCCCAAGCCATTGATTATATCATTACCAATCAAGATAATAAGATTGAACATATGAAAGATGATTTCTTTTTGTTTAGGGGGTAATTTGTCATTCAGAGCGGAGCGAAGAATCTCTTTTATAAAAAAATTTAAATTGATAATATGAAGACAATTGGCAATCACAATTATTACGTTTACATGCTTCCGAATAAAAACAAAACGGTTTTATATACTGGTGTAACTAATAATCTGAAAGAACGTCTTTATTATCATAAAAATCCACTTCCGTTTTCTAAAGCATTTACTTCAAAATATAATTGTTATTTTTTAGTTTACTACGAGCATTTTTATCAGATTGAAGATGCAATTACAAGAGAGAAACAGATAAAAGGTAAGAGTAGAGCAAAAAAAGATGCTTTAATTTTCGATTTTAATCCTTCATGGACTTTTTTAAATGATGATATTTAAAGATTCTTCAGTCGTTCCTCCTTCTGAATGACAAATACAAGTTATTGTTTAGGGGGTAACTTTGGTATCTTTATTGTGGCTATTATTCCATTCCTCACTATAATCACGTAGTTCAACAAAAAAATAATTTTTTCGGTTTAAAAATCAATGACCAAGTGTGATTTTTTCGTACATTTCTCGACCTAAACACACTTCATGAGACACATTTTAGCCCTAGCCCTTCTACTTTTTATTAGCCTTAAAAGTGAGGCACAAGAAAAAATTCCTTTTATCGATTTAGATGATATTTACGAGCAACTATCAGAAGGAGAAGAACTTTCAGATTACTCTAAAAACATTGAACTCCTAAATAAAATAAGCAAAAATGATTCTTCGTATTGTGATGTTTTGGTTTCTAAATCCTATTACCTTTTAAATTCAGAAAAGTATGAAGAAGCTCTAAAAACCATTGATGAAGGTCTCGGTTTAGATTGTGGCAGTTTAAATTTATCATTCTACATTAATAAAGGGTTAACCTATACCCTTATGGAAGATTACGACAAAGCAGTTGATGTCTATAAAAAAGCCTTGGAAACCTATCCAAAAAATGCTGAATTATGGTTCAACAAAGGCTTGGCATACGAAAAAGCAGAAAACCTAGAAGAAGCTATTAAGGCTTACCAAACTGCAATAACCCTAAAACCCACTTATGCACAACCGCATTTACAACTCGGGAATATTTGCTACAAACAAGAGCGCATGACACAAGCAATGATGTGTTTTAACGTCTATTTAATTTTAATTATTGATGAGGAAAATGACTTTAGAACTCTTCAATCGCTAAACAGCATTGTGTCTGATAAAAATAATAACGAAGCTAATCCAGACTTTGAAATATCTCCAGACGACGAAGCTTTTGATGACATGGATTTAATATTGAGCAATAAAATTGCTCTAAACAAGAAATATAAAACTGGGCATAAAATTGAAATACCACTTACCAAACAAAATCATGCTTTACTAGAACAAATAAAAGATTTTGAAGGAAACGATGGTTTTTGGGATAAAAAATATGTGCCATTATATAAATGGATTGCTGAACATGATCTGTTCGAAAATTTTACCTATACACTTTGCTACCCCATAGAAAATAAAAGGTATGCTAAAATAATTAAGAGCAACGAAAAAAATATTATAGATTTTCTTGGTAAATTCTATGATAAGTGGCGTGCTATTATGAGCAACAATACCATTGAATTTGATGGCAAAACCCAAGAGGTTTCAAATTTTTATTACAACAACTATACCCAAGCCGTTGGAAAAATGAACGGCGAAACTTCAGTAGGTAAATGGTTTATTTATAATGAAGACGGACAATTAGCCTCGGAAGGCACTTATGATGACAATGGCGAACGCGACCAAAAATGGACGTGGTACTACCCTAATGGCGACATTAAAGAAACGGCGTTATACGAAAACACCAAACTTAACGGTGCAAACCATCAGTTATTCAAAAATGGCAAACCAAATATTGTTACCAACTTCAAAGATGGAAAATTGGACGGCGAATACCTGCTCTATAACGACAAAGGCGCATTAATTGAAAAGAAATATTTTAAGGAAGGTAAATTGGATGGGCTATACAAGTCCTATTTCAAAGTGGGAGAATCGCTTCTGGAATGGCATGTCCCTTATAAAAACGGCGACGTTGCATCTATAGCCACCGAGTATTACGCCAATGGTGATGTATATGCTGATATTCCGTTTGAGAACGGCAAGAGACACGGGGTTGAAAAGAAATATTATTTCAACAAAAAAACATCTTCTGAAATTACATATGCGAATGGCCAATTAAACGGTGCCTATAAAACATATCATTCCAACGGAACGCTTTGGAAAGAAGGGATCAGTAAAGACGATTTTTACAACGGGCCATTTAAAACCTATTACAGAGACGGCACTTTAGAGAGCGATCAAACCTATATTGAAGGTAATCATGATGGAGACTATAAGCATTTCGACAGGGATGGAAAACCTCATTATGATTTTGAATATAGAAAAGGAGTAGTGCTCGCTTACAAATATTATGATAAAGAAGGTAACGTTATAAAGGAAGCTAGAAAAAAAGGAGGTAAATTTCAGTTTACTGGGTATTCTGCTCAAGGTGTAAAATTCTCGGAAGGTTTATATGATATTAAAGGTGGAAAAGAAGGGGTTTGGAAATTCTATTCTGATAATGGCGTATTGACAGCTAAAGGAAAATATTCTGACAACAAGGTTTTTGGAGCATATACCGATTATTATAATAACGGTGAAATTGAATCTATATCGCAATATGAAAACGATTCTCTTACTGGATATTACGTAGGCTACCACAAAAACGGTCAATTAAAACAACAGGGATGGTATAAAAAGAATGCTGCTCACGGCGAATGGCGTACCTACTACATCAACGGCACACTAAAGGAAATAAACTTTTACCATAATGGAGATTTGAACGGTACACAAGAATTATTTGCTGCCGATGGAAGACCCGAGCGCACCTATACCTACAAATTAGGAGAACTTGATTCTGAAGTTTATTTTGATCAAGATGGTAATACGCTTGGAAACATAAACTACCGTCCTAAAGAAAACGACTTCACCTTAACCTATAAATTAAGCAATGGAAAAACAGATTTTAAGTTAGATTATGTTAACGGCGTAAAACATGGCACCTACATAAGCTACGATTTTTATGGAAACACCTTGGTTGAAGGCACTTATAAAAATGGCGAAATGAATGGCGAGTGGATCTGGTATTTCCCCAATGGAAATAAAAGTATTGTAAAAAACTATCGCAATGGCACTTTACATGGCGACTATTTAGAGTATTACGAAAATGGGCAATTAGATGAAAAAGACGTTTATGTATTCGGAAAAATTGAAGGCACATCAACTTCGTTTCATGAAAATGGTGTACAATCGCATGCAACCGATTTTGAATACGGACAACTTCATGGTAAAAAATTATTTTATGATAACTCAGGAAAACTTCAATTGATAAGATTTTACAATTATGGCAGACTAATTGGATACAGTTATTTAGACACCAATTCTAAAGAGTTACCAATGATACCGTTGGAGAATGAAACTGGAAAAATAAAAGCTTTTTTCGATAACGGGAAAGTATCTCGGGATTTTGAATATAAAAATGGTGATTTATCAGGCAATTACAAAGAGTATTATTATTCTGGTCAGTTAGAAAGCGACATCACTTATAAATCGGGAAAATTTGATGGGACTGTAACCACCTATTATGCAAATGGTAACAAAAAGGGTGTCTATAATTATCAATACGGCGTACTTCAAGGTTTAGGAACAAAATATCATGAAAATGGTAACTTAAAAGAAGAAATAAACTATGTTAACGATTATAAAAATGGGGCTAGAAAATATTATAATACCAACGGAAAATTAATAAAAGAAGAACAGTATTTTAATGGTGATATTTACAAATCTAAAACCTTCTAAGTATGCGAATAATATTTTTTATCATCATTTTTTTGAGCCTTAATTGTTTGGGGCAAGAGTCGGAAGAGTTTCAACGCTACAAGGATTTGTACCCCAATTCCAATGCAGTCACTTTAAATAAGGAAATTATAATTACAATTGAATTGGATTCTGAAACTATTAATATTACCCAAGAACATTTAGAAGAAGATTTATATTTAGATGAAGGCGCAAGCAGAAACTCGAAGCGTTCATTACATTTTTCATCATTTTTTGAATTGGAAGATGTTGAAGCCTCTACTTTTTCCTTTTCAGACGGAAAGTACCGTGAAATAGAAGTAAAAGAATTTAAGGAAAAAGATGAATTAGATCAATCGTTTTATGACGATTCTAAATCTTTAAATTTTATTTACCCGAATCTTAAAAAAGGCTCTAAATCGCGTTTAAAATATTCCGAAAATGTTAAGAACCCTCGTTTTTTAAGTCCGTTTTATTTCGGCGATTTTTCCCCTATCATCAACAATAAAGTCACTATTGTTGCCCATAAGGACATCAATTTAAAATTCAAGGAATTTCATACTGAAGATTTGGGAATTCAGTTCAGTAAACAAGAAAAAAGGAACACCATTACTTACACTTGGGAACTTAAAAACATGGATAAGTTTAAGTACGAATCTAATTCTCCTACGTATAAAAAAATATTTCCGCACATTGTGCCCATCATCACATCTTATAAAACTAAAAACAATACTGTAGCACTAGCCAACGAGGTTTCAGATTTGTATAATTGGTACTATTCATTAGTGAAAGATATCAATAAAGACGTCCCAAACGAAGATCTTGTAAAAGTGGTTCATGAATTAACTGCTGACAAATCCAACGATTTTGAAAAGGTAAAAGCCATTTATTATTGGACACAAAAAAACATAAAATACATTGCTTTTGAGTATGCTTTGGGAGGTTTTATACCCAGACAAGCCAATGACATTTTTCAAAAAAAATATGGGGATTGTAAAGATAATTCCAGCATACTGTATCAAATGCTGGACATTGCTGGAATACAAGGTAATTTAACATGGATTGGCACACGAAAAATTCCGTATAGTTATGACGAAGTACCTACGCCAATAGTAGATAACCATATGATTTTATCTTACACAGAAGGTGATGACACCTATTTTTTAGATGCAACCGGACGATTTGTTCCCATTGATTATCCTACCCCATTTATTCAAGGAAAAGAAGCACTTATTTCGCAAGGCGAATCTGGTTTCATTATTAAAAAAGTCCCCGTTGTTCCAGCCGAAAAAAACGCTGTAATAGATGTTACGACGATTGACCTAGTCGGTGAAAATTTAGTCGGCACATCTAAAGTTGAAATCTCGGGCTATAGAAAACTAGACTGCTACAATGCTTTGGAATATATGAATACGGATGACAAATTGAAAACCTTCTTCATCAGGCAATTTCAAAAGGGAAATAACAAATTCATCGTTGAGGATTTTACCGAAACCAATAAATATGATTACGATAAGAATTATATAGTAGATTACAACTTCAACATTAATGGTTATGCTCAAAAATTAGGAAATGAGCTTTATATCAATCTTAATTTGAACAAAGAATTAAGTCCGTACAAAATGGATGAAGACCGAAAAAACGAGTTGGAATACGATTACAAAAACTATTTTAGTTACACCTCGATACTTAATATTCCAGAAGGTTATACGGTTGACTATATTCCAGAAAACGCAAGTGTTTCAAACGAATTTTTAAAGAGCAATATTAGCTATACATCCAAAGAAAACAGCATCACATACAAGCATGATGTTACCTTTAATTTCATAACGTTAAACTTAGAACAACAAAAAGAAATTAGTGGTCTTCTAAAAACCATTGAAAAAGCATACAAAGAAGTTATCGTACTCAAAAAATCATAATTTAAGCACCATGAAAAAAATAAACCTACTCCTTGCAATTCTGTTTTTAACGCAGTTTGCCGTATCTCAATCCGAACTTTTCTTTGAAGATTACACTTGGGAAGAAACGCCAAATTTCACTATTGAAGCAGAAGCCGATGACCACATGATAGCATTAAAGGACAAAACTGCTACCGAATTTTATTTTGAAGGCGACGGCTTGGTGGAATATTTTTTAGAGCACAAGGTGTTATGGTTAAACTCCGATGAAAAAATAGAAGCTTACAACAAAGTGTATTTGCCTTATAATTCATCTTCAGAATTAAAAATAAATAAGGCGCGAGTGATTACCAAAGACGGCGAAATTATTGAATTGGATGACAGCAAAATATTAACCGCTACCGACGATGAAACAGGGAGAAACTATAAATACTTCGCTTTTGAAGGTGTTACAAAAGGGAGTTTTATAGAATATTATTATGTGGTAAAACGCTATCCGAAATACAGTGGCAACAGTATTACATTTCAATCGAGTTTTGATAAAAAAAGTGTGGAGTTTGATCTCTACGCACCTAAAAACCTGATTTTTGAATTTAAAACTTATAACAAAATTCCAGAAGTAGAATTAGATACCGTTCTAAAAGAAAAGAAACATTGGCACTTAAAACTTCAGGATTTAAAAGGGCTTCAAAATGAAGAAGTATCAGCTTACAATGCATCAAAAAGCATGGTGGTCTATAAATTAGACCGCAACATCTTTAGCAATGTAAAAGACATATCCTCTTATAGTAAAGTGTCCCAAAACATCTATAATTTTTACTATCCTGAAATTAGTGATAGAACAAAAAAACAGCTCAAAAAATTCATTGCCGAGGCAACTGGTAAAAAAGAACTGGAAGGAGAAGCACTAATTAGAAAGCTGGAATTTTATATCAAAAGCAATATTTTTATAACCGCAGGAAGTGATGAAAAGCTAAAAGATTTAAGTGAAGTTATCACTAAAAAAGTAGCAAGTGAATCAGGTGTTTTAAAACTATATACCACACTTTTCAAATATCTTGATATCAAGCATGAGATTGTAATTACCAGCGATAGACAAGAACTAAAATTCGACAAGGATTTTGAGGCCAATAATTTTTTAACAGATTTTTTAATTTACTTCAACACATACAAAACCTATTTTTCTCCATCGGATTTGCAATCACGCTATGGCTTCCCTCCTGCCTTTTTAACCGATAATTACGGTTTGTTTATCAAAGAAGTGAAAGTTGGTGACTTTACTTCTGGTTTGGGCAAAGTAAAATACATTAAACCTATTCCTGCGGAAAAAACCGTGGATAAAATGATACTGGATATTTCTTTTGAAGCAGACAATATTGCCAATTGCAAGGTAAAATTAGATAGGTCTATGGCAGGTTATTACGGTATGTACTTTCACCCTGTAATGCATTTGATAAAACAAGAAAACAAAGACGAACTAGTTGAAGGGTTTGCCAAACGTATTAATGAAAATGTAACCATAAACAGTAAAGAAATCCAAAATGAAGACCCTGAATTGTTTGGGGTGAAACCTATCCATTTTATTTTAGATTTTGAATCGGAAGCGTTTACCGAAAAAGCGGGACGGAAATATTTGTTTAAAATAGGCGAACTTATCGGGAGACAAATGGAACTATACCAAGAAAAAGAGCGTGTATTACCAGTTGAAAATGAGTTTACAAGAAGCTATTTCAGAACTATAAATCTTAGCATCCCTGAAGGTTATAAAATCGCAAATCTTGATGATATCAACATTCATAATTCATTTTCGGAAGACGACAAGGAGATACTAATTTTTAATTCCTACTATAAACTAAATGGCAACCAATTAGAAATTACGGCAGACGAGCACTACCGCAAAAATAAGATTGACGTTGCCAATTACGAAGATTATAGAACAGTAATTAATAGTGCAGCAGATTTTAATAAAATAGTTTTGATTTTTGAACCTATTTAGAATTGGATATTTAATTCATGGCTAAACATAACGAACTAGGTGAAAAAGGCGAACAACTTGCAGTAGATTTTCTTCTGAAAAACAACTATGAGATTGTGGAACGAAATTATCGATTTGAAAAAGCCGAAGTTGATATTATTGCCAAAAAAGGAGATTTTTTGGCCATAGTTGAAGTAAAAACCCGTTCCACCACAGATTTTGGAGATCCACAAGATTTTGTGAAACCAAAGCAAATTCAGCGTTTGGTAAAAGCGGTTGATGAATATGTAGTTGTTAATGATTTAGATGTCGAAGTGCGCTTTGATATTATTGCCATTGTAAAAGAAAAAAAGGGCTTTAATATAGAACATTTAGAGAATGCTTTTTATCATTTTTAATTCCTGTGAAGGCAGGAATCTATTTTTTAAACCATTTAAAAGTTTGTGGATTCCTGCCTTCGCAGGAATGACAGAACTCCTTTAGAAATCATTCTAAATCAAAAAAAACTTTCAACTCTTCAAAATCAATAGGTTTAGCCACTATCTTTTTATCTTTATCTAAAATAAAATAGGTTGGTGTTGCGGTAACACCATAACTATCTCCAATTTCGTTATCCCATTTACCTTTACCGTAAACGTGCAGGAAATCAGGAAAATCGTAGGTTAAATTTTTCCATTTATAAGGTTCGTCTTCTAAACCAATGGCTATAACTTTAAGCTTTCCTTTTTCTAAGGTTTTTTCAAACTTATGTAATTCTGGTATTTCCTCTAAACAATGCGAACATGTACTACTCCAAAAGGCAATGATGTAATTTTGGGCAACATTTAGCTCACTTAATTTTTTGGTACTAGTTTTTTCTTTATTTGTGACTTCAAAAGAAAAATCTGGTGCTACACTTCCAATTGAGGTGTTTTGATATAATATCAAAGTTGCCAATAATTGCTGGTCGTTTAAGGCAACCGCCAAATCCATCAAATAATTTTCAGCTATAAAATTAGCAACAGGTTCTAGTTTTAAATCTACCATTTGCTCCCATAAATCTGTATATAAAGATTTTTTAATTGTTTGAGGTGCATCTTTCATGGCTTTATTAAAAATTGCGATGTTGTTTTTATAGGTCTCAATTTCATTTCCGTTTTTGGATGACATTCCGAAAACACAATTCAACATACGTTCCGTAAGAAACTTAGAGCGTTGCAATACTTCATTTTTAAAATCTACGTGGTCAAAATAATGTTTTTCAAGAAGGTTTACATAGGTTTTGGCATCCACAACCTTTTTAGGAATAAACGGTCTGTTCGCTTTTATAAAATGAGAAGCAATAGTGCCTTTTGAAGCATCTTCAAATCCTTTTTGGGTTTCGCGTTGGGTTTTAAAAATCGCTGCTAAGGCTAGCGTATCTTTGTCTTTATTTTCATCTCTAAAATAATTGCCAATAGTACTCGTAATCATGAGCATACTATTGGTGTAGGACGCCAATAATTTATTTTCTCTAGACGCTAAGAATTCAACACCAGTTTCAGAATTAAATGTTAGTTCCACATCCTCTTTCGCATTATAAATAACATCGAAATTATATTCTTCTTGCGGTACTGCATAGGTTATGCGATACATGCCTTTGGTAACGGTAGTATCTAATTTGAACTCAAACCTTCCATCCGCTTCAATTTTTGTATTGGTAATGTAACTGGAAAGTGTTGGTTCAACTTTATATAATAACGCAATTTCGAATTCTCCAGCAGGAGAAAACGTGCCTTTTATGCTATGTTGCGCAACCAATAGTGTCGGCAAAAAAAGTGCTAAAAAAAGTAACTGTTTCAATGTGATATTCTTTTTATTTTATTAAAACAACAATTAAGCCACAATAGGTTGTAAGGCTTCCAATGCTTGTTTTACTGATTTTATGTTATCAAATGTGAGCAATAAACGCAAACCTGCCCTGGTTTGTTTTTCCTTCATCTTACACACATTTGGATGTGTTTGTACAAACTGCAATACTTTGGTAAAACTACCACTTTGGTAGAAACTACTTTGCTGATCGGTAATAAAATAACCTATCAGTTTATTTTGTTTCAAAATGATTTTTTCGAATCCAATTTTGGTAGCCAACCACTTAATTTGGACACTATTTAATAAATCGGTCACTTGTTTTGGCAATTCTCCAAAGCGGTCAATTAACTGCACTTTAAATTGCTCTAATTCTTCTTCAGTTTTTAAATTATTCAGTTGGGTGTACAAATTTAAGCGTTCAGCAATATTATTCACGTAATCGTCTGGAAATAAGAGTTCAAAACTTGTGTCGATGGTGACATCTTTTACATAGACTTTGGTTGCTTCATCTTCATCGTAAAGCTCCTTAAACTCATTTTCCTTGAGTTCTTCAATAGCTTCATTCAATATTTTTTGATAGGTGTCAAAACCTATTTCATTGATAAAACCACTTTGCTCTCCGCCCAATAAATCGCCTGCACCACGGATTTCCAAATCTTTCATGGCGATGTTGAAACCGCTCCCCAATTCTGTGAATTGCTCTAAGGCCGTGATACGTTTTCGAGCATCATCTGTCATTGCGGAATACTCTGGTGTGATAAAATAACAGAATGCTTTTTTATTGCTTCTTCCTACACGACCGCGCATTTGGTGCAAATCACTTAATCCAAAATTATTGGCGTTATTTATAAAAATAGTGTTGGCATTTGGCACGTCCAAGCCACTCTCTACAATGGTTGTACTTACCAAAACATCAAAAGCACCATCCATAAATTGTAGCATAAGCTGCTCTAATTTTTTACCTTCCATTTGTCCGTGACCAATACCAATTTTAGCATCGGGGACTAAACGCTGTAACATCCCTGCAACCTCTTTAATATTTTCAATACGATTATGAATGAAGAAAATTTGCCCGCCACGTTGAATTTCATAACTCACGGCATCACGAATAATTTCTTCACTAAAACGAATGACATGACTTTCAATAGGATATCTGTTTGGAGGTGGTGTGGTAATTACCGATAAATCGCGAGCCGCCATTAAGCTAAACTGCAATGTTCTTGGAATAGGTGTTGCTGTTAAGGTTAACACATCTACATTATCTTTTAAAGTCTTTAATTTCTCCTTTACGGCTACGCCGAATTTTTGCTCTTCATCTACAATAAGTAAGCCTAAATCTTTAAATTTTACGTTTTTATTGACGAGTTGATGTGTGCCGATTATGATGTCAACCTTTCCTTGCTCTAAACCCTCTAAAGTTTCTCGTTTCTCTTTGGCGGTTCTAAAACGGTTTACGTAATCTACCGTAACAGGAAAGTCTTTCAACCGCTCTCTAAATGTTCTGGAATGTTGGTACGCTAAAATAGTTGTTGGTACCAATACTGCAACTTGTTTTCCGTTATCAACCGCTTTAAAAGCTGCACGAATAGCCACTTCTGTTTTCCCGAATCCTACATCGCCACATATCAATCTGTCCATAGGGCGTTCGCTTTCCATGTCCATTTTTATGTCAGCTGTTGCAGTGCTCTGATCTGGGGTGTCTTCGTAAATAAATGAGGCTTCCAACTCGTGTTGCATATAGCTATCAGGATTGTACTGATAGCCTTTTTCGGTTTTACGTTTTGCGTAAAGTTTAATTAAATTGAACGCAATATGCTTTACACGAGCCTTGGTCTTTTGTTTAAGGGTCTTCCACGCTTTACTCCCTAGTTTATAAATTTTAGGAGGTTTGCCATCTTTACCGTTAAACTTGGTTATTTTATGTAGCGAATGAATGCTTAAATACAGTACATCGCGCTCGCCATAAATCAGTTTTATCGCTTCTTGTTTTCTGCCCTCCACATCTATTTTTTGAAGTCCGCCAAAACGCCCAATACCATGATCGATGTGTGTGACGTAATCACCAATATCTAAGTTAGTCAGCTCCTTTAAAGTAATGGCTTGCTTTTTAGCATACCCATTTTTAAGATGAAATTTATGATAGCGTTCAAAAATTTGATGATCGGTGTAACAGACTATTTTAGTATCATGGTCGATAAAACCTTGATGCAGCGATAAAATAATGGTTTGATATTCTTTGACGTCGAGGTTTGAATCGTCGAAAATATCATGGAAACGTTTCGCTTGTTGTTCACTTACGCAGGCGATATAATTTTTATAACCGCTTTCGTGATTGGTATTTAAATTTTCAATTAAGAGATTGAATTGTTTGTTGAAAGCGGGTTGTGGTGTAGTGTTGAATTCTATTTCGTCTTTAGGAGGAGTTTGCGACGAAGTAATCTCATCCAAAGAAACAGATTGCTTCGTTTCTCTCGCAATGACGTTATTACTGAAAATAGTAGAACTTCCAAATTCAATAATTGAAAAATCGAGCAGTTGTTTTTTTAATACTGTGGAATCACAAAATAACTCGTGGGGTTCGGCATGTTTGATGTCATTAGATAGTGCTTTAAAAGCGTCTTCGGCTTTACTGTAGAAATCATCAATTCTGGAAAATAGCAAATCGGCATTTTTAATACATACAACTGTTTTTTGAGCGATGTATTTTAAAAAACTTTGTCGGCTTTCTTCCAGCAATTTATTCGCTACGTTAGGAATAATGTTGATTTTTTTTATCTGCTCTATCGATAGCTGCGTTTCTACATCAAAGGTCCTGATGCTATCTACCTCATCTCCAAAAAATTCTATTCTATAAGGCTCATCATGCGAAAATGAAAACACATCTACAATACCTCCACGAACGGAAAACTCGCCAGGTTCGGTAACAAAATCCACGCGCTTAAATTTGTACTCAAAAAGAATTTCGTTTACAAAATCTATGGATAAATTATCGTTTACACCAACTTTAAGTGTGTGGCGTTCTAACTCTTTTCGTGTGACTACCTGCTCAAATAAAGCATCGGGATAGGTTACAATTATTGCGGGTTTTTTTTGTGAATTTATACGGTTTAATACCTCAGCACGTAATAATACGTTGGCGTTATCGGTTTCTTCTATGTCGTAGGGTCTGCGGTAACTTCCTGGGTAGAACAATACATCTTTTTCACGACATAATTGTTCTAAATCGTTTAGGTAATGTGCCGCTTCCTCCTTATCATCAAAAACCAACAAAAAGGGCTTTTGTGCTTCCTTAAAAATACTGGAAATCACAAAGGAAAACGAGGCACCTACTAGTCCTTTTAAATGTGTTCTACTTTGGGGTTGGGCAATAGCAGCTTGCAGATTTTGCGTTTGCAAAGCCTGTAAATAAGTTTGCGAGAGGGACGATTTACTCACGTAATTTTGTTTTACGAGTGCAAATATACGGTTTAGGTTTATTCTAAAAATGATTTAGTGTAAATTAGCTTATGATTGCTAATTATATAAGTACAGTTTGATATTTGAAAACAATTAAAAAAATACTAAAGTGGATATTATACCTGTTAGCACTTCCTGTGCTATATACTATTATCTCTTTTTTACTAACTGCTATAACAATAAATAAGCCTGATACTGAATCAGAACATCATAGCAAAATTTATTTAAGCACAAACGGCGTTCATTTAAATATTGTTATTCAAAAAAAAGATATTGATACCGCACTTCTAAAAAGCTTATTAATATTAGAAAACGAAAAATATATTTCTTTTGGTTGGGGTGATGAAAATTTCTATATAAATACGCCTACATGGGGTGATTTAACATTCAAAAATGCCTTTTCCGCTATGTTTCTGAAGAGTTCTGCTTTAATACATTTGACTAGGTATTCATCAATTGAAAGTTCATGGGTTGAGGTTCCAATTGATGAATCGGAATTAAAAGATTTAAACAACTATATTTTAGATTCCTTTGTATTGGACGAAAACGGTAGTAAAATTATATTGCCTAACGTTGCTTATACATTGAACGATAATTTTTATAAAGCAAAAGGTAGTTATTCTTGTTTTAATACTTGCAATTCTTGGGTAAATAGAGGGTTTAAAACTTCTGGTCTAAAAGCTTGTTTATGGACCCCATTTGATTTTGGACTTATTGGTAAATATGAGTAAGAAACCTTTATTAAGACGCATTCTTCAAGATGTATTGTTGTTTGAAATTAAAATATTACTGAAAATTCTGAAAATAAAGGCTTCACTAGTTTGAGATTGCAGTGGCATCCTTTTAAAACTTATATGCAATAAATTTAGTAAGAACTACAAATAAACAGATAGCCGCGTCGAACACTCTACCATTGACGCTTTAAAAAAGATAGAAATCACTCGAAATGACATCCAGTTTATTTTATAAAAATGAGTTTAAATTCTTAAAAAAAATATGTAGGTTTGTAGCACTAAAAAAAGAAGCATATTATGTCGTTTTCAGATTTATTCGATAGTGGTTTTAAAAAGCGTAATGAGAGTCATTTTGCTGCAATTGTTCGTGTTGCCATGGATGATGGCATTATTACACCTGAAGAACAAGAGTTTTTGGACAGATTGGCGCAGAGATTGGAGATTGGCGAGGGAGATTTTAAGGCTATTTTAAAGAATTATAAATCGCACCCGATTAATCCGCCAGTATCATATGATAAACGTTTGGAGCGTTTGTACGACCTAGTACGCATGGTATATGTTGACCAAATAAAAGGGGATCCAGAGCACAAACTTTTAAATAAAATTGCTGTTGGACTTGGGTTTCACGCAGTAAACGTAAAATACATCATCGATAAGGCTTTAACCCTTGTAAATAATGGCGCAGATTTAGATAATTTTGTAGATCAAATAAAGAATATGAATAGATAAGAAATATATTGAACCGTCTTAAAATAGAGGGTTTTTATTAACTATAAATGAAACCAGAACATTGATTTGTTCTGGTTTTTTGTTTTGTTAAATGATTTATGTTGAGATAAAAGCTTTTCTAATAGAGACTCCAAAATAGCTTAATACTGCTCCATCCACTTGAAAAATTCGTTATAAACCTTGTCTTTTTCTTGTTTTACGTAGTCTAAAAAAGCTAGAGCTACCGGAGATAAATTCTTTTTCTTTAACCAGATTAATTTCCATTGCGATTCTAAAGGCAATCCTTTTACTGGAATAATTTTCAGCTCATTTTGAGATAATTCGTTCTTAATGCTTAGCAATGAAACTATAGACATCCCGATATCTGCTACTACTGCTTGTTTTATGGCTTCGTTGGTGGTTAATTCTAATTTTATTTTAGGTTGAATTTTCTCCTGCGCAAAAAACTGTTGCATCGTGTAGCGCGTTCCAGAACCTTCTTCTCTATATATTAATGGTATTCTTTTAAAAAGCGATTTGTCTTCAATCTTTTTAATATTCAAACTATGACTTTTTGCTGCTACAAGGTGTAGTCTATTCGCCATAAGTGGTTCTTCATTTAAATCTAAATGTTTCGGAATTACGGTAACCAAAGAAAAATCAACTTCGTTTTGCTCTAAATCTTTAATAACATTGGCCTTGTTTGAAACATCCAACACCAAATCTATTTCTGGATGCTGTTTTAAAAAGCCGTTTAGAAAATACGGCATTACATAATTGCCCGTCGATACAACAGATATTCTCAGTTTACCAGATAACAACCCTTTAAACGTCTGAGTTTTGTAATCAATAGTACTAACCTTATTTAGAATTGACTCAGCTATGTCATAAATCTCGCTCCCAAAATTGGTAACGTAAAGCTGTCTTCCTAAAATCTCGGTCAAAGGAATATCAAATTGATCTTGAAAGTTTTTAAGCTGAATGGATGCGGCAGGTTGTGTCATGTTCAATTCTTCTGCTGCTTTTGTAACACTTTTATTTTGAACGATAACGCTAAATACTTTTAGTTGGTGTAATGTGAAATTCATAAATATTCTTTATGTGTTTGATAACAAATTTAAATAAAAATATATGGATAACTTAAAATACTTTTGCCCCCGAACTTAAAATACTTACCGTATGAATGTAGATGTACTTATTAGCAATTTAACCAACCCTGTTCTGTTATTCTTTATCTTAGGAATATTAGCCACAGCTTTAAAGAGTGATTTAAAAATTCCCGAAAACTCATCAAAATTTATTTCCCTGTATTTACTTTTTGCCATTGGGTTTAAGGGCGGGCAGGAATTGTCGCATAGTGAGTTTAATTCTGAAATTTCATACTCTATTATTTTTGCAATTTTGCTTTCGAGCTTGGTTCCCATTTACACTTTTTTTGCGCTGAAAAAGAAAATTGGTGTTCCTAATGCTGGTGCAATTGCTGCTGCCTATGGTTCGGTAAGTGCCGTTACTTTTGTTACTGCGGTGTCATTTTTAGAGAATCAAGGCATTAGTTTTGGCGGACATATGGTTGCTATCATGGCGATTATGGAGTCTCCTGCAATTATTGTCGGTGTGATTTTAATTATGCTTTACGATGCGGGTAAAAAATCTGAAGAAAAAAAATCTATAGGATCGCTAATAAAACATTCCTTAACTGGCGGAAGCGTGCTGATGCTTATAGGTAGTTTAATCATTGGACTGATTGCCGATGCTACACAAGCCCGAGGTATTGAACCTTTTACTACTGATATCTTCAAAGGCTTCTTGTCCTTATTCCTTTTAGAAATGGGAATGGTAACCGCAAAACGAATTAAGGGCTTCAAAAAATATGGTGTGTTTTTATTTGCCTTCGGAATTATTGTGCCACTTATAAACGGATTAATAGTAGCCTATTTAAGTGGTTTTATTACTGAAAGTGCAGGCAACCGATTATTGTTTGCAATACTTGGTGCTGGCGCGTCTTATATTGCTGTTCCTGCAACCATGAAGCTTGCCGAACCAAGAGCAGATGCAGGGATTTATATCCCAATGGCGTTAGGAATTACGTTTCCCTTTAATATTACATTAGGGATGCCTATTTACTATGCTTTTATTCAAATGATGTAACTACATTTTAATGCTTTTGAAAAGGAAATGTGAATTAAAAACCCCCATCAAATAAATATTTGATGGGGGTTTCATTTTTTTCAGAAAAATTTAATCTAAATCTAATGTGAAAATATCGTCTAAATGAGCAGCACTATCCATCGATACTTTTAAATCTTTAATAATACCGTCGTTTATACCATACACCCAACCGTGAATTTCGAGGCCAGTATCATTTTTCCAAGCACTTTGGACTATAGATGTTTTCGCCAAATCATAAACTTGTGCTTTTACGTTTAACTCTACCAATCTATCAAAGCGTTTTTTCTCGTCTTCAATCTTTCTTAACTCAGTAATATTCTCTTTATAAACCTCCTTAATATTTCTAATCCATTTATTGATAAGCCCTAAAGATTTGTTTTGCATTGCGGCTTGTACACCTCCACAACCATAATGCCCACATACAATTACATGTTTTACTTTTAGATGGTTTACGGCATAATCCAAAACACTCAACATATTCATATCTGTATGCACTACCATATTGGCAATGTTTCTGTGCACAAACATTTCTCCGGGAAGCGTTCCTGTTATTTGATTTGCGGGTACTCTACTATCTGCGCAACCAATCCATAAAACAGGTGGTTTTTGACCTTTTGATAATTCTTCAAAAAACTTTGGATCTTTATCGATTTTTTGTTGGACCCACTCTTTGTTATTTTGTAATAACTGATGATAATATGTGTTTTTCATAATTTTATTTTTTAACGATTAATATTTATCTTTTACATTGTCTTTAACCCATTTCATACACTCATTGAAGGTTTTGAATATATGTTCATTAGGAATAAAATCCGGAATAATGTCAATACGTTCCATCATGTAACGCGGTTGTTTTAATAACCCAACAAATAATACTTCTACACCCCTATTCTTCAGTTCTAGAAGCATATCTTCCATGGCATATAGTCCAGATTGATCCATATATTGCATACGTCCTAATCTTAAAATCACTACTTCTGCCGTATTGGGTATTTGTTGTGTTAGCGCCTGAAAATCACTAGTTGAGCCAAAGAATAGCGGCCCTTTCAAGTGCTTTATAAATACTTCTTCTTTTAAATTTGAAGGAAATGAGCCCTCGTCTGCCCATGCTTCCTCTTTAAGCGCTTTTACATCCGATCGTTCAGCAGTTAAATCTCCAATCTTTTTCATAAACATTAAAGACGCTATCACTAACCCTATTCCAACAGCATAGACTAAGTTCCAGAATGTAGAAAGGAATAGAACAATCAACATAATTAACACTTCAGAACTCATTTTAAATGGTCCTATTTTCATGTCTTTAGGTAATACAGGTATCGCTTTTAAACCTTTATAATCCATGACGCCTATACCAACAGTAATTAATATTCCTGCTAATACGGCCGCTGGAATTTGTGACGCCACAGGCCCTAAGCCTAAAAGAATAATCAATAACATAATACCAGCTATCATTCCCGATAATTTTGTTTTTCCGCCAGAGGTAATATTTACAACCGTTCTAATAGTTGCTCCTGCACCGGGAATGCCTCCAAAAATTGCAGCAATACTATTTCCAATACCTTGACCTACTAATTCCTTATTTGGTTTATGTTTGGTCTTCGTCATATTATCTGCTACAACACTTGTCAATAAGGAATCTATAGCCCCTAATAATGCCAAGGTCAATGCTGTAAAAACATGAGGTGTTATGCTACTTACACTAAAGCTTGTAAAAATCTCCAAATTAGGAACAGGCAGCCCACTTGGAATTTCTTCAATGGGCCTGTAATCTAATCCGAAGCCTACCGCAATACCAGACATAACCACTAATGCAACTAGAGTACTGGGCACAGCTTTGGTAATTCTTTTAAATCCATAAATGATAAAAATAGTTCCTAATGCTAAAATTAACTCCAACCAGTTGATGTTTTGTATAGCTTTCGGAAAGGCCTTTATAGCACCTAACGCACCTGATGCTTCCTTAGCCGCCAAAGTTTGGGACTCCTTTAAAATATCTGCTTGTGTTGTTCCATTTGCCCTATTAATAGTTTCTTTAAAATTTTCAAGCACCAAAATACCTTCTCCAGCTTCCTCTTTTAGTATATTTTCTAAAATAACTTCCTCTGCTTGCGGCTTAAATGTATTCACAAATTCCATATCTTCTTTTGGATAATAACCGAGAGAGGGTAAAATTTGAGTGAGTATAATAATAACCCCTATGGCGGTCATAAAACCGGAAACTACGGGATAAGGAATATATCTAATGTATTTACCTAATCCTAAAACGCCCAAGCCTATTTGCATTAAACCTGCCAATAAGAATACGGTAAGAATAACGGGTAGTGCTTTAGAAATATCACCATCATTAGTAGCGATAATACCTGCAATAACTATCATACTTACAGCAGTCATTGGTGCTGTAGGTCCAGAAATTTGGGTGTTGGTACCTCCAAAAAGAGCCGCAAAAAAACTGATAAAAATAGCGCCGTAAAGTCCGGCTGTGGGACCTAATCCAGAAGACACACCAAACGCTAGTGCTAATGGTAATGCAACAATTCCTGCGGTAATACCACCAAAAGCATCGCCTTTAATATTTGAAAATAAATTTTTCATTTGTTATTTTTATTGTTTATCGGTTGTAAGATGTTACCTCTATGCTAAAAATAATCATTTCTTTTTAAACTGATTATTTTTAAAACTATTGGTTTTTATTCGAAATAAAAAAAGAATTCATTGCCTCCTTCATCAAAAAGAAGCATGAAATTATCTATATATAATCTGGAGGGGGAGAAATCAGATTTAAATGAGGTATGGGATATGTTTTAAAAAAATATCTCAGACTGTTTTCAGAAGCATTAAGTGTTAAATTATCTTCATTGAAGATATCTTCGAAGCAAATAAGGTTTAGGCTTTTACCGTTTTCAGAACCTTTTTCCTCTTCTTCTGTAATTGCATAAAACATTGAGATATCAATGGAGTCGTCAATAACTGTAATAACTGTTGGCGCCGTTACAAACGCCATAAAAATTAGTGCCATTACTATTGAAACTCTTTGTTCCCCCATGGTTTTTCTCATTCAGCTCTAACAAATATAACATTTACAATTTGTTTTGTTAAATCTCTTTTAAAAATTGTTTAGCGCTTTTATGTCTTCGGAAGAAATCCATCCCATTTTTCCATCCGTAAGTTTTATTTTTTTCCAATCATTATAAGTTTCAATAATTTGAACCTTAGTGCCTTCATGTAACCTAAAAGATTCTTCGCTTCTAGTATTAGGATCGGTTTTAACTTTGGCCTCTTGAGCAAATACTATGGCAGGATTGTTTTTTTTATCTATTTCAAATTTATTAAAAGCAAAAGCCAACGTGATGAAAAGCGCAATTAAACAAGTGATGCTTCCAACGAAAGTAATCCGTTTTTTTACAGATGAAAATGAAAAATAATAAAGCAACACCAAAATAACATAACAGAAACCTAATGCCACCGTGATTTTCGCCCAAGTATCAAAATGAAAGGTGTTGGTCATGTTTTTAATCAACTTTGAAAAACCAACTTCTGGCAAATTGTCAATAGCATCTACCGTCATATTATTCGCAAATGCCAAATTGTTTTTGATGTCTTTATCCTTCGGATTTAATTGTAACGCTTTTTCGTAATAATAAATACTTGGTGCTACGTTGTTTAATTTATAATGTGCGTTTGCCAAATTATAATACAACTCTGAAGAATGATTTTCAGTCTCTAAAACAGCCATGTATTTATCTATGGCTTCGGCATATTTGCCTTTGTTATATAACGTGTTCCCTTCATCAAAAAGCGTAGTGTTCTGAGCTTCAATAGTTGAGAAACTTAATAGAATTATTAATATCTGTAAAAACCTTTTCATCTTAACGAGCCTGTTTATCAATTAATGAAATAGTTTTAGCTGCCTTATCATAATCTGCTTGCATGGTTACGTTTGTAATTGGCGTGTAACGTGCCAATTCACAGTTTTCAAAAATGGCAATAAAGTCGTTTATAACAGAACTTTCCACACCTCTTTCCTGTAATAAAGCTTGTATTCTATCTTTGCTCAATTCGCTAGTTTCTATTCTTAATTTAGCTTTGAGATAATTGTGCAATGCTTTTTCTAGGGCTTCATAAAACGCTTCTTTTTTACCTAACTGTTTTTTTGCACCTTTCAAATATTTTCTGGCTAGCCTGTCTGCTTTCCTAATTTTATTGCCAACGATATCCGCATCCATAGACGCCTTTTTTCTTCTGAACACTATGGCCAATGGAATGGCTAAAAAAGGCACTAACAACAAACTCCAGAATAATTTGGATTTAAAAAAGTATTCCCTCTTAATTGGCGAAAAGTCAGTTTTTGTCTTTATAAAAGCAAATTGATTATTGTTTGAAACTACTGCTTGTTTTGTGTTATTTATTGATGAATTATTTGCTTCGGAAGCTGTATTTGTAGGGCCGCCCAATACATTAATCACTATCTCATCGGAAGATAAACGCTTATACGTTTCAGTTTTTAAATCGAAATAAGAAAACGAAATACTTGGCAACGGATATTTCCCTCTATACTGCGGCACAATGGTGTAACTATCAGAAATACTGCCTTGCATGCCTCGAGTGGTAGTACTTACGTTTTCCTCGTGTTCTGGTTCATATACTTCCAAAGAACTCGGAAGGCTTATTTTTGGTAAATTAAAAAGCTTTAAGTTCCCTTTCCCTCTTACTTCAACCTTAGCTTGGAGTGATTCTGAGGCATCCAACTCTGTTTTCGAAGTGCTTACTTTAAAACTAAAATCGCCAACCGC
The DNA here is from genome assembly GCF_040720935.1 of Algibacter sp. 2305UL17-15. Lineage (NCBI taxonomy): Bacteria > Pseudomonadati > Bacteroidota > Flavobacteriia > Flavobacteriales > Flavobacteriaceae > Algibacter > Algibacter sp. 2305UL17-15. The sequence goes on from NZ_JBFDAE010000001.1 coordinate 25,222, forward strand.
ACCCGTAAAATCTGCAGGTTTTCCTTTTTCTGGCAATGGTTTTACATTGATGACTTTATTTTCAGCTGAAACCGTTTTGTTTACTCGTGTCATTAAGCGACCACCAAAAATATCGCGCCTATTTGTTGGCACTTGAACGGCAACATTTAAACTTAAAGGTTCTATGTTTAATTCCCCCGTTCTTTGCGGATATAATACCGTTTTTCTTAACACCAAATACCGGTAATCTTCGCCGTCATAAGTACCGTTTTGAACACGTTGCCCTTTGGTATCTATTGTCTGGCTCCAGAAATCATCATATTTGGGCATATCAATTTCTCGCCAATTGTCAACCCCTGTATTAGGAGCAACATACAATTTGTAAACTACAGTAATGGCTTCGTTTAAATACGGATTTGTATTTGAAACCTCAGCAACCAAATGGATATTATTTGTAGCCACATAATTAGGGTCATTGGGGTCTTTTGGCTTATCGATTGCCGCCGTAACCTCTATTTTTACAGGTGTGGTTTTATAGGTTTCGCCATCTATAACAATAGTAGCTTGACTTATTGTAAAAGTTCCTCTTTTTTTTGGTGCTAAAAAATAACTGTATGTTTTTTTATAAGAACGCACACCGTTAATCCATGAGTTGCTAACGGATTGATTTGGACCACCAATTACTGTAAAACCAGTAAAACTTGGCGGATTGAAATTATCCCCATCTTGGTTCATCTCAAAATCTATTCGTAAACGCTCGTTTACCCCTAGTTTTTTCTTGCTCACTTTTGCCTCGAAAGTTACTTGGGCAAATCCGATACTTGAAACAAGTATGCATAGAACAATTGATATGTGCTGAATAAATCTCATAAAAATTAACGAACAACGATTAACGATTAACGATTTTTGAATTGTTGGCCTTTGATGTTTTGATACTTGCTACGAAAATTGAACAGAATTGCTTGTTTTTAAATAAAAATACTTCTGATCTTCCCATAATTCTTTCTGACTTTTTATTTAGTAAAAAACGATTAATGATTTTTTAAATTATTAGTTTTGGATGTTTTGATACTCTCTACGAAAATTGAAATATGTGCTGTATAAATCCCATAAAAATTAACGAACAACAATTCAAAAATCGTTAATCGTTGTTCGTTACTCCTTTTACCAGTCTTTCTCAGTTTTAATTTTAATTCCTTTTTGTTTTTCAACATTCATTTTTTCTTGAACTTTTTGCTCTTGATTGTTCATGGCCTCTAACAAACTTTTAATTTGCTGAGGAGATAATTGTCCTTGTTGAGGCTGGGGTTGTTTTTTTTCTTCTTTATCCTTGTCTCCTTTGCCCTTATCGTCTTTTTTATCTTCTGGATTTTTCTTTTCATCTTCTTTATCGCCTTCATCCTTTTTATCTTCTTCGTTTTCTTTCTTATCGTCCTTATTTTCGTTGTCTTTATTATCTTCGTTGCCCTTATCCTTGTCGTCTTTGTTTTCTTTATTCTCGTCTTTTTTATCCTCGCTGTTGTCCTTATCCTCCTTGTCATCCTTATTCTTGTCGTCCTTATTTTCGTCTTCCTGCTTTTTAGCGCATTCTTGTGCTAAACCCAAATTGTAACGTGTTTCATCATCAGAAGGATTGTTTCTCAATGCATTTTTATAAGCTTCTACGGCTTCTTTACAGTTGTTGTTTTTCATGAGAATATTTCCCATATTATGAAATGCCTTGTGTTTTTCGGCTTTTGAATTGGACAATTTTGCTGTCTGTTGAAGACGGTATAAGGCTTCTTCATAATTACCACTTTTGTAATATGAGTTTCCTAAATTATATAAGCCTGCAATATTATTTGATTGTTTTGACAATGCTTTTCTGTATTCCATTTCAGCAGAAACGAAATCTTCATCTACCAATTCATTCGCTTCATAAACGTAGTTATTAGCTTTTTTTTCGGCCAATAACCGCTCTTTGTCCTTTTCTTGCGAAAAAGATACTAGCGTGATAAAGAGGATAAAAAAAGTTAGTAATTCTCTCATTTTTTTATTTCTAATTTATAAAACCTATAATTTTTGAGCGTTAAAAAATTTATAAAATAATTCTGTCTTTTAATTTTTTAGATTCCGCCCCTGCCTGCCGGTAGGCAGGTTCTAGGGAATGAGAATTTCTAAATGATGCGTTTAAAAATTCTCATTAAACAAATTCAACTTCTTCAACCAAGCCGTTTTTCGTTCTAACAGTAAAATATCTATAAACAAAAAGAAAATACCGAAACCTAAAAACCATTGAAATTGATCTTTAAAATCTGCAAATTGTTTGGCTTCAAATTCGGTTTTATCCATTTTGTTTAAAATCTCTCTAATGCTTTCTACCACATTGTCTGTAATTTTTCCGTTGATGTAAGCGCCATCGGCTTCTGCAGCTATTCCTTTTAAGGTCTCTTCGTTCAATTTCGTGATAACAGTTTCTCCTTGATTATCCTTTTTATAACTGACTACTACGCCATTTCTTTTTAATGGAATTGGACCGCCTTTTAAATCGCCCACTCCAATTGTAAAAATGCGAATACCTTCTTCATGAGCTTCTTCGGCTAAGGCAATAGCTTCTTCACTATGATCTTCGCCATCTGAAATAATAATCAACACCCGATTGGTTTGCTCTTCATTATCAAAATAGGTTTTAGATAATTTAATGGCTTCGTTTATAGCGGTTCCCTGTGAGGACAACATATCTGTATTCATGTTGTTTAAAAACATTTTTGCCGATGCATAATCTGTGGTTATTGGCAATTGCGGAAATGCTTTTCCTGCATAGGCAATGATCCCAACCCGATCGCTCGCCAAATTATTGATGATTTGAGTCACGAGTTGTTTTGCTTTTTCTAATCTATTTGGCGCAATATCTTCGGCCAGCATGCTTTTTGAGACATCTACTGCAAATACAATATCGACACCTTCGCGCTTTACGGTTTCTAGCTTTGTGCCTATTTTAGGATTTACCAATGCTATTGTAAAGCATAAAAAAGCTAAACAGAGTAAAACTATTTTTAAAGTTGGTTTGAATAATGATTTATCTGGACTTAACTTTTTAAGCAATTGCTTATCGCCAAATTTCTTTTGCGTGTTGTATTTCCAAATTTGGAGCACCAAAAAGAACAGGAGAATTACCGGGATAATTCCCAGCGTCCAAAACCATATTTTTTCATCTAATTGATACATTTTTCAGTTTACAGTTTACAGTCTTCAGTTGGCAGTCTCAACGAATTCTTGATTTTCTAACTCTTTCTCTCTTCTCTTTTTTCTCTATTCTTTGTTCTCTTCTCTTTTTCATACCTACTCCCAACGCTTCGAGATTTGAAACCTTGCTTAAATTATTATTTGAGATTTCCGCCTTCGCGGAAATGACAAAACACTACTTATACAAAACTCCTAAAAATTGTAAATCGCAGCAACAATTCCAAGAGCAATAACATGCCTGCAAGCAATACTAGCGGACGATACTTTTCTTCATAGTTATAAAACTTAAATTCTTCAATTTCCGTTTTTTCCAGTTTGTTTATTTCCTTGTAAATCTCTTCTAGCTTTTCGTTATTGGTCGCTCTAAAATATTTACCTCCTGTGGCGTCTGCTATTTCCTTTAATAGTTCTTCATCTATTTCAACTTGAATTCTGCCGTATTGAAAACGACCTGTTCTAGCATCTATAGCTATTGGAGACAGTGCCATTCCGTTGGTGCCTAAACCGATTGTGTATGTTTTTATGCCATATTCAACCGCTAATTCGCTTGCAGTTCTCGGGTCTATAAAACCAGAATTATTGACGCCATCGGTTAATAAAATTATGACTTTACTCTTCGCCTTACTGTCTTTTAATCGGTTTACAGAGGTCGCTAAACCCATCCCAATCGCAGTTCCGCCTTCAATAATGGTGTTATATTTTATATCTTTTAAAGAACGTAATACAATGGCTTTATCGCTGGTTATTGGGGTTTTGGTGTAGCTTTCTCCAGCGTATTCCACTAAGCCAATTCTATCGTTTGGTCTTCCTTTTATAAATTCTCCAGCTACATCTTTAAGTGCTTCTAGCCTGTTAGGTTTTAAATCTTTTGCCAGCATACTTGCAGAAACGTCTATTGCCATCACAATATCAATGCCACGAGTTGTTTTTGTCCTGGTTGAAACATCTACCGCTTGTGGTCTTGCTAAGGCAGTAATTAACAACCCTAATGCTAGAAGTCTTAATAAAAACAATCCATGTTTCAATTTTGGCAACCATGAATTCGTAATTTTAAACCCTTTTAAACTCGACATTTTAAGTTCGGCAGTTTGTTTTTTATGCTTAAAGATGTACCATACGATTGCAATTGGCAGTAGTAATAGCAACCAAAATAGTTCTTTATTTAAAAACTGAATGCCCTCTAACATTATTCTTCCTCATTTTTAAGTTCAACAGAATTTAAAATGCGCTCTACCATTCGGTCTGCATAATGATCATGCTCTTTCCAGACTAACACTATTTGCTGAAACACATTATCCGAATTAAACAGCAATATGGTGTAATTCCCTTTTTCTTTCTTATCATTTATAATTGTTGGGAAATCTCCTGTGCCATGAACTTTTAAACCCTCGGCTCCATTTGGCGTTGTAAACTTATCGTTTTTAACAATCATGTTTTCTATCCCTTGTTGCTCAATCATTTTAATGCTTTGCTCTGCAATTTGCTCAAGTTCAATTTTGTTCTTGCCCATGTTCTTCACTTTTGTAGTAATCACAACTACATTAAAACCGTCAAGAAGACTCCCATAACCAAACATGGTCATATCCACTTGTTGTTTCGCTTCTTCTGGAATAGGGGGTGGCATTCTCTTTAATACCTTTGGCGTTGAAATTGTAACAGGTGGTACACCGTATTTACTAGTTACCCATTCGCCTTCAAGCAGCTCTTTGCTTTCATGGCCTATAATGGTATCTTTCACATAATCGAACCCGAATTTTATTGAAAAACCTGTGATTGCAACGAGCAGCAAGAACACACTTAATCCAACTGTAATCCAAACTTTTTTGCGTTTTTGTTTGCGCTCTTGTTCTTCACGGTATTGTTCATCGAGCAGCTTTTCTTCTTCAGTTGGTTCTGGTAACACCTCTTTAACATGATCTATTTCGGCATCTATTGTATTTCTATCTAATTCTGCCAAAGCGATATCTGGTGCGGATTTTGCAAATTTTACCAAATCGGCACGTCTCAAAATACGGTCTAAATTCTTTATGGTTTCATCACTTAAATCGATTTGATTGCCTTCTTTTAGCAATTTTAATCTCGAAATCAATTCATCAGTAGTGCTTTCTAAAGCATGGTCGTACACCTTTTCATCTAAATATTTTCTGATGATTAAGGTTAATTCTGAATAGTAATCCTTTAATTGTTCGTGTTTTAAATAATGACTTTCATCTAGTTTTTTAAGTGCCAATTTTGCACGGTCGTAAGGCGGTAATAAGGCGATTTTTTGTTCCTCTGTCAATGGTTTTTGTCGCCAAATAAGCCACCATAAAATAGCTGCAATCACTCCAATAACAAGCAATCCGATTAACACATATTTCCACCAATTGCTGCCTCTTTTTTCAACTTCAATCATTGGCTTTATATCGAATAACCCTTGCTTAGTAGTATCTATGGCAATCGTATTCACTTCAACTTTTAAAGAATCCGTAAAAACCGTTTTATCTCCAATAATAATTTGTTGCCTTGGTATGGTGTATGATCCCGAATCGAATTGCGTTAGCCCATATTTTTTTATCAAGCTGAATTTATCTTTCTTTTTAATGGTATCTATGGCGTAAGATTCAATCATTTCCATAGGCGTAAACGTTTGCCCTTCTGGAAAAACCACCAAATTTGTAGAATCTGTTTCAACTTGGATTTTATAGGTGATTTGCTCTCCAATTTTTATGGATGTTGAATCAATTGATGCTGTAACTTGGGAAAAGGAGAGGAAAGAAGAAAGACAAAAGAGAAAAGACAAAATGACCGAAGACGGAAGACCGAAGACGGAAAACAGGCTGCCGAAAACGGAAGTTCTTTTATTTATAAATCTAAAATCGTTAATCATAAATCGTTAATCTCTTAGCTTCTTCTTTTAAAATATCCTAATAATTTTTTTACGTAACTTTCGTCCACGCGACAATTCATTGTTCCTGCGCCCGAGCGTGAAAAACTTTCTTTATAATAGGTTACTTTGTCATTATAAAATTTAGCGTAATTGCGGCGTACTTTTTTTGAAGTGGTATTTACCAACATTAATTCTCCTGTTTCTTCATCTTGCATTTGTACCACACCAAGGTTAGGAATTTCCTCTTCCCGCTTATCGTAAACTCGTATGCCAGTTACATCATGTTTTCCAGATACTATTTTCATGGTGTGTTGGTAATCGTCTGTCATAAAATCTGAAAGCACAAAAACAATGGCTTTTTTCTTCATAACGTTCTGCATGAATTTTAAAGCTTGGGCTAAATCGGTTTGTTTGCTTAGGGGTTTGAACTCAATCAATTCTCGAATAATTCGCAATACGTGAGAACGTCCTTTTTTAGGTGGAATATAAAGTTCTATCTGGTCTGAAAATAAAATCAGTCCGATTTTATCATTATTTTGAGTTGCTGAAAATGCAAGAGTTGCAGCAATTTCGGTAACTACTTCATTTTTAAATTGTTGTACTGTACCAAATAATTCCGAACCCGAAATATCCACCATTAGCATCATGGTCAATTCGCGCTCTTCTTCAAATACTTTTACGTAAGGTTCGCTATAACGGGCTGTAACGTTCCAGTCGATAGTTCTTACGTCATCCCCAAATTGATACTGGCGCACTTCACTAAACGTCATACCACGCCCTTTAAAGGTAGAATGGTATTCTCCTCCAAAAATATGATCAGACAAGCGGCGTGTCTTGATCTCTATTTTACGTACTTTTTTTAGTAATTCTTTAGTATCCATAGCCCCCTAACCCCCAAATGGGGGAATTGATTGCGGTTAAGTGTTAATTTGAAATTGATGTTTTAAACATATTTTTATTTCGCCCCTTTGGTTACGCACGAGTGAGTGTTCCCCCTCATGGGGGTTAGGGGGCTTTTTTATGGTACCTCAATTTCGTTTACAATCTTGTTGATGATGTCTTCGGAAGTTACATTTTCTGCTTCAGCTTCATATGTAATACCTATTCTGTGGCGCAACACATCATAAACAACGGCACGAACATCTTCAGGAATAACATATCCACGACGCTTGATAAATGCATAACATTTGGCCGCCGTGGCTAAATTGATACTTCCACGAGGAGATGCTCCAAAAGAAATCAATGGTTTTAAATCAGTAAGTCTATATTTCTCTGGATATCGCGTAGCAAAAATGATATCCAGTATGTATTTTTCAATTTTTTCATCCATGTAAACATCCTTAATAGCTTCTTGCGCCGCCAAAATTTGTTTTACAGAAACAACGGGGTTTACTTTATCCCAAGCACCATTCATATTGGCTCTCATAATTAATTGTTCCTCGTCAATTTTTGGATAATCGATGACTGTTTTTAGCATAAAACGATCCACCTGAGCTTCTGGCAAAGGATAAGTTCCTTCTTGCTCCACAGGGTTTTGCGTTGCCATTACTAAAAATGGTTTATCAAGTATAAAGGTTGCATCGCCAATGGTCACTTGTTTTTCCTGCATGGCTTCCAGTAATGCCGATTGTACTTTTGCTGGTGCTCTGTTAATTTCATCTGCCAATACAAAGTTGGCGAAGATTGGTCCTTTTTTAATGGAGAAATCATTCAACTTCATGTTATAAATCAAAGTTCCCGTTACATCGGCAGGTAATAAATCTGGTGTAAACTGAATACGACTAAAACTTCCGTCAACCGCTTGCGCCAAAGTATTAATGGCTAAGGTTTTTGCTAAACCTGGCACACCTTCCAGAAGTATGTGTCCGCGACCTAGAAGGCCTATTAGTAAACGCTCAATCATGTGTTTTTGACCCACGATTACTTTGTTCATTTCAAACGTTAGTAAATCAACAAAAGCACTCTCCTTTTCAATTTTCTCGTTTATCGACTTAATATCAATTGTACTTGTTTCTTCCATCATTTTTATATTTTACTGCTCGAATATACAACTCAATTTTTGAGGATTGCAAATTGTTAAAATTTTTATTTGAAACCTGTTAAAAATTGGTTAAAAAATTCAGTAAAGTGCCATGTTTTCTAACTTTAACCAATAATTATGATAAGATCTTCTTAATTTGAAAATAGGCGTGAATAAATTCTGATGAAATCTGAATCAAATATTATTGAAAAACATGCCTTTTTAGGTATTTTTAATGTAAAATTAAAAACGAATTTTAAACAACCTAAAAGAGAAAATTCGAAAAGGGAAATTGAATTGCTATAAAGCGTATTCCGTTTCGAGTGTGGAATGACAAATATGATTAACAAACGCCTTCTCATAAAACACCTTTTAGCTCATAACGATGAGAACAGTTTCTATGATAAGAAACGAAAAATAGATATTGGGCAAAAAGAAGGAAAGGCGAAGTTTTTAAAGCATATTTGTGCGCTCTCTAACAGTAACCCAAAAAACAACTCTTACATTGTTATTGGTGTTGAAGATGAAGATAATGCTATAATTGGTGTTGATTTTTTTGATGACAGTAAAATTCAAAACCTTATTAATGCGTACTTGACACATCCGCCAATTGTGCAATACGAGAATATTCCGTTTCCACATTTACCAGACGATAAAGTCGTTGGGCTAGTAACTATTAGAGCCATTGGAAAACTGACGTCGCTTAGAAAAAACATCTGGAAATATTATGGCGGCTCAGTGTTTTTTAGAGACGGCAGTATTAGCATGCCCAAAGTTTTTGAAAGCGATATTAAAGATGTGAATTCTAAAATTGTCGCTGCCATTGAAAACAATTCCCAAAACAATATTGAGCATACGCTTAATGGTGTTATGGATTTTATGAATAGCCGTAAAGACTTTAATGCGCAATACAAGGTTTTTAAGGAATATTTTGTGGTATGTTGGGCAGGACAAAAGAAAACGGTAAAAAAAGAGGTCTTTTATTCTAGGGTTGACATTGAATTGATCAATGAACAAGTGCGTTTATTTTTTTCTGCTTTAGACGAAGTATCTATCACCATTACCGATGATAGTTTTAAAATTATTGAATACGTAAACCTAGGTTTTAAGAAAAGCTTTAAATATTATCCGTTAGAAGAAACCATTATTAATTTTCATGATAATGCTAATTATAATATTGAAAAAAAGCTACTTTTTGAGCCTCCGCAGTTTAACAAAAAAACATTGCACCATATTTACAATACGAACAATGCCATTCTTGAAAAATTAAAAAAGGGATTAACGCTGACAAATAATGAATTGGTAGATTTAAACAATTTGCCATCAACGTACTTGATATGCTACCTCAACGATTTCCCGGAAGCTCTAGATAGCCTACTAAAAGCTAAACCTTATTTAAAGCATTACAATGAAGATGTTTATGTTTTGTATAAAGAAGCACTTCGTATTTTAAGGAAGGTGAGGTATAATTAACATTTGTTAATAAGTTTAACATTAAGTTAACATTGGGCTATTTTCATTTTGAAAAAAAATATTACATTTGCACCGCTATTAATCATTTAAGAAAACCTTGATGCCCCAAATCGTAAAGAATAGGCTCAGGGTTTTTTTATGTCTTTACTTTAAACAAAATCCAACTGATTAAAGGACTTGTTCAGTACTTTTTTATCATCTACCTCTAGCCATTTATCTAAAACAGTAGCGTAAATAGTTCTAAAATCTATCTCGAATTTTAAATCTCCATTATCATCTAAATCGCTAAGGCTTGCCATATTGTTATATAAGCCTTGTTTTTTAAGATTTTCGCCAATGACGAACACATTATTTGCAGTTCCGTGGTCCGTACCTGCACTCGCGTTTTGTTTTACACGACGCCCAAATTCTGAAAAGGTTAAAATTAACGTGTCTTTAAAGCTGTCGTTATTTTTTAAATCTTGTACAAATGCTTCTATACCATTTGCATATTGACCTAATAAGCGGTTTTGGGTATTGAGCTGATTTACGTGCGTATCGAAACCGCCCAAAGAGGTATAAAACACTTTGGTTTGCAATCCCGAATTGATAAACTGCGCCGTGGTTTTTAGCTGTTTCCCGAATTTATTATTTGGATATTCTTGCGAGCTGGTAACCGTTTTACTGGTTTCGAATATATATTTAGCTGAAGATTCGGCAGCAATCATGGATTTGTACAAGTAGCCCAAATTATGTTCGCTTAAATGCGCATCGTTTTGATGGTTATGAATATTTTTGAAATAGGGGTCTTTTGATAAATTATAAAACGTTCTAGCATTTTGAGTAGCAATAGCATTCGTGTTTTCGCCTTTCATGGCTAAGGATAAGCTCTCGTCTATTTCGATAGCACTATAAGGTTTTTTTCCGTAGTTATCTAAATAACGACCAACCCATCCACTTTGGGAAAACTCGTTAGAATCGGTAGCGGTTTGCCAAATATCCATAGATCTAAAATGAGATCTTACTGGGTTTGGGTACCCTACATTATTTATGATGGACAAATAACCCTTATCGTAAAGTTTTTGTAACGGTTCAAGGCTAGAATGTAAGCCAACCTCATCGTTTAATTTAATGATATCGTTTTTGGCAATGCTTAACGTAGGTCGCTCTTTGTAATACAAATCGTTTCTGTAGGGAATAACGGTGTTTAATCCATCATTGCCTCCAGATAATTGTATAATTACCAAACGCTTGTAGCCTAATTTGCTGCTTGCCACTTGCTCAAAAGCCCTTATAAAACTAGGGACCATAAATAAGCTACTAGCTAACGACGACTGTTTTAAAAATTTTCTTCTGTCCATAATTAACACATTTGATATTCTGGTAACGACATGAGTTGGATGCAATGTTCTCGTTTTGATACTTTCTCTAAAGATTGTAGATATACTTTTGCACTTTCGTTAATTTCACAAGCCAACAAGTGATTTTGAAACTCATTCATTTCAACATTTTTGAATTGATTATTGAAATATTTCCAGTTCACTTCTGTTTTATAAAACTTACCATAACTTTTCTTGAATGCCTCCTTTTTAGTTGTCATTAGAGCATCATCTTGCCCCTGTTTTACTTTAGAAATATAGGCGTTATTAAGCAATAGAGATGGTAACTTTAAACGTAAAACAATGGTGTTGCTATCTATCCAGTTTCTACCACCTTTCCAACCGGCAACATTTGGCGGGTCTAATAAAGTTTGCCCCAACAATTTTTGAAGGTATAGCAACTGTTTAGGGTTTTTGAATTTAGTGGGGACTAACGTTTTAATTCCTACTAAAAACTCTATGGGCGATTTTATTTTTGTGCCTCTATTTTTTTCATCGTAAAACCAATCTGAGGTTAGTACAAACCGCATCAGGTTTTCAATGTTATAATCTTTGTAAAACACATTTGCCATGGCATTAACATGTTTTTCATGTATGTCATCATTTACAAAATAGCGGTATAGTTTTCCGCAGATATAGGTTGCACATTGTTTTTGCTCTAAAATAATGTCGATGATATCTTCTCCAGAGAAATTACCTGTTTTCCCAAAGAATGTTTTATCGCTTTCATCATGCTGGCGTTTTCTAAACACGAATTCGCCTTGTAAATTATGGCTATAACCTGTAAAAGCTTTAGCACTTTCTTTAATGTCTTCTTCGGAATAATGCCCAACCCCTAACGTGAACAATTCCATCAATTCGCGTGCAAAATTCTCATTGGGCTTTTGCTTTCTATTTTGTTTGGTATTTAAATATTTTGTCATGGCAGCTTCCTTTGAAACGGCATTTACAAAATCTTTAAAATTCCCCAAAGCATGTTTTCGAAGCGTATTGTTAAATTGCTGAATGTAGGTAATGCTATTATCTTCACACACAAAATGATTGGCCCAAAAGAGTGTCATTTTCTCTCTTAAAACTTCAGGGGAATTGGTAAGTCTGTCTATCCACGCTACATTAAGTTCAATTTGCTTTTTACGACTTATCTTTTGAATTTTTCGGCGCGTTTCAGGGTCGAGTTTAGAATTCATCATCATGCTACCACTAAAAATATCTTTTATTTCTGAAGTATCAACCTCAAGTGGTGTTATAGTTTTAGAAGACTTAAAAAGGTTATTGACAACCTCCTTTTTGCTCTTTTTGGATAGCTTATTGAGTTCCGTGGGTAAAATTCCAAAACCGATACGTCTGTATAGATGTTGAATGTATATAGATTTCATAGAGCGATATTATTAAGACATAAAACCAATTAAATAATGGTGTGGTAAATTCTTAGACTTGAATTTGTTGAAATGGTTTAATTGGAATATTGAAGATACAAAAAAGACGTTTCAACTTTGAAATGGGTTTTAAACATTTTATACTAAGCTACGACTTATAAATCAAACTTAATCCCCTGTGCCAAAGGCAACTCCGTAGTATAATTAATCGTATTCGTCTGCCTTCGCATATACACTTTCCAAGCATCAGAACCAGATTCTCGTCCGCCACCAGTTTCTTTTTCACCGCCAAAAGCACCGCCAATTTCAGCACCTGAAGTTCCAATATTAACATTGGCAATGCCACAATCTGAACCCTGAACAGATAAGAAACGTTCTGCCTCTCGTAAATTATTTGTCATAATTGCTGAACTTAATCCTTGAGCTACTTCATTTTGAATAGCAATAGCATTTTCAACGCCTCCAGAATATTTTAATAAGTATAAAACAGGAGCAAAGGTTTCATGTTGCACTATTTTAAAATGAGGTTTTGCTTCTGCAATGGCGGGTTTTACATAGCATCCGCTTTCATAACCTTTACCGGAAAGCACACCGCCTTCAACACTAATTTTTCCGCCTTGTTCTACAACTTTTTCTAAAGCCTTTTTATACATGTTAACAGCATCAGTATCTATTAAAGGACCAACGTGATTGTTTTCATCTAATGGATTTCCAATTCTAAGTTGTTTATAGGCATCAACAAGAGCATGTTTTACTTTATCATAAATCGAGTCATGAATGATTAATCTTCGCGTAGAAGTACAACGTTGTCCTGCGGTACCAACTGCTCCAAAAACAGCACCAATTACGGTCATTTTCATATCAGCATCCGGTGTTACAATAATCGCATTATTTCCACCCAATTCTAAAAGTGATTTCCCTAAGCGTGCTGCAACTTCTTTTGCAACAATTTTTCCCATTCTGGTGGAGCCTGTAGCCGAAATTAATGGAATTCGTGTGTCTTTCGTCATAAATTCGCCGACTTTATAATCGCCATTTATTAAACATGAAATGCCTTCGGGCAGATTGTTTTCAGCAAATACTTCAGCAGCTATATTTTGACAAGCGACACCACACAGAGGTGTTTTTTCAGAAGGTTTCCATACACACACATCGCCACAAACCCATGCCAAAGCGGTATTCCACGCCCAAACGGCAACTGGAAAATTAAATGCTGAAATTATCCCAACCACACCAAGAGGATGGTATTGCTCGTACATGCGATGTCCTGGTCTTTCAGAATGCATGGTCAACCCATGAAGCTGCCTTGATAATCCTACCGCAAAATCACAGATATCAATCATTTCTTGAACTTCGCCCAGTCCTTCTTGGTAACTTTTTCCCATTTCATAGGACACCAATTTGCCTAAAGCTTCCTTTTTTTCCCGCAATTTTTCCCCAAACTGGCGCACTATTTCTCCGCGTTGGGGCGCTGGCATCGTTCTCCAAGTTTTAAATGCAGAAGTTGTCGCTTGCATTACTTTCTCGTAATCTTCTTTTGAAGTCACTTTTACTTTACCAATTAATTGACCGTCAACAGGAGAAAAAGATTCAATTATTTCGCCACTAGAAAAATTATTTGAGCCTGTAGAAGTGCCTTCATTTACAGCTTTTACACCTAATTGTTTTAGGGCGTCATTTATTCCGAAATCTACAGAGATTGCTCCCATATATATTTAAATTTTATGAATTATTAAATTTTTACGTGAATATACTAATTATTGTACGGCTATGGAAGCTCAAAAATCAATACTATATCTAAATAAAAAAGCCAAAATTCTAAATTTAGAATTTTGGCTTTTAGTTATATAAAGAAGATTGTCTTATTCAATCATAATCTTTTTAGTGAAATATTGTTTGCCTTCTACAAACGCTTTCATAAAGTAAGTTCCTGCAGGCAGTTTTGAGACATTAATACGCTCTACATCTCCAATAGATTTTTTAACCAACTTTCCTGTAATATCAAAAATATATGCTTTAGTGACAACGTAAGGCCCTGAAATATTTATATAATCTGAAGTTGGATTAGGAAATACTGTAACACTTTGAGTATCTGCCATTGGCGTACTAAGTGTAATACCAGTTACTTGACTAGACCAATCATCTAAAAATATCTCACCATCATCCCTACCCAATTGTAACCTAACCTCTATGGATTCAGTATTTTTATTGGTTATTTGCGATGTATTATAAGTATGACTGTATTGACTATAACTACTGCCAGTTGTAAACGCATTTCCATTAAATGTCTGGTTAGTATCATCTGTATAAAATACTTTAAGCTGGAATCTTATTCTGTTATTATTATTTGACTTAGCATATACACTTAATGTAATATCGCCACCAAAAAAATTATCATAATAAGTGGTATTGGTTACTCTTACTTTACCATAACCATTTCCATCAACAACATCTACTTTTAAAGCCACATTTCCTGTTCTTACATCAGAAGGATCTGCACTAGCTATAGAAGCATCCGATGTAGAGTCAACCTTTAATGGCCAATCTAAATCGTACCAACACTCGTGACCTGCATTGTATATGATATCATTACTCCCAGTTGGTTCAGCACATCCAAAACTAGCTTGAATATTAGAACCCGTAGCAGCATTCATATTATCATACAAGTACTTGTTTTCTGCAATATGTCCTGAATTATTAACTCTATGAGTAACACCTGCATTACTTCTATAAGAAAATAAAGCATTTCTTAACTGTGTAACCAGAGCAGGATTAGCACCACTAATATCGGTTGTTTCTCCTGGGTCTGTAGCTACATTATACAATTCAAAAACATTATTATATTTAAATTCCAATAGTTTGTAATCGCCTTGTCTTATTCCTGCCATGCTCACATTTGCAGTTCCTGAACTGGCGAAGTTAAAATCCCAGATAATTGGATTTGTTCTGCTCCAAGCAGGGTTGCCTCCCGTTGCCAACAATAAATCTTCAAAGCTTTCACCATCTAAATGCTGAGCTGGTAATAATTGAACGCCAGCCATTTCTAACATGGTTGGAAAAAAATCTGTACCAACTACTGGCTCATCTTCAACAATACCTGTTCTATAATCTGGACCGTAAACTATTAACGGTAATTTAATACCACCTTCGTATAACCATGTTTTACCACCACGTAAAGGTCTGTTTGATGTTGGCAACTCTCTGTTACCTCCAATTTCGGTAGTTGATAATCCTCCGTTATCTGATGTTAATATAATAACCGTATTGTTTGCAATACCTTCGGCAACTAAATTTGCTCTCAAAGCACCAAGACTCTCATCAATACTTTTTACCATGGCTGCATAAGTTGCATTGTCCTGGTGTAATTTTGTTTTTGCAGTTAAATCGTTTTCAAATTCTGGACCTGTGTACCCATCATTATCTGCTATGTTTTGAAAATAACTCACATCAGCAGTTTTAGCCTCTAAAGGTGTGTGCACACCATAATGAGACACCATTGCTAAAAATGGTTGTGTGGGGTTATTAAGCACATGATCATCAATAAACGCATTAGTTTCGTCTGTAATTCTATCAGTTAAATATTCGCCAGTTGTTCCGCCAGTACTTAAATCGGGCAAGACATCTCCCCCGTCAGAATATGGATACCAGTATGTTGGAGGTGCTCCAAAATCGGCACCAGCAATATTGATATCAAAACCAAAACTATCTGGGTAGTGATTTGCGTCATGTCCTAAATGCCATTTTCCGATAAAAAATGTTTTATAACCTTCATCATTTAAAGCTTGAGCAAATGTGGTTTCGGAGTAACCATCAGGATTGTTATCCGCAGGCAAATACATCCCTCCAGAAACTGATGGTCTAGATTCAAATTTTCCTGTCATAATTGAGGTCCTTGAAGCAGCACAACGTGGGGCAGCTTCATAACCATTTGTAAAACGAATTCCGTCTGCCGCCAATTGATCAATATTGGGCGTTTCGTAAAAATTAGAGCCGTAACATTCTAGGTCATAATATCCTAAATCATCAACCACAAAAAATATGATATTTGGTGAGGTAGATGTTGTAACTTGTGAAAATGATGCAGATGCAATCATTAACATAGCTATGGTAAAAATTTTTCTATATAATTTCATGTGTTGGATTTTTATATCTGCAATAAGCGAAAAAATGATCCAGTATCAAAATCAATGAATGAATTTTGACGTAAAATGGTATAATTTTGACGAATTTTATACCGTTAATCGATATTATTAGACAGATAATCCGAAAATATATGAATTTTGTCGAATTAAATAAGACATCTTATGAAATCTAAACTAAGCCTTTTTGTAATTATTTTATTGCTATTTAACTGTGGAAAAACTAAATCTAAAGATGAATTCTCAGTTAAAAAAAATACATCCAACAAAGCTGAATTTTCAATACTAATTCACGGTGGAGCAGGAAGTATTAGAAGAGATAATATGTCTGAAGAAAAAGAAGCAGAATATCGACAAGAACTTGAAGAAGCGATTCGGGTAGGTTATCATATTTTGAAAAATGGAGGTACAAGTTTGGATGCCGTTCAAAAAACCATAAACATTTTGGAAGACTCTCCACTTTTCAATGCAGGAAAAGGGGCTGTTTTTACTCATGAAGGTTTTAACGAACATGATGCTTCCATAATGGATGGAAAAACGCTAAATGCAGGCGCATCGGCAGGCACAAAAACCGTTAAAAACCCTATTAATTTGGCGCGTGCCGTTATGGACAAATCGCCTCACGTCATGCTTTCAGGAAGTGGTGCTGAAACGTTTGCCGAAGAACAGGGTTTAGAGATTGTAGCACCCAGTTATTTTTCAACTGAAAAGAAGTTGAAATCTTTAGAGCGTGTAAAAACATCCGAGAAAAATAAAGTGGCGTCGTTTTATGATGCTGACCTTCTAGATTCAAAATTTGGAACCGTTGGTTGTGCTGCACTTGACAAACATGGCAATTTAGCAGCAGGAACTTCAACAGGAGGTATGACTAACAAACGTTGGGGACGTATTGGCGATTCGCCCATAATCGGTGCTGGAACTTATGCCAACAACAATACTTGCGCCGTTTCAAGTACAGGTTGGGGCGAGTTTTTTATTCGTGGCATGGTAGCTTATGATATTTCTGCGCTTATGGAATACAAAGGGTTAACTTTAAAAGAAGCATCCCATTTAGTAATTCAGAAAAAACTACCGGAACTTGGAGGTAATGGTGGTATTATCGCTATAGATAAAAACGGTAATATGGTCATGGAATTTAATACCCAAGGCATGTTTAGAGCCACTATGAAGGATAAAGGCGAATTATATATTGGTATGTTTAAAGACTAATTTTAAGAACAATTTAACGAAACAATACAATCTAAATTCCAATTTTTGAACGTACTTTTATTAACGAGAAACTCCCTACGCTTTCTTTTCATCAGTTCATTTTCATCTAAAATCCATCAATCCATGGCATTAAAAAAGTTCTTTGCTTTCGTATTAATTATTACGTTAGCCGCATCTTGTAAAAAGAAAGTTGTAGAAACCGATAACCTTTTCAAGTTTCGAGATTACATCAGTTATACCACTTCGGGGATAACATCTGTGGCAAGCCCCATCCAAATCAATTTAGCCAATGACGTTGAAGGCTGGATAATGGGACAAGAAATAACCAATAAAATCGTGAGCATCAAACCTCATGTTGAAGGCAAATTAACAGTTGCAAACAATCACACCTTACTTTTCACACCCGATGAACATTTAGAACCAAACACAGAATACACGGTTACCGTAAAACTGAATGACATTTATAAAAATATGCCCGATGGGTTTAACAATTACACCTTTCAGTTTAAAACCATCACACCAAGTTTTAATATTGAAACCAATCATTTACAATCTTACAGCAAAAATTGGCAATACCTTGAAGGTGTTATAAAATCT
This sequence comes from Algibacter sp. 2305UL17-15, assembly GCF_040720935.1. NCBI lineage: Bacteria > Pseudomonadati > Bacteroidota > Flavobacteriia > Flavobacteriales > Flavobacteriaceae > Algibacter > Algibacter sp. 2305UL17-15. The sequence continues at coordinate 43,467 of NZ_JBFDAE010000001.1, forward strand.
GCCGATGCTATTTCTATTGAAGATGCAAAAACATTGATTGAAGCTTCTCAAAACGGCAAAAAACTAGCATTGGTTTTTAATGAAGCAAACAAAAGTTCTAAACATTTCGAATTCAAAATTGATAGTATAAATCGATTAATAGAAGACAGCAAAATCCTTGTGAAATGGAACGGAAAAGTTATAAAAGCTTCAAATGAAGGTGAAAATACCGTTGCAATTCCGGGCATTAACAATTTCACTATTATTGAAACAGATGTCGTTCAATCGCCTGAGCAACACTTATCTATTAACTTTTCAGACCCACTTAAAAAACAACAGAATTTTGATGGTTTGGTATCCATTCAAAATGTTAAGAATCCAAAATATATTGTTGATGGCAATGTGCTTAAAGTGTATCCCGACGGTAAATTAGTGGGCAATATTCAAGTTGATGTCTTTCAAGGCATTAAAAATACTGAAGGTTATAAACTGAAAAAACCATTTTCTGAAACCATTGCTTTTGAAGAGTTAAAACCTAGTGTCCGACTAATTAGCAATGGCACCATTTTACCAAATTCCCAAGAATTAAAATTCAATTTCGAAGCCGTTAATTTAAGTGCGGTTGATGTTCGCATCATCAAAATATTTGAAGATAATGTGCTTCAATTTCTTCAAGATAATAACTTGAATAGCAACAATAGATACGATATTAAAAAAGTAGGGCGTCGGATTGCAAAACAAACCATTCAACTTCAAACCGCAGCTGAAAATACAGGAAAATGGAAAGCGTATAGCATCGATTTATCCCATTTTTTTAAAGCTGATGCTGGGGCTATTTACAGAATAGAATTAAGTTTTGATAAACACTATTCACTATATGATTGCGAAGCCAATGCTGGTGTTTCAAATTCTGGAGACGATGATTATGAGGATTATTATGAAGAAGACTATTATCAGGATGATTATGCTGCATCTGATATAGAAGATGAAAATTTACGCGAAGAGCAATACTGGGATAATTTAATTTACCGCTACAAAAACTACACGTACAATTGGCGCGAAGAGCAAAACCCTTGTCATGATGCGTATTACAACGAGAACAAAATAGTATCTCAAAACCTTTTGGCTTCAAACTTGGGCGTTATTGCAAAACGAGGGGCAAACAACTCCTATTATTTCGCCGTTACCAATATTTTAAGCACAGAACCTGAAGCAAATGCAACAGTAAAACTTTACAATTTTCAGCAACAAGCACTTTCCAGTAGAACTACTGACGCTCAAGGTTTAACAACTATTGATGCCGAAAAACACGCCAATTTTGCTATTATTTCCAAAGGAAGTAACACCACTTATGTAAAACTTCATGATGGCAATTCTTTATCCTTAAGTAAGTTTGATGTCTCCGGAAACCGTTTGCAGCGTGGACTAAAAGGCTACCTGTATGGAGAACGTGGTGTTTGGCGACCGGGAGACACTTTGCATTTAACGTTTATGCTGAATGATAAAGCCAATAAACTTCCAAAAGGGCATCCTGTAAAACTTGAAATCACGGACCCAAATGGAAAATTGGTTCATAAAAAAGTTACCGCAGATAACTTAAACAACTTCTATAAGTTCACAGTTCCAACGTCAACAGAAGACAAAACAGGAAGCTACAATGCTAAAGTTTCAGTTGGGGGTGCCACATTTTATAAAAGTCTAAAAATTGAAACCGTTAAACCCAATCGTTTAAAAATTAAAATAGATTTTGAAAACGAAATTCTTTCGAGTAAAGCACCTTTAAAAGGCAATTTGGATGTAAAATGGCTCCATGGCGCTCCAGGAAAAAACTTAAAAGCTGAGGTTAAAGCAAAATTCAGTACTGCATATACTGCTTTTAAAAATTATAAAAACTATACCTTTAACGACCCAACACGAAAATTTCGAACTGAGGAAATTAATGTATTTGAAGGTAAAGTTAATGAAGAAGGTTTAGCAATTATAAACAAAAAGTTGAGTGTTGGTAAAAACGCACCAGGCATGTTGAAAGTTCAATTTTTAGTGCGTGCTTTTGAAAATGGAGGCGATTTCTCAATGGATGCCTTTTCCAAACAATACGCTCCTTATGAATCTTTTGTTGGATTGCGTTCTCCTAAAGGCAATGCTTATGGCTCGTTTTTTACAGATGAAAATCAGACGTTTGATGTGGTGGTTGTTGATGAAAATGGGAAACCTATTAAACGCAATAACCTTGAAGTTAAAGTTTATAAAGTTGAATGGCGTTGGTGGTGGAACTCATCTTATGACGATTTAGCGAGCTATGTTTCTAGTAATTATCACAGACCATATTCCACTTCAAAAATAAATACCGATGTTAACGGAAAAGCTAATTTCAACATAAAAATTCCAGATAATGACCGTGGAAGATACTTGATTAGAGTGTCCGACCCTATTAGTGGTCACGCCACAGGAAGAACCGCATATTTCTATAAAAACTGGTGGCAAAAAGCACCATCAAGCGATAAAGAAGCTGCAAAAATGTTAGTGTTTTCTGCGGATAAAGAAAATTATAATGTAGGCGAAACTGCTAAAGTGACGTTTGCCTCAGGAAGTGAAGGTCGTGCTTTGGTAAGCATTGAAAATGGCACCGAAGTGTTGGATTATAAATGGGTGAAAACGAGTAAAGGCGAAACGGTGGTTGATATTCCTATCAGCAAGGAAATGGCACCAAATGTATTTGTAAATATTTCATTATTACAACCACACGCTATTACCGCTAACGATTTACCAATCCGATTATATGGTGTGATTCCTTTGATGGTTGAAAACCCAGAAACTAAATTGCATCCAGAATTAAAAATGCCAGATAAGTTAAAACCAGAACAGACTTTTGAAGTGAAAATTTCAGAAAAAAACAATAAAGCGATGACTTATACTATTGCTATGGTTGAAGAAGGCTTGCTGGATTTAACACGCTTTAAAACGCCTAATGCTTGGGACGAATTTTATAAACGTCAAGCCCTTGGTGTAAAAACTTGGGATGTTTTTGACGATGTCATTGGTGCGTATTCAGGAAGTATAGACCAAGTGTTTGCCATTGGTGGCGATGGCGATGCTGCAGGTGGAAAAAACAAAAAAGCAAACCGTTTTAAACCTGTGGTTACTTATCTCGGGCCTTTTAAACTAGATGCTGGAAAAACAAAAACGCATCAAATTAAACTGCCAAATTATATTGGTTCGGTACGCACTATGGTGGTTGCTGGAAATAATAACAATGAAGCTTATGGAAGCACAGATAAAGCTGTTGAAGTTAAAAAACCGCTCATGGTTTTGGCTACGCTTCCGCGGAAATTAAGCCCAGGCGAAAAAGTAACGTTGCCAGTTACCGTTTTTGCTATGGAACCAAAAGTGAAGAATGTTAATATTAGTTTGAAATTGAGTAATGGTATTTCGGTTGTTGGGGAAAATTCCAAATCGCTTTCTTTTGCGAAACCTGATGAGCAAATGGCATATTTTGAATTGGATGTGAGTAAAGCGAAAGGCATTAATACCGTTGAAGTTATTGCGACTGGAAATGGTGAAAAATCGACGTATAAAGTAGAATTGGATGTTGTGAATCCGAACCCGATATCTTCAAAATCTACTGATAAGAGTTTAACTGGAAATACTTCTGAAACTTTAGAGTTTTCAACCTTTGGAGTTGTTGGAACAAATTCGGCAACTGTAGAGTTTTCAACCCTGCCTCCAATGGATTTTACACGCAGATTGCAATATTTGATTCAATATCCCCATGGTTGTGTGGAACAAACCACTTCAAGTGTTTTTCCGCAGTTATTTTTAGCTGACATTTTCGATTTAACTTATGAAAAGAAACAAAACATTCAGAAGAATATTGAAAATGGCATTAAGCGATTAGGACATTTCCAAAGGTCTCATGGTGGATTGAGTTATTGGATTGGAGAATCTAGTGCTAACGATTGGGGCACAAGTTACGCTGGTCATTTTTTGATTGAAGCCGAAAAGAAAGGTTACGTTTTGCCACTAACTTTTAAAAGCAATTGGTTGAGCTACCAAAAACAAGCGGCTAGAAATTGGCGACCAAGTTATCGCACTTATAATTCTGATTTAGCTCAAGCTTACCGATTATACACTTTGGCATTAGCTAGAAGCCCAGATTTAGGAAGTATGAACCGTTTACGAGAATTTAGTGAAATTTCCAACGAAGCCAAATGGCGATTGGCTGCGGCTTATGCTTTGGCTGGACAAAAAGAAGCTAGCACTAAAATTTCGCAATCGGCAAACATCAACTTTAAACCGCAACGTTATAATTATTACACATACGGCTCTGTGGATAGAAATAGAGCGATGGCTTTAGAAACTATGGTGCTCACTAAAGATTCAAAAATGCGAGGATTGGCTGAGGATATTGCTAAAGATTTATCTGGTAATAGATGGATGAGTACGCAAACCACAGCTTATAGTTTATTGGCTATGGCGAAAATGGTGGATGCGAATGGTGGAAAAGCACTAAGCGTAAATTACAGTATTAATGGTGTTTCTGAAAGTATTGAAACAAAAAGTGCTATCGCGCAACGTGAACTGAAAATTGTGGATGGTCTTAATAAAATGACATTTAAAAATGAAAAAGATAATGTGGTCTATGTACGGGTTTTAAATTCTGGAAAATTACCCCTCGGACAAGAATTGGTAGAACAACGCGGATTAAGTATTGCTGTGCAATACAAGGATTTAAAAGGGAATAAAATTGATGTTTCTAAATTATTGCAAGGTCAGGATTTTGTAGCTACGGTTAGTGTTAGTAATTTGAAAAACAACTCGGTTAATGATGTGGCTTTAACACAAATCTTCCCGTCAGGTTGGGAAATAGTCAATACGCGTTTTACCGCTTTTGGAAGTACAACCACAAGCGCAGCAAGACATACCGATATTAGAGATGACCGTGTAAATTTCTATTTTGATTTACCTAAAAAAGGAAAACACAGCACAAAAATCTTTAATATGATGCTGAATGCATCGTATTTAGGAACCTATTATTTACCGGGTGTGCAAGCGGAAGCCATGTATGATAATGAGTATTTGGTAAGGACTAAAGGGGAATGGGTAGTGGTTGAGAAGTAGTATAAACCACCTCGTCTTCGTTTTCTTTTTGGAAAACCGAACCCACTCCTCCTTAAAAAAGGAGGAGATTTGAAATTGTGACTAAGATTGATAATTAGAGCTAAATTTGAAATTTAAACCTCTAAATAACATCTTCCCTTTTAAGTGTAGAGCTTGTGTCAATTTATTTCGATAATTACTAATTTGTGTAGCTGCTTTTAAGTATCTTTTATCATGAACAAGATTTTACAAGTAAGGCACAAAAAAGAATTAAAGTTGTTTTTACAAGCGGTTTAAAAGTAAATTTTAGTTTGTGCCCATCATCTATATTGTAGTTATTAACTTATCATTTGTTAATATTTTTAGCGCAATAGTGTCAGTGTCATTAAATCTTTTTTATATTTGTGCTGTAATTAGGTATATATAAAGGGATTAATATAGCTGTGATTATACTTTTAAGAGGTTTATTGCGTTTAAAATACAAATGATCAACTAGACGAAATTGCATTTCGTCGAACTTTTTTACGTTTTATAGATGTTTTTTTAGTAAATTTACTTTGCTATCATTCTTTTTTTTATACATTTGCGTCCCAATGATGATACAAAATAAAAGAATATTTGCCTCAATCTTATTTGTATTAATAAGTGTTGTATGTGTTGCACAAGGTAGTGAACCGCCACCGCCTTTGCCGCCACCGCCTTTTGGTTTTCCAATAGATGGAGGTGTTATATTGGGTGCCATTATCGGATTATTATATGGTGGTAAAAAGTTGTTAATAAACAAAAAAGAGCATTAAGGCTTTACCTTAGCTCCATTAATCGCGCCACATATTTTCCTAAAACATCAAATTCTAGATTAACCTTAGTGCCTTTTTTGAAGGTTTTAAAGTTAGTATGCTCATAGGTATAAGGTATTATTGCTACACTAAATCTATTTTTTTTAGAAGATATTACCGTTAAACTTGTTCCATTAATAGTAATAGACCCTTTTTCAATTGTCATATTATTTAGAGATGCATCATATTCAAAAGTAAATACCCAACTTCCATCTTCATTTTCAATATTCGTGCAAATTCCTGTTTGGTCAACATGCCCTTGAACAATATGTCCATCAAGTCTATCTCCCAATTTCATGGCACGTTCAAGATTTATGGTATCGTCAACTTTAAGCGTATTCAAATTGGTTTTATCCAAAGTTTCTTTTATTGCTGTAACCGTATATTCTTTATTATCAATAGCAACTACAGTTAGGCAAACTCCATTATGAGCAACACTTTGGTCTATTTTTAATTCATCTGTAATATTACTTTTTACAGAGATATGTAGATTATTTTGGTCTTTTTCCAAATTGGTAACAGTACCAAGAGATTCAATAATTCCAGTAAACATAATATTGTGCGTTTATTTGGTTAAATTTGCACTTCAAAATTACAAACAAAAAATTAGTATTGTCAATGAAGAATCAAGAAAATATTGTTGTAGGAATTTCGATAGGCGATTTAAACGGAATTGGTGGAGAAATTATATTAAAAACCTTTGATGATGCTAGAATTCTTGAGTTTTGTACCCCTGTAATTTTTGCCTCGGCTAAAGTGATGAGTTTTTTAAAGAAACACTTTGAGTCGTCAATTGACTTTCATAGTATTTACGATATTAATCATATTGCGCATGGTAAAATAAATGTTTTTAATTGTTGGAAAGAACCAGTAACTATCAATTTTGGTCAAGAAGACCCTAAAATTGGCGAGTACGCTTTAAAATCGCTTCAGGCCGCAACAAAAGCTTTAAAAGAAGAGCGTGTGGATCTTTTGGTAACAGCACCAATTAATAAGCACAATATACAATCTGAAGCTTTTAATTTCCCAGGACATACAGATTATCTGGCCAAAGAATTGGGTGGAGAAAGTTTAATGTTTATGGTTACCGATACATTAAAAGTTGGTCTGCTTACAGATCATGTGCCTGTTAAAGATGTGTCAGATCATATTTCAGAAGAACTCATCACCAAAAAAATTGAAACAGTTTACAATACGTTACGGAAAGATTTTAGAATAGTGAAACCCAAAATAGCAGTTTTAGGCATCAATCCGCATACTGGCGATAATGGTGTCATTGGAAGTGAAGATGACGCTATTATGCGACCTACTTTAAAGAAAATAAAGGAAAAGGGGAAATTAGTTTACGGCCCTTATGCTGCTGATAGTTTTTTCGGAACAAAAAATTATAAAAATTTCGATGCCATAATAGCATCATACCACGACCAAGGTTTAATACCTTTTAAAACATTATCATTTGGTCAGGGTGTTAATTTTACTGCTGGCCTAACACGAGTTAGAACCTCCCCAGATCATGGAACGGCCTACGAAATAGCAGGAAAGGGAATTGCCGATGAGAGTTCGTTTAAAGAAGCGATTTTTATGGGAATATCTATTTTTAGGAACCGATATGATTTTGAGGAACTTACATCAAATCCCTTAAAAAAAAGCCCTAGAAAAGTAGGTTTAAAAAAATAGCTATATCGTATCTGGCATAAGTAAAAAATTTATATATTTGCAGGCTCAAATTAGTTGTGATAATGAAGCCACTAAAAGAATATACAATCCCTTTTGTGGGATTAAAGGTTGCAATACACGATTTTGAGTTTAAAATAGACCAAACGTTCTTTGATTATTTTGAGTATGAAGATTTTAATGCTGTAAAGGTTGCTGTAAATGTTGCTTTAACAAAAAAAGAAACTTTACTAGAATTACATTTTAAAATTAATGGACATGTTACTATTAATTGTGATTTAACAAACGAGCCCTATAATCAAGGCATTGAAAATGAATTTGATTTAGTAGTGAAATTTGGACAAGAGTATAACGATGAAAATATCGATATACTTATTATTCCACATGGCGAATATGAAATTAACATCCAACAGTATATTTACGAACTGATAATTCTTGCTGTACCTATTAAAAGGATACACCCAGGAGTTGAAGATGGTACATTAGATTCAGAAATTCTCGAAAAACTTGAAGAATTAAGCCCTAAAGGCGAAAAAGAAAAAACAAATGAGGAAATAGATCCTCGTTGGAATACATTAAAGAAATTATTAACGGATAAATAATATAAAAAATGGCACATCCTAAGAGAAAAATCTCGAAAACAAGAAGAGATAAAAGAAGAACACATTATAAAGCAACTGTGCCACAGATTGCTACATGCCCAACAACAGGAGAAGCTCATTTATACCACAGAGCACATTGGCATGAAGGAAAACTGTACTACAGAGGCCAGGTGCTAATTGATAATTCAGAAGCAGCAGAAAACTTAGCATAATTAATATGCATGCATATATAAAACGTTCACTTGTGAGCGTTTTTTTTATACAATAAGTTTTTCTAAAACATAAAAACAAATTAATTTGCATCATATTTATTCAAAATTTCCTATTTTACATCACATTTTGGATGATTTTGAATCATTTAAAGCATTTTTTTGCAACAACTAAAAGGTATGGGGAAAATTTCAGCAGCAATTACTGCGGTAGGAGCATATGTTCCAGAGTATGTATTAACCAATCAAATTCTTGAAACAATGGTGGATACGAATGACGAATGGATAACGAGTAGAACTGGAATTAAGGAAAGAAGAATTTTAAAAGACGATGGCAAAGGCACATCTTACCTAGCCATCAAAGCAGCACAAGATCTTATAAACAAAAAGGGTTTAGACCCAAAAGATATAGAACTGGTCATTGTGGCAACCGCAACTCCTGATATGAAAGCAGCCTCAACGGCGTCGTTCACGGCATCAGAAATTGGAGCGGTAAATGCTTTTTCTTTTGATATGGATGCGGCCTGTTCTAGTTTTTTATACGGCATGTCTGTTGCAGCAATGTATATTGAATCTGGTCGTTATAAAAATGTATTGCTTATTGGGGCCGATAAAATGTCTTCAATAATAAATTATAAAGATAGAGCCACATGCATTATTTTTGGAGATGGTGCAGGTGCAGTTTTATTTGAGCCTAATACCGAAGGCCTAGGCTTTCAAGATGAATATCTAAGAAGCGACGGAACTGGCAGACAGTTTCTACAAGCTACTTACGGAGGATCTTCACACGCTTTAACAGCAGAAGTTTTGGAAAAAGGCGGTCAATATGCTTTTCAAGAAGGAAGAACCGTTTTTAAAAATGCTGTTTTTAATATGGCTGATGCCACAGTTAAAGTGCTTGAACGAAATAATTTAACTAAAGATACTGTAGATTGGTTGGCAGCACATCAAGCTAATAAACGTATTATTGACGCTACCGCACAACGCATAGATTTAGATGCGGAAAAAGTGATGGTAAATATTCACAAATACGGAAATACAACCTCCGCTACATTACCTTTACTTATTAATGACTACGAATCACAACTTAAAAAAGGTGATAACATCATATTCGCCGCTTTTGGTGGCGGATTCAATTGGGGCGCTATTTATTTAAAATGGGCCTATAATTCTTAATAACTAACTATTAAAACCAATAGCTAAATTATGGATATAAAAGAGATTCAAAACTTAATTAAGTTTGTTGCCAAATCGGGAGCAAGCGAAGTTAAATTAGAAATGGATGATTTAAAAATCACTATCAAAACAGGATCAGACAATGAAGGTGTATCTCATGTACAGTATGCACCAGTTGCTGCACCACAAATGGCACAAGCTCCGGCTCAACAGGCAGAAGCAGCTGCTCCAGCAGAAGCTGCTCCACCAAAAGCAGCGCAAGAAGATACTTCAAAATTCATTACTATAAAATCACCAATAATTGGTACATTTTATAGAAAACCTTCACCAGACAAACCTTTATTTGTAGAGGTTGGGCAAACTATTAGTGAAGGCGATGTGCTTTGTGTTATCGAAGCAATGAAACTTTTCAATGAAATAGAATCTGAAGTTTCAGGAAAAATAGTTAAAGTTTTAGTTGACGATTCTTCACCTGTTGAATTCGACCAGCCACTATTTTTAATAGATCCGTCTTAATTTTAAGTTTAGAAGTTTTAAGTTTAGAGTTTAGGTGCCTTAGCATTTAGACTTATAAACTACTAAACTATAAACTCTTAAACTCATTTAAGTTATGTTTAAAAAAATATTGATTGCCAATAGAGGCGAGATAGCGTTACGTGTTATTAGAACCTGTAAAGAAATGGGCATTAAAACCGTGGCGGTTTATTCTACTGCAGACGCAGAGAGCTTGCACGTAAAATTTGCTGATGAAGCCGTTTGTATCGGCCCTCCATCTAGTGCAGAGTCATATTTAAAGATGTCTAATGTGATATCTGCTGCCGAAATCACTAATGCAGACGCTATCCATCCAGGTTATGGTTTTCTATCTGAAAACGCCAAATTTTCTGAAATTTGTGAAGAACATGGTATCAAATTCATTGGCGCTTCGGCTGATATGATTGATAGAATGGGAGATAAGGCAAATGCCAAGGAAACCATGAAAGCTGCTGGTGTACCCTGTGTTCCGGGAAGTGATGGTGTAATTAAGGATTTTGAAGAGTGTATAAAATTAGCTAAAGAAACAGGCTATCCTGTAATGCTTAAAGCTAGTGCCGGTGGTGGTGGAAAAGGAATGAGGGGCGTTTTTAAGCCTGAAAACCTTAAAGATGCTTGGGATTCGGCGAGACAAGAAAGTAAAGCTGCTTTTGGAAATGACGATATGTACATGGAGAAACTTATTGAAGAACCAAGACATATTGAAATCCAGATTGTTGGAGATTCTAGAGGTAAGGCTTGCCATTTATCGGAAAGAGATTGTTCTATACAGCGTCGTCATCAAAAACTGACAGAAGAAGTGCCATCTCCTTTTATGACCCCGGAACTTCGTAAAAAAATGGGAGCTGCTGCCGTAAAAGCTTCAGAATATATTAAATACGAAGGTGCCGGAACAGTAGAGTTTTTGGTGGATAAACACCGTAATTTCTACTTTATGGAAATGAATACGCGTATTCAAGTAGAACATCCTATTACAGAACAAGTCATTGACTTCGATTTAATAAGAGAGCAAATTTTAGTAGCGGCAGGAGTGCCAATTTCGGGTAAAAATTACGATCCGAAATTACATTCCATAGAGTGTAGAATAAATGCTGAAGATCCTTATAATGGCTTTAGACCATCTCCAGGGAAAATTACAACCCTACATGCCCCTGGTGGTCATGGTATTCGTTTAGATACTCATGTTTACGCAGGTTATACCATCCCGCCAAATTACGATTCTATGATTGCGAAGTTAATTACAACGGCGCAAACCAGAGAAGAAGCGATCAGTAAAATGAAACGTGCTTTAGACGAATTTGTTATAGAAGGTATAAAAACCACAATTCCATTTCATAGACAATTAATGGATCATCCAGATTATATCGCTGGAAACTATACTACTAAGTTTATGGAAGACTTTGTAATTCAAAAACCAGAAGTAGAAGAATAAAAAGTATAAACTCCGGAAGCGATTTCGGAGTTTTTTTATGGTGTTACTGTAAAGGGTTGGGCTTTTACTACTCTCTCGATGATCTCGAAATCAAACATGCTGTTCCCCCGAAGCGTCGGGGCCTAACACAAGGGTTTGCTAGATTATGGTTTTTAAATTGAAAGTTAATTTTGTTTTTGGAGAAGCTTGTTTAACGGTCTTGTATAAGAATAGTATAGCGGAAAAAACGCACGAACTAATCGGTTTAACACAAGCCAAATTTTTATACGTTGTTGTGCAACGTACTTTCTCGCAAGTATGCAAAGGACTGTGGCGGATTCAATCCATAATTTTGTTTGATACAAAGATTCATTTTGTATTTTTTAGGATTTTTAACTTCTATCGCATATCCATTTTCTTTACCATCGAAATATTGCATATAATAATCTTCTGTTATTCCAGAAAATTTGGAAGTTTGATTCCACAATAGTTCTAATTCTTCGTGAAAAATTCTATCAATTTCAAATTCGCCTATTACTTTACTTATTGGTGCAGATGCATAAACAATGATCACTTTAACCTCTTTATTTTTAAACAAGGTTCGTCTAAATTCAAATTTCTTTGTTCCATTAAATATCTTGTTTGCAAATTCAGGTTTAATCGATAATATAACTTTCATTAGCTCTTGCTTCTTTTAATATTTGTTCAAATTTCGCATCACTTATTTGTTCAAAACCTCGTGGTGCATCTTGTATGATATTTAATTCCCTCAATCTCTTTAGGTTAACTTTTGGCATTGGGAATGAGTCAATGTATAAAAAATTAACGATAAAAGGCCTATTATTTTTTCTGTAATTCCAAAATTCTTTTAATCCCGCATCATCAAAAACACTTCTCTTTCGACAGAGTTCGATAAAGTGATTTTCATCTCGAATATTGGTTACGACATTTTCTACAACTCCAATAGTTGAGACAACTCCAGCGTAATGACCACCAGTTCTATAGAATAGCACCAAATCTCCACCGTTTAAATTTCTATTGTAAGAACGTGATATATAGACCTTTTTAATTGCATTTCGATAAGGCTCATTTTCAGTAAAATCTTGTGGTGACTCATTATTGAGAATTGAATCGGGAAATAGTTCAGTATGGTATTGTGGATATATCGGAACAATCCATTTGGTTGTATTTTTTGATACAGCTGGAAATGTTAGTTTTGGTTGTTGCAAGTTAGGGGCTGGTTTACATTCTCTAACAAAAACTTGCTCAATACCGTCGTCGGTTGTTTTAGTCCCCCAATGTTTAAATCCCCAATCTTCTAGTAAATAAATAAGTCTTAATTGTTCATCCCTTTTATTGAAAATAGTTACATAAATTTCTTCTACATCATATTGTAGTGCATTATCAAAAATTACTTTTAGAAATCTTTCTCCTAATTTGTACCCAGTTGATGTAACTTTGAAGGTTCCGATTTTTAGTCTTTTCTTTTGAGGAAATGACGGTTCTATATCATTGTAAACTTCATTGGTATCTTCCTGTTTTAAATATAAGAATGCTTTTACATCTCCATCTGTAATACATACATACGAAATGTTATCAGCTTTTTTATTGAACCATTTTCCAAACTCGTTATAGTCTTGTTTGAATGAATCAAAGAATACATCATTGAGGTTGATGTTCCCGAAGTATTCTTTTTTTACTGCTAATACTTGATAATTTTTTAATTCAGGGTTTTCTGCAATGCATTTCTCTAAAAAAGCATCGATTTTGAAAACCTTTTCTGAACAACCTAAAAAGTTAGCTTTTCTATGGATTCCTCTGTCTTCAGTTATTAGAAAGTCAAGACGATTATTATATACCTCATTTAATATACTCGTATCTATAAAATCGTTACGTGATTTATCTGATTGGCGAATTTGCGTTATTAATTGGTCATCGGCTGAAACCGTTTTCAATAGATTGTAGTTGGCAATCTTAATTTTCATAGTTTTAACTACATTCTCATCTTGATACCCAGAAATTTCTTCAAGTGAAAGTGGATGAACGCATTTATCAAATTTTAGTTTATCAAGCCAATTGAAAAGTAGCCCTATATCTTCGTTGAAAACACGATTTGCCTCACGATGAATTATTATGTTAGTGTCAATAAGTATTCTCATAATTTTCTAAATATTCAAAAATTGAAGTTGTGTCTTCGTCGATAACTCTAAATAAAGGTATATCTAATTTTTGTGAAATGTATTTGGCGTGTTCGATTTCCATTACTTGCATTTTTTCAAGAACATCTAATTTGTAAGACGAGTTGTCTCTTTCCTTTAATCTTTCAAAGATTACTTCAGGTTCGCAGGTCAGTAATATTATTGATTTTGGTTGAATTCCAACAAAAGTAGATTCATCAATTTTTTCAGGCTCTCCGTTTGAGTTTAATAGTGTGAAATGACCGTCAAGTAAATACGTTTTATTTGGCTCTATTATTTTATCTAAATTATTTAGTAATCTATCTTGTGTTGTCTCGAAATCTTGAACCTTTTTATTCTTTAAATCACTTATCTCATTCCATTTGAGAACTTGACTTGCGGACAAATGCTCAAAATTAAATTTTTGAGTTAATTTTTCACAAACAGTTCCTTTTCCAACTGCGTGAATTCCTCCGACAAATATTATTTTCCTATCATTCATAGTGTTGGTTCATTATTTTGCACAACTTTAGGCGGATATGAAAACGTTTTAATGTTTGATATTCAACATCAAACGAATATAGATGAAATTTTTTACAAAGTCAAGTGCTTTATTAAATTGACCACCGACGCAAGCGCTAGGGAATTCTTTTTGATTAAATTAAAACTATAATTTCTAGCCAAGTAATACCAATGAATTTAAAAGAAAATTATTATGAGATATAGCAAAAAAGAGGGACTCATTTTGTTAAACCATAGAAATCCCTAACACAAATTCCGTCAGCAACACATAAAGCAGTAAATTAGCAGGGTAAATTTTTTACATGGAAATAAAGTCCTAAAATTTTCAGCATTAGCAGACGTTTTTCAAACATGAACATAAAAGAACAATTATACAAAAAGTGTCAAGAATTTGTTGAAAACCGATTTCAAACCATTCAAAACACAATTAAAGAAATTCAAGAATCATTGCTGTCTGAAACCAAAAGTAGTGCTGGAGACAAACACGAAACAGGTCGCGCCATGTTACAACTAGAGCGAGAAAAAGCGGGGAATCAATTGGCTGAAATTCAAAAAGTAAAAGAAAGCCTTTCTAAAATACATATTGAGAAATCATCTGAAACCGTTGGATTGGGAAGTGTTGTATTCACAAACAATCTTAATTACTTCGTTGGTATTAGTGCTGGAGAATTAATGGTTGATAGTGTTATTTTTTATGCAATTTCTGCATCAACACCAATAGCACAATTGTTACTATCTAAAAAAGTGGGAGACCAAATTCAGTTCAGAAATACTACCTTTACAATAACCGAATTAAAGTAAAACTTGAAGAATTTGGCATTATTTTAATGAAGAAGTTAGAAGATGTTATAAAAACTATTATAAGATTTAGGCTTATAATTATAGTGGTATTAGCTGTTCTTACGGGGATAGCAGGGTATCAAACACTACACAAACTAAAAGTAGATAACTCCTTAACCATCTGGTTTCTAGAAGACGACCCAAGCTATAAAGCGTATATAGATTTTCAAGAAGAGTTTGGTTCGGATGAAATTTTTATAGCAATGCTTCCTGTTGAGAATGCTATTGGAGCATTAGAGCGGGAGAAATTAATAAAACTTCATGAAAACATAGAGGCACTTTCATTTGTAAAAACATCTTTTAGTTTAGCCAAAGCCAAATATCCGATTTATGCCAACAATAAGATAAACTTTGATGATTTATACAATACCAAGCGCAGCGAAAAAGGCTTAAAAAGTCTATTATCTAAATTACCAAACATTACTGCACAATTGGTAACTCAAGATTTTAAGCATCAATTCTTTTATATTCAGCTAAACCCAACGCCTTTAATTGAAGAAAAACGGGAAATTATAGCAAGCGAAATTAGAAGTACCATTGAAAAAGAGTATGCTAATTATTATTTAACAGGCCCTCCAGTTTTAGGTGAAGCCTACAGCAGAGGTATTTATAAAGAGAGTATAATCTTTGGTGTGCTTACCGTATTAGTAATTACACTCCTACTTTTGTTTTTGCTGCCGAGCAAACGTTATTTGATGATTTCATTATTATCGGTTGCGGTTCCAGTAACATTATTATTTGGAATTATTACTTCGATGGGCTATGCTTTGAACATGATTTCTATGCTAATTCCAACTATTTTGATGGTGTATAGTGTAAGTGATGCGGTGCATATCATCAATATTTACCATAAAGAAGGACTTTCAAAAAAGGGAGTTGATAGCATAAAAATGTTGGCACTCTCAATTCGCAAGAGTTTAACGCCTTGTTTTTACACCACGCTAACAACGTTTGTGGGGTATTTTGCATTGTACTTATCGCCGTTGCCAGCATTTAAAAACATGGGAATATTTACTTGTGTAGGTTTAGTGTTAAGTTTTTTTCTGGTGTATCTCATAACTATTATTGGATTCAGCTTTTTGCCACTTAATTTTGAAACCAGTAAACCTGTACTTTCAATGAAAAGTATCAGTCAGACTGGTTTTATAAATTGGATAAATAGCGTGACTTCAGACTATAAGAATGGTATCATCATCGGGTTTACAATTGTTTTGTTGTATGGATTCTATGCTGTTTTTCAAGTTAAAATTGATACAGATTCTTTAGATCTTTTAGCAGAAGGCACCGCAAAACAAGATTTACGGATTGTAGAAGCACAATTGCATGGCAGCTCAAGAATACAACTTGATATATCCACTACTAACGGACAGAGCATTCTAAATAAAGATGCCATGAAGCATCTTGAAAAATTTCAAAATAAGTTGGAGCAAAATGCTACAATTGCAGCACCAGTATCTGTTGTTAATATTAAGCGATTTTTAGAAAAACGTTCTCCGATACTATTTCAAACGAATGTTTCCGAAGAAAAAATAAAAAGCACCTTATCGTCTGTTGACAATAAGGACAATAGTTTTTTTAAATTATTTTCTGAAGATTTTACGTCTGCTGGCATTACCATTAGTTTTAAGGAAATAAAAACATCTCAACTAGAGCAACTTTTAGCAGCTATTGAAAAAGATTTCCAAGATACTTTTGACACCACTAATTATCAACTAAAAATAAACGGATTTGCGGTTGTTTTTGCGCAACTCAATCATTTTATTCTAGAGACACAGTTTAAGTCGTTTTTCGCCGCTTTTTTTGTGGCATTTTTATGTCTGTGGTTTTTTATAAAGAATATTAGAACAACACTTTTAGTGTTAATTCCCAACATTCTGCCATTAGCCATATTGGCTATTTTCATGAGTTGGCTAGATATTCCGTTGGATGTTTCCACAGCGATGATTACTCCAATTATGTTGGGTATTGCCATGGATGATACCATTCATTTGGTGTATAAATACAAACGAAGTAAAGCCATTAAAGGGAAGCCAGAGGAACGAATGAATAATGCCATGCGCTATACAGGAAGCGCATTATTTTCTACGACGCTTGCTTTGGCAGGAGGGTTTTTGATTATTGCTTCGAGTGCAACCCCATCTGTTAGATATTTTGGTTTACTTTGTGCTATAACCGTTGCAATAGCTTTAATTACGGATATATTTTACTTGCCGGCTCTACTTAAGAAGTTTGATAAATAAGCTCATTTGGAATTAATCAGCCATTAATTGAATTGGAATTGTTGAGTTAAAGTTTCCCTCTAGAAAGAAAGGACTAAGCGGTGTGTAGCCTGATAGATTTGAAGAATACAGCTAAACACCTCCCTTACTCCCTCCTTTTTAGGAGGGAAACTCATGCTTAAAAAAATAAATATATTATTTACAACAGTTTCCCCTCTAGAAAGAGTGGACTAAGGGGTGTGTTACTTAAAAGCTTAGTAATCACTATTTATTCTCTTCCCCAAACAGTCTATTTTTCAATTTTAAGATAAATTTCTCTTCCAGATTGCAATTCAGAATCATTTTCGAAGAACACTATAGTTCCATTTAATTCAGCTTCAATCAAATTAAAAGCACCTTTGTAATGTACGCTTTTTACTTTTCCTTTAAGCTTAGATTTTTCAACAACTTTCAATTGGTGTGCATAAACAATACCACCATTAATAATGTTGAATTCACTAAAAAAAGCAGCAACCAAAGGCGTTTCTGGATTTTCATAAAGCATTTTTGGAGCATTATTGGCAACAATCTCGTTGCGATCTAAAACAATCATTCTGTCAGAAAATCCAAGAACATCTTCTTTATCATGCGTCGCCATAATACAGGTGATGTTTTTTTCTTTCAGATATTTAAAAACATTGCGTCTTAAACTTTGCTTTTTGAAATTATCTATATGACTAAAAGGTTCGTCTAACAAAATAATTTCTGGCTGTTTCGCCAAAGCCTGAGCTAGTGCAACCCGTTGTTTTTGTCCGCCACTCAATGTTTTAACTTTAGTATTAGCAAAAGCTTCAAGTTCAACAACTTTTATTAGTTCTGCTGTGCGTTTTTGTTTTTCCTCTGGAAAAAAGTTAGATAAAAATTTCCCGATATTTTGCGCTACTGAAGTAAAAGGCATTAAATCGAATTCTTGAGCTACATATTTCATAAAATCGTAGCCAACAACCAAGTTGAATTTAGGTCCTAAGATTTCTTTGTCTTTCCAAAACACTTGGCCTTCATCGAGATCATATTCTCCGTAAAGTACTTTTAATAAAGTGCTTTTCCCCGAACCACTTTCGCCTATAACAGCAATGTTTTCGCCTTTTTTTGCTTTAAAAGAAATAGTTTTTAAAATAGGTGTTTTGTTATAAGAAAAAGTAAGGTTTTTGACGTTGAGCATATATATTGTTTAGACCTGACAGGTATTTTAGAGGTTATCATTTAAATATTGACTTAATCTTTTTTGTCATTCAATCTGCTGGGGAGTGTTTCAAAACCCATATTATAAAGTGTGAACCCAAAAATATCAGCATATTGTTCTATGGTTTTACTTACAGGAGTTCCTGCGCCATGACCTGCATCCGTTTCAATCCTAATTAATGTAGGGTTATCTCCAGTTTGTTTGCTCTGTAATTCTGCAGCAAACTTAAAACTATGCGCAGGAACAACACGATCGTCATGATCTCCAGTAGTAATTAATGTTGCTGGATATTGCACACCTTCTTTTACATTGTGGACTGGCGAATAGCCTTTTAAGTATTCAAACATTTCTTTGTTGTCTTCTGCAGTACCATAATCGTAAGCCCAACCTGCTCCAGCGGTAAACGTATGATAACGGAGCATATCTAAAACACCAACAGCGGGCAATGCTACTTTCGCCAAATCTGGGCGTTGTGTCATAACAGCGCCAACCAATAAGCCACCATTAGAACCACCACGCAACGCCAAATAATCTGAAGAGGTATAGTTGTTTTTTATCAAATATTCGCCTGCGGCAATAAAATCGTCAAACACATTTTGCTTCTGTAATTTTGTACCTGCGATATGCCATTTTTTACCATATTCGCCACCACCACGTAAATTGGGTACTGCCAAAATACCGCCTTGTTCCATCCAAACAGCATTCGTAATACTGAACGATGGATTTAAACTTATATTAAAACCGCCATAACCGTAAAGAATTGTTGGGTTTTTACCGTTTAATTCCAGTCCTTTTTTATATGTAATTATCATCGGGACTTTAGTACCATCTTTTGAAGTGTAAAATACTTGAGTGCTTGCGTAATCGTCACTATTAAAAGCAATAGAGGGTTTCCAATACAATTCTGTTGTTCCAGTTTCTATATCTAGTTTATAAATACTAGCAGGTGTGTTGTAATTTGTAAAAGAGAAATAGTCTGTTTTTTCTTCTTTTTTAGTTCCAAAACCATTAGCATGACCAACACCTGGCAATTCAATTTCTCTAATGAGTTTACCACTATAATCATATTGAAATACTTTAGAAATAGCATCAACCATATATTCAGTAATGAAATAACCACCACTTTTTGCGGGACTTAAAACATGTTCCGTTTCCGAAATAACATCTACCCAATTTTCAGGAGTTGGATCTGACGCATCTACAGAAACTATTTTTTTATTTGGCGCATTTAAGTCTGTTACCAAAAATAATGTGCTACCAACATTATCAATAAGATACGTATCGCTATTGGTATGGTCGAGAATAGTAACAAGTTTGCTATTTGGTTTTGATACATCTTTGATATACAGCTTATTGCCAGATGTCGAAATTCTCGGAGAAATCAGCAAATAGCGATTATCTTCAGTTACAGAACTATAAATATAGCGGTGCTTTTCTTCAGGTGTGCCCCCAAATATTAATTCATCCTGTTTTTGCGGAGTCCCTAATTTATGATAATATAACTTGTGCTGATCTGTTTTTGCAGAAAGCTCACTACCCTTTGGCTTATCATAGCTTGAATAATAAAAACCTTCATTTTTATACCATGAAATGTTGGTGAATTTCACATCAATTAATGTGTCTTCAACAATTTTTTTGGTTTCAGTATTCATTACTAAAATCTTTCTCCAGTCGCTTCCACCTTCAGAAATAGAATATGCTAAAACTTTTCCGTTTTTAGAAAAACTTAAAGCTCCTAAAGAAACCGTACCATCATCAGAAAATGTATTTGGGTCTAAAAAGATAGCTGCTGTTTTTGGGTCTTCCCCAGTTTTATGACGATAAACTACATATTGATTTTGCAATCCGTCGTTTTTATAAAAATAGGTGTAATCGCCTTCTATAAAAGGCGCGCTCAGTTTTTCGTAATTCCAAAGTTGAGATAAGCGTTCTTTTAAATAGTCTCTAAACGGGATCTTGTCTAAATAGTCAAATGTAGTTTTGTTTTGCGATTTTACCCATGCTTCTGTTGCTTCACTTCTATCATCTTCAAGCCATCGGTAAGGGTCTTTTACATCTACACCAAAATAGGTATCTATAGTGTCAACAGTTTTCGTATTGGGATAATTCACAAGAATTGTATTTCTTTTTGGTTCTTCTTTACAAGCTACTAAAAATACAATTGAAATTGTATACAATATTAGTTTCTTCATGATTGATAAATTTTAAACCTATCAAAAATAAATAAAAAAACTCCTGTATAAATCAATACAGGAGCTTTATAACATAATCTTAAGATTTGTGAGCTACACTAACTTATTCTCGATTAAATATTCTGCAATTTGTATGGTGTTTGTTGCTGCACCTTTACGTAAATTATCAGCAACAATCCACATGTTTAAAGTGTTTGGTTGTGTTTCATCACGACGAATTCTCCCCACAAAAACCTCATCCTTTTCATGTGCAAAAATAGGCATTGGGTAGGTGTTGGTATCTGTATTATCTTGTACAATCACACCAGGAGTTTCATGTAATAATTTGCGAACATCTGCCAAATCAAAATCATTTTCAAACTCAACATTTACAGATTCTGAATGCCCACCGGATGTTGGAATCCTTACCGCAGTTGCCGATATGGAAAATGTACGATCGTTCATTATTTTTTGAGGTTCTCTCGCCAATTTCATTTCCTCTTTGGTATAGCCGTTCTCTTCAAAAACATCACAATGTGGCAATGCATTTCTTCCGATAGGATATGGATAAGCCATTTCGCCTTCAATACCGGCAATTTCGTTTTCTAATTGACGTACAGCTTTAACACCAGTACCAGAAACAGATTGATATGTTGAAACTACAACACGTTTCATTTTATATTTTTTATGAAGCGGGTTCAAAGCCATAACCAATTGAATGGTAGAACAATTAGGATTGGCAATAATTTTATCTTCTTTAGTGAGTTCGTTCGCATTAATTTCTGGAACCACTAATTTTTTAGTAGGATCCATTCTCCAAGCAGAAGAGTTATCTACAACGGTAGTGCCAGCTTCGGCAAATTTAGGTGCCCAATCTAAAGATGTGCCGCCACCTGCAGAAAACAGAGCAATATCTGGTTTCATCGACACAGCAGTTTCTAAACCTACAACTTTATAATCTGTTCCCTTATAGGTGATTATTTTTCCTACTGAACGTTCTGACGCTACAGGAATTAATTCCGATATTGGAAAATTACGTTCTGCAAGAACTTTTAACATCACTTCGCCAACCATTCCAGTGGCACCAACTACAGCTACTTTCATCTGTTTATTTGTTTTAATAAATTGCGTGAACAAAACTAAGTATTAATTCTAATTATAAATCTAAAAAAAGCCCTCATTTTTAGAAAACGAGAGCTTTTTAACAAGAAATAACAGCTTGTTATTTAATTAACACTTTGTTATTTTTTAAGTAAATCTCTAATATCTGCAAGTAATTCTTCTTGAGTAGGTCCTGCTGGTGCTTCTGGAGCTGGCTCTTCTTTCTTCTTCATGTTGTTCACAGCTTTTACTACTAAGAACATTACAAAAGCAACGATAATAAAGTCAATAACATTGGTTAAAAACGCGCCCCAAAGTATTGAGATATCTCCCTCTACAACACCCTCAGCGTTTGCTATACCTTCTTTAATAACGTATTTCATGTTTTTGAAATCTGCATCGAAAATTAAACCAATTAAAGGAGAAACTATTCCCCCCGTAAATGATGTTACCACTTCTTTAAAAGCAGCACCCATTACAAAACCAACTGCAATGTCCACAAGGTTCCCCTTCATTGCAAACTCTTTGAATTCTTTTAACATTTTTTATAAATTTCTAGTTAGTGAGCTGCAAAAATAATCAAAAAAGTGAAGGTATTAACACTTGTTAAATGTCACAATTAAATAAAAATACGCTTAACGCGTTGAGATATTGAAGTAATCAACTCATATGAAATAGTGTTTGCAGATTCGGCTAGTGTTTCTGCAGAATTTAAGTTTGCATCAAAAACTATAACTTCATCGCCTTCCTTACAGTCAATATCCGTGATATTTACCATAATCATATCCATACACACATTACCTACTATTGGGGCTTTTTTACCATGAATGGTCACAAAACCTTTTCCGTTGCCGTAAATACGACCAATACCGTCGGCATGACCAATAGGGAGAGTCGCGGTTTTTAAAAATTTATTCGATGTATAAGCACGGTTATAACCCACGCTTTCACCTTTTTCAATAGTATGAATTTGAGAAATAACGGTCTTTAAACTCGCAATAGGTTTTAGGTTTGCACTTTCTTTTTCAGAATTCCCAAAACCATATAGACCAATTCCAGAGCGCACCATATCAAAATGTGCTTCAGGATAATTTAAAATACCTGAGGTGTTACACATGTGCAACATCGGTTTATAGCCTAATAATTTTGTGCAATTATCAGCTATTTTTTTAAAGCTATTTATTTGATTTAGCGTGAATTCCTTTTCATGTAAATCTTCGCTTGCAGCTAGGTGGGAAAATAGAGATGTCACTCTAATAGCATTTGTTTCTTTTACTTTTGAAATAACAGAATCCACATCATTATTACTAAATCCTAAACGATTTAATCCTGTGTTAAATTTGATATGCACAGGATAATCAGTTTGATTTTCTGCGGAAGCAAAAGCAATAAACTCATTTAAAATTTTCGCATTATACAAATTCGGTTCTAAGCAATTTTCAATAATTAAATCAAAATTTACAGCTAAAGCATGTAATACTAAAATAGGAGTTGTGACCCCAGCTTTTCGCAGCGCAACACCTTCATTAGCATAGGCTACTGCAAAATAATCCACTTTTAGATTTTCGAGATATTTGGCAATTTCCTCAGCATCGCTACCATAGGCGAAAGCTTTAACTACAGCTAAAAATTTTGTGCTTTTTTGTAGTTTGGATTTTAGGTGCTCAAAATTTTGTTTAAGCGCTTTTAAATCTATTTCAAGTAGGGTTTCTTGCGCTTTAGGCATTGGAGTCTTTTTGTTTAGAGGAAATAACTTCGGCATCTTTCACCTTCATCGTTTTAATCTTCTCTCGCATTCTAGCCTTGTAATATGCCGCTCTACTTAAGGGTTCGTATTCATCAACTTCGCCTAAAAGTACAATGTTATCGCCTTCGGCTTTTCTAAAACTGTATTGCGCTAAATTTCCTGTTCGGGTGCAGACCGCGTGTACTTTTGTTACATATTCCGCAGTTGCCATTAAATTTGGCATGGGTCCAAAAGGGTTGCCTTTAAAATCCATGTCTAAACCAGCAACAATTACCCGAACCCCTTTATTGGCCAAATCGTTACAAACCCGAACAATTTCATCATCAAAAAATTGGGCTTCATCAATACCAACCACATCACAACCATCGGCTAAAATAGGAATGTTTGCCGCTGCTGGAACAGGTGTAGAACGGATTTCGTTAGCATCGTGAGACACCACCTTGTCCTCATCATACCTAACATCTACCGCAGGTTTAAAAATTTCAACTTTTTGTCGCGCAAATTGTGCGCGCCTAAGCCTTCGGATTAATTCTTCCGTTTTTCCTGAGAACATGGAACCGCAGATTACTTCTATCCAGCCAAATTGTTCTTTATGATTTACTGTATTTTCGAGAAACATTTCGTAATTTTAACACTAAAACAAAGTCAAAGTTCGTTCCGTATAAAGGTGGCGTAAATTTATTAAAAATCAAAAACCTAGAGCGCATTAATTTTTAAATTGTATTAAGATGAAGAAGAAGTTAGAATCTGAGTTGGTAAGTATCGCACACAGAATTCTTAAATTAAAAGGACGTGAAGATGTACTTAAAATGCACGAAGAAGCACGGGCACTTTATGAAAAACTTTCTGTTTTGAAATTTGCCCACGAAAATTTTGAGGATGATATTCCTACCATTGGAAATAATTCTTCGTTTTTCGGCATGTTAGATACTTCATTCAACAATAACATAAGCGATAATATTGAAGTTGAAGATAAAATCTACATCAATTTGGACGAGTCTGAAAATGAAGAAATATCTGAACCTGTTATGAACAAGATTAGGGACATGGTGGAGTTTATGCCGGAGGAAGATATTGATGAGTTTATAGCATCTATTGTTCCAAAGGAAAAATACCCTAAAAACGATTTGGAAGAATTGACTTCGGGTTTTAAGGACATGCCCGTTTTTGAACCTGTTTCTAAGGTGCAGCATCAAAACGGACAAGAAAAAAAGTCGCTTAACGATAAAGTAAAAAGAGGCGGATTAAACATTGGGCTCAATGATAAAATAGCTTTTATCAAACACCTATTTGATGGGAATACCTCAGGTTATGATCGCGTTATTTCGCAATTAAACACAATATCTTCTTTTGAAGATGCTACACATTTTCTTGAAACTATTGTGAAACCAGACTATAATAACTGGGAAGGCAAAGAAGAATTTGAGGAGCGTTTGATACAAATTATAGAGGCTAAGTTTAATTAATTAAATCTGTCATTCCCGCGACCTGTGCTGTCCCGAAGTTTCGGGAGTTTCAGTAAGGCGGGAATCTACATGCCAAAACAAATAACCGCTTTGAGCAACTAAAACATGAGTAAACTTTACCTAGTTCCCACCCCAATAGGAAATTTAAAGGACATCACATTTAGAGCTATTGAAGTTCTTAAAGACGTTGATTTAATTTTAGCTGAAGACACCAGAACTTCGGGAAAACTCCTAAAACATTTTGAGATTTCAACCCACATGCAATCACATCATATGCACAATGAGCATAAAACGGTTGAAAATATCGTTCAAAAAATAAAAAGTGGAACTTCTGTTGCATTGATTAGCGATGCAGGAACGCCAGCCATTTCAGACCCTGGGTTCTTATTGTCTCGTGCCTGTATAGAAAATAATATTGAAGTAGATTGTTTACCCGGAGCAACCGCATTTGTGCCAGCACTTGTAAATTCAGGCCTGCCAAACGATAAGTTTGTGTTTGAAGGTTTTTTGCCCGTTAAAAAAGGACGTCAAACCCGATTATTATTGTTAGCCGAAGAAACTAGAACCATCATTTTTTATGAAAGTCCACATAAATTAATAAAAACCTTAGGGCATTTTTGCGAGTATTTTGGAGAAGATAGACCAGTTTCCGTTTCGCGTGAATTGACCAAGTTATTCGAAGAAACCATTAGAGGTACTGCAAAAGAAGTATTGGAACACTACACAAATAAACCACCTAAAGGAGAAATTGTTGTTGTGGTTGGTGGGAATAAATAGTATTAATTGTTTCTGCTTAAAAACAATAATTATAATAAATTGTTCTTACATAAAAACAATTTTGAGTACATTTGTTTTTCATAAAGAACAAATATGGATGATTTATTCGATTTTCAAGAGCAACTTCTATCAAGGCTTTCTAATAAAGAACGTTATTTATTAAATGAAATAGATTGGACTGAAAGACTCATTGGTATTAAAGGAGCAAGAGGTTCAGGCAAAACCACCTTGTTGCTTCAACAAATTAAGTTTAAATTATCAAAAGACGCAATACCTTTATACGCGACCTTAGATAATCTTTTCTTTTTAGAAAACACCTTGGTTTCATTAGCAAAAGCTTTTGTTTTAAAAGGTGGAACCCATTTGTTTTTAGACGAAGTTCATAAATATCCACGATGGTCCAGAGAGCTAAAGTTAATTTATGACCAATTTCCTGCTTTAAAAATTGTTTTTACCTCATCATCTATATTGGAAATATATAAAGGAGAATCAGATTTAAGCCGACGCGCCATTACCTATCACTTAAAAGAATTATCATTTAGGGAATTTATTTTTTTTGACAGAGGTTTAACACTTCCAAAGTTAAATTTAAAGGAGTTATTGGAAAATCATAAAGAAATTGCCAGAGAAGCAACAGCAACATTAGGAAGTCCCATAAAAGATTTTGAAAACTATTTAAATTACGGTGCGTACCCTTATTTTTTAGAAAACAAAACCAACTATATTCAAAAATTGGTACAAACTATTAACTTAATTTTAGAAGTAGATTTGCATGCCGTGGAAAACATGGTTTATGAAGATAGCCGAAAAATAAAAAAACTATTGGTCGCTATTGCGCAAAGTGCTCCTTTTACACCAAATATTTCCAAGTTGAGCGAACGATTAGGTATGTCTAGGGGGTTTTTACTAAACGCCATAAAAATATTGAATAGAGCCGATTTGGTCATGGAATTATATAAACCAACAAAAGGAGTTGGAGCGTTAACAAAACCAGAAAAACTATATCTTAACAACCCAAATTTAGTGTATGCTTTAGGAAAGCAAAATACAGAAATAGGGACTTTAAGGGAAACTTTTTTTGCAAACCAAATGAAGCATTTACATGAGATTCATCTTGCTGAAAAAGGAGATTTTTTAATTGACAGAACCTATACGTTTGAAATTGGAGGGAAAGGAAAAACATCAAAACAAATTCAAGGCGTTAAAAACAGTTTTGTGGTTAGGGATGATATGGAAGTTGGCGCACTTAACGTAATTCCGTTGTATTTATTTGGATTTTTATACTAATAGAACCGAAAAAAACAAGTTAATTGAAACTAAAATTTCACCAAAAATGAAGTTAGAAACATTTATAAATAAACTAAAAAACACAACAAAATCCATAGCCTTTTCCGATACCATGGCTGTTATAGACCAAACCTACGAGTTTAAGCCTACAGCTTTTAAAAACGGAACTTTAGAAAATGCCGAAGGACAAAACTCAGGATCTTGTAAATTATTTGCTTTTGCAAAATTACAAGGGTTTTCTAAAGATGAAACTTTAGCATGTTTCGGTCAATTTTATTTTGAGGATGTCCTAGAAGACCCAAATGGAGAGGGGCATCAAAACATAAGAAACTTTATGAAAACTGGTTTTGAGGGTTTGAGTTTTGAAAAGAACCCTTTAAAAAAGTATTAGATTCTGAAACAAGTTCAGAATGACAAAAATTTGAGATTTCATGCAGAAATTACTCCAAGAGATAAAAAAATGCACCATCTGTAAAGCCCATTTGCCATTAGGCCCAAGACCTGTGGTTTCTGCGCATCCAGATTCTAAAATTGTAATTATTGGTCAAGCACCGGGAACTAAAGTGCATGCATCAGGTATTCCTTGGGATGATGCAAGCGGCAGACAATTACGAAAATGGTTGAATGTTACAGATAAAGAATTTTATGACGAAAAGAAGTTTGCCATAATCCCTATGGGTTTCTGCTACCCTGGAAAAGGAAAAACAGGCGATTTACCACCAAGACCAGAATGTGCTCCACAATGGCACAAACCATTATTTGATAAACTTAAAAATGTCGAGCTTATTATTTTAATTGGTATGTATGCCCAAAAGTATTATTTGGGAAAATCAGCAAAAAAAACGTTGACTGAAACTGTAGATAATTTTCAAGAGTACTTGCCTAAATATTTACCGTTACCACATCCTTCGCCTCGGAATAGATTTTGGCTGACTAAGAATCCTTGGTTTGAGGTTGAGGTTTTGCCTGTTTTAAGGAAGAGAGTAAACAATCTCATTTAATTAATTTTATTCTTCAATTTTTTTGTTTGTCTCAAAGACTTTTAAATATCCATCTTTCGAATTCTTTTCATATTGCCCCATTGATTCTATTCTCGTTTTTTCAATGTTCTTTAATTGATTAATTCTTATTGATTTCCCAACTTCTTTGATGATTACGATAACCAAAACCAAAGCAGCTAAAATCACACGTGTGTCCTGTATATATTTCAAGATAATTCTATTAATGCTAAAGTAAATCAGTCTTTCAAAATGGTTTAAGACATGAAAACTACTTTCAATGTAAATTTACAATTTGTTGTTTATATTTAGTCTAAATAAAAAAAAAGAGGATTGCTGGGTATTCAAACAAAAAACCTCCCCATTTCTGGAAAGGTTTCAATTTTATAAATCAAAAAGTAAAATGCTTTAGAATTCTAATAATACAACTTAATCCTTATTCAAAAAACTATGCTTTTTCTTCAGTTCCCGTTCTTCATTAGCATTCCAAATACCATAAACTAAAAAAGAGACAAATACTATTTTCCATAAAATACCTCTGAATATAAGTTCTGGATCAATGAAATAAAGAAAGGCATAGTATCCTAACAAAAGTGCCAAGGCAAGCGATAGAAATAGTATTGGTTTTTTAGGAGATAAATAAGCAAATACCCCAAACAGAACAGCTAAAACGAAATAGAAAATAGCATCATCAAAACTTTTGGTTTGTCCGTAAACAAGAAAGGCATTAGCTAATTGAAGTGCACCAATTACATAAAGAATTTTTTTGGCTTTAGCTTGAGATTCTTTTGCGTCCCCAATTTTTGCCTTGTTAGAGATTTGTCTGCCAATAAAAATAGATTTTTCCTTATCGGTTCCAGATAATGGGAAACCACAATTTTCGCAATCTATTTCTACTTGCGAGACTTCTTCTTTACAATTTGGGCAATTTATATCCATAGTTTCATTTTATAATTAATCTAAAATCGGCAATCGTAATTCAAAAACCTAAATATGCTTCCCTTTTTCCCAACCATGTTTCCCTAAATACTGCTTCCCACTTTCAACCGCACCGTCTTCAATAGGCGTTCCCATAGAATCATTCCATCTATTCAAATACCCAAAAAGAGAAATTACCCCGAGTATTTCAACAATTTCTCCTTCATTCCAATATTTGTATAAGCGTTTTTTAATAGTTTCATCTACAGCATTTGGTACTTGACTTGCAAGTAACGAAAAATCTAAAGCCGCACGTTCGGCTTCACTAAAAGCAGGATGTGTTCTATACGCCCAAATATTGTCTAACTGCTCTTGTTCTGCGCCATAACGTTCCGCAGCTCGAATAGCATGTGCTTGACAATAACGACACCCTGTTGCGTTACTAGACACCCAAGCAATCATTCGTTTTAAGGCAGAAGTAACCCTACCCTCATTTGCCATAACAGCTTTATTCAAATTAATAAAAGCTTTACTAATTGCTGGGCGACGTTGCATGGTTAAGACTGAATTTGGGCAAAAGCCCAGAGTTTCATTAAAAAATTCTGCAAGTTCTTTGGTTTCTAAATCATGGTTGGCAGATAATGGTGTTACTAAAGGCATATTTTTATTTTTTAAGTAGTATTTTTGCTACTCACAAGTTAACAAAAAATAATTCAGAAAATGGCAGTTAAGGTTACCACAAAATGGTTAGGAGATATGCGGTTTGAAAGCACAAATCCGTCAGGACACAATTTGTTTATAGATGCAGGAGAAGACAATGGAGGAAAAGGCGAAGGCTACCGTCCTAAAGCATTAATGCTGTCTGGTTTGGCAGGGTGTTCTGGATTGGATGTAGCGGCATTGATTAAAAAAATGAAGCTAAATGTAGCCGATTTTAAGATTGAAATTGAAGCAAATTTAACTGAGGAACATCCAAAGCATTACGATAAAGTTGCAATGCATTTTCATTTTTATGGCGATGATTTAAATGAAAAAAAATTACAAAGAGCAGTAGATCTATCTGTTGACAAATACTGTGGCGTTATGGAAATGTTCCGTCAGTTTTCTGAATTAGATATAAAAACTCATTTTCACAATACTAAAGTAGATTTCTTTCCCGTTCAGTAGAAAATTAAGTATGCGTTGGACCTTAAAACCAAAACCAGACGAAAGTAAGGTAGAACACCTTCAAGATGTATTGCAGGTAGATGAAGCAATTGCAACACTATTGGTGCAACGCAACGTTGAAACCTACGAGGAAGCTAAAGCATTTTTCAGGCCCAGTTTAAGTCATTTACACGACCCTTATCTCATGAAAGATATGGATAAGGCAGTAGCCCGTATTGAAAAGGCAATTGCCAATAAAGAGAGTATTTTGGTGTATGGTGATTATGATGTTGATGGTACGACCTCAGTAGCTCTAATGGCAACGTATTTAAGGACGAAACACGAATTAGTTTATACTTATATACCTAATAGATATGATGAAGGTTATGGCATATCTTACAAAGGGATAAATTTTGCTTTAGAGAACGAATTTTCATTGATAATTGCTTTAGACTGTGGGATTAAGTCGGTTGAAAAAGTAGCTTATGCAAAAAAATTAGGCATAGATTTTATTATTTGTGACCACCATAGACCAGCAGATAAAATCCCAGATGCTGCCGCTGTTTTAGATCCAAAACGAGACGATTGCAATTATCCTTATAAAGAATTATGTGGCTGCGGCGTGGGCTTTAAACTGGTTCAGGCACTAGCCCAAAAAGATGGACAAACAGCAGAAGATTTAACAGATTATTTAGATTTAGTAGCCACAGCAATAGGTGCAGATATAGTACCTATAAATGGCGAAAATAGGGTTTTGGCCCATTTTGGTTTGAAGGTTATTAATACGTTTCCAAGACCTGGCATAAAAGCAATTTTAGATCAAGTTGAAAAAACAGAATTAACCATTACCGATGTCGTTTTTATCGTAGCCCCAAGAATTAATGCTGCTGGACGTATGAAACATGGGAATTTTGCAGTAGCCTTATTATCCGATGAAGATCATGAATTGGCAAAAAAACATGCGTCAGACATCGATTCATATAATTTAGAACGGCGCGAAATTGATAAGGAAATAACGGTAGCGGCATTACAACAAATTGAAGAAAATAATGAACAGGAGCGATTGACAACCGTTGTTTACCACGAAGAATGGCATAAGGGCGTTATTGGTATTGTAGCATCTCGATTAACCGAAACTTACTACCGCCCTACCTTGGTGTTTACCAAAAGTGGAGAAAAACTAGCAGCTTCTGCCCGTTCAGTAAGAGATTTTGACGTGTATAATGCTTTAGAAGCTTGTAGCGAACATATAGAACAATTTGGCGGCCATAAATACGCAGCGGGCTTAACACTAAAAGAAGAAAATTACGAAGCTTTTAAACAAGCTTTTGAAGATGAAGTTTCTAAAACAATTGATAGAAACTTATTAATTCCTGAGATTAAAATTGATGCGCAAATAGATTTAAAAGATATCACACCAAAATTTTATAGAATTTTAAAACAGTTTGCCCCTTATGGCCCTAGTAATATGACACCTGTTTTTTTAACTGAAGGTTTAAGGGATACTGGTTATGGAAAACGTGTAGGAGGCGATAAAACACATTTAAGATTAATCGCTAGTCAGCCAGATGCAAATCCTATTGTGAGTATCGGATTTGGAATGGGAGATAAATATGAATTTATTTCTGACAAAAAACCATTTAGTGCGGTCTATTCTATTGATGAAAACGAATGGAAAGGTAATGTCTCGCTTCAATTGAAGTTGAGGGATATTAGATAATTTTAACTCTTCTTGATTATTTGAGTTCTTTTTAATTTTTAGAAAAATAGAGAATTGAATGGGCTGCTATTTTAGATTTAATCAAAAACCTAAAATCACAAACGTCCTTATTTTAGTTTTTAACATAAAACTAAAATAAGGAATATTATTATTTTAAATTTGAGGCGACATCTAAAATTACCTTCAACTATATCCTGCGAGATTCAAAAAAAAAGCTTGTGGGTTTAAACAAAAAGATTCCTGCCATCGCAGGAATATGAAACATGGCAAAAAACGATCCTTACGCAGCACTTCGCATTAAAGAATTCAATATTTTTTTATTGCTGCGTTTGTTTTTGGTGTTTGGTTGGTCTATGCAATTTATTGTCATTGAGTGGCAGGTGTATAGTATGACCAAAGATCCATTATCACTAGGGATTATAGGGTTAATGGAAATTATTCCTGCCTTTACCATGGCATTGTTTGCCGGTCATATAGTGGACCAAAAGGAAAAACGAAATTTATTTGCACTATGTATTGCAGCTTTTTCCTTAATTAGTTTAGGGTTGTTTTTATTGACTTGGGAAGAAGTTGTTGGGCATTGGTCCACCAAAGCTATTTTATACAGTATTTATGCATTGGTGTTTTTTGGAGGGTTTCTACGCTCTTTTTTTGGCCCCATTATATTTTCATTGGTGGCATTGATTGTACCAAAAAAAATATACCCCAATGCTGCTACTTGGAGCACTAGTACTTGGAAAACCGCAGCTGTTTTAGGTGCGCTTTTTGGCGGATTTTCAATAAGTTGGATAGGTGTTGATTATACGCTTTGTATGGTTTTTATTTTAGTATTGATCTCATTCTGTTTGGTTTTTCTAATTAAAAAGAAACCTATTTTAAACAAAAAAATAGGAGAACCTGTAAAAGAAAGTTTAAAAGTTGGAGTTCGTTTTGTATTTCAAAATAAGGCTATTTTAGGTGCGTTAACGCTAGATATGATTGCTGTTTTGTTTGGAGGAACTGTAGCGATTCTAGCCATTTTTGCACAAGATATTTTAGAAGTTGGTAGCCAAGGTTTTGGTGTTTTAAATGCCTCGATTTCTCTAGGAAGTATCGTTACTATGTTTGCAACTACGTATATTCCAATAAGTAAGAATACAGGTAAAAAGCTGTTAATAGCGGTATTCATTTTTGGTGTGAGCATTATTGGTTTTGGGTTATCAAATATCTTTTGGGTAAGTGTATTAATGCTGTTTATAAGTGGTGCTGCCGATGGTATTTCCATGATTATCCGTCAAACCATTTTACAGTTAAAAACACCTGATGATATGCGTGGACGCGTATCCTCTGTAAACTCTATGTTTGTTGGCTCTTCAAATGAATTAGGCGCTTTTGAAAGTGGTTTAGCTGCTAAATTAATTGGCCCTGTTGCTGCTGTAGTTTTTGGAGGCACCATGACTTTAATTACTGTTTTCGCCATTGGTATTAAAAATCCTGTGCTTAGAGATTTAGACTTAACGGAGGATATGGAAGCTAATGAAAAAGAGGATTAAAAATTGATATATCGCTTTAATAGGAAGGATAAAATTTATATCATAAATTATAGTTTTGAATCTATCCTTGCTATAAAATCATTAGTTTAAGCGATATTAGTTTTTTAAATTATAAAGGATGAATACAAAAATATTAGCTCTAACATTACTATTGTTACTAATAAATAAAGTAATTGCTCAAGTCAGTTTTAAAACTATAGTAAAACAAGAGATTATTGCTATTGACGATGAGTTTAGTCTGGATTATGTAATAAATAAAAAAACTGAAGATTTTGAAGGCCCAAATTTTAAGAACTTCAAAGTAGTTTCTGGACCTAGTCTTTCAGCAAGTTTTTCTACTATTAAAGGGAAAAGATCATATCAGCAAACATATACATATAAATTGAGACCACTTAAGCTTGGTGAATTTACCATTCCAAATGCGAGTTGTATTATTCAATCCAAAAAATATTCTTCTCAATCTGTCAACATTAAAATTTTATCATTAAAAGAAAAGATTGATACTCAGACTACTGCTTTTTGGAACTATAGAGGTAAGGGTAAACTTGTTTTAGTTGATAAAAACAAACGTTCTTTTTTTAACCTTAAAATAAACCTTAACTACGATAAGATTCATTTTTATAAATTGAAAAAAGATAAAATAATTAAGGTTTCTACAGGTAGAATTCTTCCAAAAGTTTTAATTGAAGATGTTTTAAATGTTACACAATTTACCAAGGATGGTTATAAACTACTTGATTATACTGAATTGTATGATGAATCAAAAGTTCAGCAACTTATAAAACCTGAAAATAATGGAGATTTAGTTTTTGAAATAAGTTATAGTGCATTTGGAAATAGTAAAAAAGTGAATGAAATTGAACTTTTAAAGAAATACTCTAAAAAACGAGTGGTATTTAAGTATAAGAGAGGGAGGTTTGTTTTAAAAAATTAGTACTCCTTTAATGCCATGGTTTCCCCATCAAAAACACCATAGGTAAAATATTGAATCCAATCGCCAAGATTGATGTATTTTGAGTTTTCGCTGAGGTCTATATTAAGTGGTAAATGTCTGTGACCAAACACAAAATAATCGCGGTGTTTGTCTTCTAGCTTACGTTTGCAATATTGTACGAGCCATTCATTGTCTTCGCCAAGAAACTTAGCATCATCATCGCCCGAAATGAGTTTGTTTTTTACGGAAAGATGCTGCGCCATTCTAACACCTAAATCTGGATGAAGCCAACGGAACAACCATTTACAAAACGGATTGGTAAACACCTTTTTCATGCGTTTATAGCCTTTGTCGCCAGGACCTAAACCATCGCCATGGCCAATAAAAAATGTTTTATCGTTAAATGTGAATTCTTTGGGTTTATGATACACAGGAATGTTGAGTTCTTCTTCAAAATAACCATTCATCCAAAGATCGTGATTACCTACAAAATAATAAATTGGAATCCCGGAATCTGAAATTTCAGCAAGTTTACCAAGTGTTCTGGTAAATCCTTTTGGGACTACGGTTTTGAATTCCATCCAGAAATCGAACAAATCGCCTAAAAGGAAAATGGCAGCAGCATCATGTTTTATGTCGTCTAACCATGCTACGAATTTCTTTTCGCGCGGCAAAGAGGCTTCTTTTGTTGGTGCTCCTAAATGATTATCTGAAGCGAAATATATTTTTTTGCCTTTTGGAATTTGCATGCGTAAATATAATATTTTTTTGGTCAGAAGCTTGAAAACCGAAGTCCATGGTGGAAACTGAAAAAACCAATTGCCAACTCCAGACTGAATACTACGAACTAATCTATGCCCAAATTATTCTATTGATCGTTTGCAAACCACTCTGCAAAACTTGTGGCGGTTTCTTGTAATTTTAGTGAGTGCAACTTGATGTTTTTTGGTAAACGTGATTTTATTTTCTTTGAGAAATCGATTACCATCATTTCGCTTGTGGGTTGATAATCTACCAATAATACATTGTGTCCGCGGTCTTTTAATTCTTTTGCAAGTTCTACGTGTGGGGTGTTTTTATTAAAAACGGTCGCGTGATCAAATACGTTTACAATCTCTTCTTTTACGATTTTTTTTAAATCGCCAAAATCTATGACCATACCGTATTTTACGTTTGAAGTATCGGTAATAGGTTGCCCGATAACCGTAACATCGAGACGGTAGCTGTGACCATGGACATTTTTACATTTACCATCATAACCGTAAAGGGCATGACCTGTTTCGAACGAAAATTGTTTGGTAATACGTATGTTGCTCATCTTTAATTCTGTATTGATTGGCAAAGATACTATCTTCTTTTTTTTCTGTTTACAAAATAGATGATTATTAAGATTAAGGCTAAAATTAAAAAGAGACCATTACCACTTAAAAAGTTTAGAATATCCATAGTTTAATTGTTGTTTTTTCTCTTTTTGTTATATCTGTAAAGCGTGTACGCGATAATCACTAAAGCTACAAAAGGGAGCATTGAGCCAATAAACACGCCTATTTCATAACCGCTATCAGGAGCATTTTTTATTTTTTCTTCTATTTCTAAAGTTTGAAAAAGCGAGGTTAAAGTCATAAGCATTGAAAAAAATGATGGTATAAAGTTAACTTTTTTGTGCTAGTGGTAAAAATTCCTTTCTGAAATTAATAAGTAGCGGAATTGCTCTTGCAACCATCCAAAATGTTAGGGCAAAGAAAATTCCATTGAGTTTAAATCCGTAATAATCTAAAAGATATAATATTGGAATGAATACAAGGAACGTGGCTAATAAAAGTACGTTTCTGAGTGTACTCATTTTGCCTAATCCTTTAAAAACGCCATCAAAAATAAAGGCTACAGCGCAAATAGGCTGCATGATAAGCACAATCCAAAATACCGAATAAAATGTTTCTAGAACTTGTGGGTCTTTTGTAAAGAGAAAGCCTAAGGGTTTATATAATGCAAAACCAACTATTGCCAAAAGAACACCTACTATAACCCCAATTTTGATAAGTTTTTGATTGAGCTCTATTAGGTCTTTATAATTTTTGGAACCATATAATTTGCCCGACATAATATTTCCTGCTCCAGCATAACCATCGATTATAAAAGCACCCAAAAACCATAGATTTATGGCAATAGTATATGCCGCGATATAGGTTTTGCCATAACCAGTAGCAAAACGAGTAGCGAAGTAAAGTGTAATGTTTAAGGCAAGTGTTCTAATAAATAGGTTGAAAATCATGGTTAAGAACCTCCAAATTTCATCGTTAAATTGAAAGCTTAATTTTAAGGGAATACTTGTTTTGCTTAACAGATAATATGCTGAAAGTAATGCCATTAAAAATTGCGCAAAAACACTAGCGTATGCTGCACCTTCAATATTCATGGGCTCTAAATATCCAGAAATGCCATAAACCAAGACATAGTCTAAAATAATATTTGATACAGCTCCAATAATGGCAATTATCATGGGGTGATAGGTGTTTTGCAACCCTCTAAACGTACCGAAAACAGCTATAGTAAATAACGTTAACGGAAAGCCAAAGACTCTAATTTTATAGTACAAAACGCTATAATCTAAAATTAAATCCGAGGCGTTATAAAGCTTAAAAATATGATTTGCTATGGGATAGGTGCCTACTATTATGAATAATCCCAATGACGTAATAATAAAAATAGCTTGGGCTGGAAGGTTTTTTACAGCTTCCAAATTATCCGCGCCTAAGTATTGAGATATGATGGTTGAAATTGCGCTTCTAGATTGCCCTAAAACCCAAATAAGCATAGATAAAAATGTGCCAACGATACCAATTGCTGCCAAAGATTCTACTGGGTTTATGTCTATATTGCCCACAATTGCGGTATCTGTTATAGACAGAATAGGTTCTGAAACTCCAGAAATCAATGCTGGAATTGCGAGTTTATTGATGTTTTTAAGGCTTATAGTGGTTTTCACAATACTAATTCATAACAATGAAATTGATGCTCACTTTGCTTAGGGAAATAAATGTCCCCGAGTTTTTTATAGCCGCGAAGCTCGTAAAATTTTTGATTTCTTTTATTTTGTGAAAAGGTATCCAGACGAATGGAGCTGAACTGATTTTCTTTGGCATAATTTTCGGCAAATCGCATCAAATTTTGAGCATGTCCCTTTCCCTGAAAATCTGGATGAATTGCTAATCGATGGATGTAAATGTTATTTTTATTTGGGGTTAACCAAGATATTGGCGCATACTCTTCATCCATAAATGTTGAAATTGTTATACAACCTATAATTGAATTTTCAACTTCTAAAACATACCATTCGTTGCGCTCTAAATCGTTTTGAAAGATAGCTTTGTTTGGATAAAATTCATTCCATTGAAAAATGTTTTGGGAAATCATATCAGCAGCACAAGCTTTTGTTACATTAATAATTTCGTTTATATCTTTCAACGTTCCTTTTCGAATCATTTAATTGTTTTACTTTTGCGTCAAATTTATTGTAAATTTAAGTTTTAAACTTTTAAGACATGAAGAATATTTTAGTTCCAGTTGGATCGTCAATGAATGCCGAGAGCCATTTACAATATGCAGTTGATTTTGCCGAAGCGTTTGGGGCAAAACTTTTTGTGGTGCAGGTGTATAATGTTTATACAAAGGCAGGTACCATGATTAAGGTTGATAATATTATTGAAAAGGAGAGTTTGAGGTTTTTGAACGATTTGGTTTCAAAAGTAAATACAAAAAATGTTGAGGTTATTGTTAAAACCCTGAAAGGAGATTTAATTGATATTTTAGAACTAGCTTGTAAGGCAGCAGATGTGGATTTAGTTTTAATTGAACCTAGGACAAACTCCATGAGAGACGAAGTTTATTTAGGAAAAACATCCGGTAAGATTGTGAAGCAGATGGATGTGCCTGCTTTGATTGTTCCCGAAGGTTATAAGTTCACAGCACCTTCAAATATTCTAATGGCCATAAAATCGGCAATAATTAAAAAAGGTAGTGCATTACAACCTTTAAAGGATTTTAAAACTAAGTTTAAGGCGACAATAGATTTATTGCTTGTAAAAACGCCATTTCATAATGAAGGTGATTTTGATGTAAATGACGAGTTAGGTGGAATAGTAAGCAACATCACAAAAACTGAAAATGCAACAACATTTCAAGGTGTATTATTACATTTTGAATCCCATAAACCAGATATGCTTTGTGTAGTAAGACGTAACAGAGGATTTTTTACCAAAATATGGGAAAAAAACACTATACTTAAAAAAGATTTTCACAGTAACATACCTGTATTGGTGTTAAGTGGCATGAAATAATAAAATGGGGATGTAGCTCAGTTGGCTAGAGCGTTTGACTGGCAGCAAAAAACGGAAAATTCTTCATACCCTCGTATCTCTTATATATCAAGGGTTTTCAGGGGGTAGTATAATTAAATATTGATGGTGGTGGAGTATGGTGGTGGGTTTTTTAATGCAGTTTTTTGTTATAGTTGCAAAAACAATAGCAATTTTGAATATTACAGGTTTCAATTTCATTTCAATTCTTTGCCTTTTTCCTTTTCGGTAATGTTATTTACTAAATCTTAAATTCTTTTAAAGGGGTATTAGTATCAATATTAAATAGACTTGAGTCTAATTTCTTGTGAAGAATATGAATTGCTATATATTTTAGATGAAAGGCTGGTGAAGTCATTTCATATTTTAAACAATGAGACTTCGCTTTAGAATAAACTGTTGACGCGTAACCAAAATTATAATTCTCGAACCGCTCTATATTTAACTTCAAATAATCAGGACTATAATAGTATTTATAAACAAATATGTAATCATTATTATCTATGATATTTTTTGTTTTGAACTCAATCATATTACATTTACGACCTAAAATATTTTCTTCAATAGATTCTTTATTAGTAATCTCGATTAATTTTGATGAATCGTTTTTTTTGATGTTATAAGTGTAGAGTGTATCGACTCCAACTAACTTCATATACATCATTCCTTTATCTGGATGTAATATTTCTTCTTTAATTCCTCCTTTGTGTTTTGTGTTATAGAGGTTTTTGATATAGCCATCTTTAATATATACAGTTAAAGTATCACCGTAGCCATTATCGTTAGATTCAATTTTATAGGTTATAATACCTTCAAAAAAATGTTTCTGTTGTGAATTTGTGTATTGAATTGAGAATAAGAAAAATAGAATAATAAATAACGTTCCTTTCTTTGTCATATAATTTCAGTATTGTTACAAATGGTGTAATAAACACAACAAGGTATTTATTTTAACACTTTTTAAAGATACGTCCTACAAGCAAATAAACATAACTATTTAAAATAATAAATCAAAAAGGTGGTGGGTTTTAGTGGTGGGTTTTTGCACTTAAATGCATACATTTGTATCATTATGCAGTGAAATGCAACATAGCTTAAATGTTGTAATATGTTTGTAAACTCTTGCAAACACTGTACATAAAGATAAAGGGGATGTAGCTCAGTTGGCTAGAGCGCTTGACTGGCAGTCAAGAGGTCGTGGGTTCGAATCCCATCTTCTCCACGGTAATAGCAAGGCTTTAAAGGATTTTATCTTTTGAAGCCTTTTCAATTTGCACGCGATTTGCACGCAAAAGTGGATTTAAAGAAATTTGTTTTTATTTTATACGAATTGACCTTATTTAAAGGCAAAACCTATAAATTCCAGTAGCTATAGTTAATAATTGTCAATTCTCCCAGACGATATAACATCAGTCTATAGCCAACAAAATTCTTAAAATTAGCGTTTTCGATTGCCAATATTATCATAAACCATTGGTTTCCATTGTTAACAACTCAAAATAGGTCTCAAAACGACCATTAATCTTCAATTTTCAATAGTCTCATTTGATATCATAAAATGGCAAACAAAATTATGCTCTGATAATTTCATTAATTCTGATATAATATGAATTAGTTTATTGTTTATCAATTACTTGTGTATAACTAATTGATTTTTTTTCTTCTTTCAATAGCCACATTTTTTACTTTTATTTCCATAATCCCATAAGGGAAAACAAAAGCGCTTTTGTTCATTTTATAAATCTAAAAACAATAAAAATGGACAATTTATTAATTCTTGAACGATTGGATCGTTTAGAAAAACTGTTGTTAGGCCATAAAGAGGTACTGACCTTTGACGAAGCCTGCGATTATACAGGCATATCAAGAAGCTATCTATATAAACTAACGGCTTCGGCAAGAATACCACACTCCAAACCCAACGGAAAAATGCTCTTTTTTGAGAAAGCAAAACTCGTTGAATGGTTACTCCAAAACAAAAGGAAGTCAAAACACGATATAGAAGCAGAAGCTTTAGCATATACCATGCGCCGCAAAGTGCAATAGGACAATCTTTAATTTAAAAAAATCTCATGAAAAAGATACCCTATATACGTGTAGGCACGTCCTATTACAAGCAGGTCAAAGCGCCGACCATAGCCGGCCATTTTAATGAAATCTTGGTGCATTGGAACATGGAAACCATAAAGCAAGACCATGGAAAGGATCATTTAAGCAAGATTCCTAAATACGATGGGTTCACTTGTATTCCAAGTCATTTAAACTTCAAACAAGATTATCTAGGTTTTTATAATATTTATTCGCCCTTGGGAAAACAG
The DNA here is from genome assembly GCF_040720935.1 of Algibacter sp. 2305UL17-15. NCBI lineage: Bacteria > Pseudomonadati > Bacteroidota > Flavobacteriia > Flavobacteriales > Flavobacteriaceae > Algibacter > Algibacter sp. 2305UL17-15. The sequence goes on from NZ_JBFDAE010000001.1 coordinate 84,435, forward strand.
CCCAAAGCAGGTGATGTATCATTATCTCTGGAATTTGTAAAACACATTTTTGGAAAACACTATGAATTGGGTCTGGACTATCTGCAACTACTATATCTAAAACCTATTCAAGTCTTACCTATTTTATGCTTGGTATCCAAAGAGCGCTCCACGGGAAAAAGCACCTTCTTAAAATGGCTCAAGGAAATCTTTGACAACAACCTGACCTATTTGACTAATGACAGCTTTAGCAGTCAGTTTAATGCCGATTGGGCAAATAAGCTTTTAATCTGCATTGATGAAGTGCTGTTCAATAAGGAAGAACTTACGGAGCGCATCAAATATTTAAGCACTACCAATATCAATAAGTTGGAAGCCAAAGGGAAAGATAAACGGGAAGTCGAATTCTTTGGAAAGTTTATTCTATGCAGTAATAATGAGGATAGCTTTATAAAAATAGATTCTAATGAAACTAGATTTTGGGTCATTAAAGTACCTGTTCTAGAGAAGGAGAATACTCATTTTCTAGAGAACCTGATTAAAGAAATCCCTGCTTTTATGAACTATTTAATACATCGGAAACTATCGTCAAAACATTTGACCCGAATGTGGTTTACGCCACAGCAAATAAAAACTAAGGCACTAGTAAAACTTGTCCAGAACAATCGTAACCGTGTAGAAAAGGAGCTAGCAAGTATTCTGTTGAGCGTAATCGAAAAATTTGATTTAGAAGCGGTGCATTTATGCCCAATGGATGCCTTGTTAGCACTCAACAAAACCCGTGTAAAAACAGATTTGACACAATTAAGGCGATTGCTGAAAAGAGATTGGAAATTAAGCAACCAGGACAACTCCAATAGCTATCAGAAATTTGTAATCTGGACAGATGGCGATATCAATTTATTGGATGCCAAAGGGCGATATTTTACCATACAAAAATCATTTTTAACTAAAAATTTTGATGATACGATGACAGATTGAAGAAACCGCTGTATTTACTGGAGCTAAACCCGTCATCATTTATTCATCATTTTGTCATCAAAAAATATAATGATGACAGGATAAGGCTTTTAAAATTCAAGAATGATGAAACGATGAAAAATTGATGACTAAGAAATCGTAATGTTTATAGTGTTTTACAAGTGAAATCATCAAAACATCAAAAAATCACTTAAAACACATTGGCTTATGAAAAGAAAAATAAACTGTGAAACTGCCCGTAACTTTTCTATCGTGAAGGCGCTAGAAAAATTAGGACACTTTCCCAAAAAGACAACGGAAAAAGAAGCTTGGTTTCTAAGTCCTTTCAGGTCAGAAACCCAAGCCTCTTTTAAAGTCTCTAAAACCAAAAATCGATGGTACGATCATGGCGAAGGTGTTGGAGGAAACGTAATTGATTTGACATGCAAGATTTTAAAGTGTTCCATAAAAGAAACTTTATCGTTTTTGAATAGTGATATTTTGTTTTTTTCTTTTCAACAGCAGCAAAATTTTATTAAAAAAGAAACAGGAATCAAAATTGTCAAAGTTCAAAAAATAACACATCCAGCTTTAATACAATATCTAAATTTCAGAAGTATTTCGTATTCAATAGCTAAAATATATTGTATTGAAATTTGGTATGTTTTTAAAGACAAACAGTTTTTCGCAATTGGATTAAAGAATAACAAAGGCGGTTGGGAATTACGGAATAAGTTTTTTAAAAATAGTAGTAGCCCAAAATGCTATACCTATATCCAAAATAAAAACAAACAATTAATCATTTTGGAAGGCATGTTTGATTTGTTGTCGCTGGCAACATTAGATGATAATCTATTAAAAACTTCAGATATTCTCGTTTTAAACTCCATCAGTTTTATAAAGGATATTGAAAAACACATTTCAAAATACACCTTAGTTTATCTGTATTTGGATAATGATACTGCCGGACAAAATGCATCTCAATATATAATGAATAAGTATAAAAACGTAATTGACAAAAGTTCGAGCTATGAGAATTATAAAGATTTAAACGACATGTTATGCCATGAAAACAGAAAAGAAGATTGATTTTAAATCAATAGAAAAAAAGGAGCAGTTTGTAAAGATTCCTACCAATATACTAACTGATTCGGATAGTGTAGAGTTGGATTTGGAACAGACTTCAACTGAAACGAAAATGGTTCTGGGTAGGAATTCGAGATGTGTGTCTGTGGACACATTCTCGTTTGCTCCCCTTGGTCGCAAAGAAAAAAAAGGAGTGTTTAAGGGTAAGGGTGACCTCGTTAAGTTTCGATGTTCGGTTTATGAAAAGAAGCTTTTAAAAGTTAAAGCAAAAAGGAGCGGATTAACTTTAAGTGAATACATAAGGCGAAGTCTTTTTGAAAAAGAAATCACAGAACGTTTTACGGATGAACACATCGAACTTTATAAAATGCTGATTAAATACCATAACAATTTTAAGTCCATTGGTAACATGTATAGGAAACGAAATCCAAAACTGACCCAAGAAGTTTACGACTTAGCGAATGAAATCAAAGCACATCTTAAAAAATTTCAATAATGATTGGAAAAGGGAAAAGCATATCACATACCAGAGCTTCGATGTCTTACGGATGGAATCAGGAAAAGGATGCAGAAATTGTATTAAAGGAATTTCTACATGGAGATTCTCCTGTAGAAATCACCAAAGAATTCAAAATGCTTCAGGACCAAAATTACCATTGTACAAAAAACACCTTATCATTTGTCATTAGCCCGACTATAGAAGATGGCAAGCGTTTAAACACAAAGAATTTAAAGGAAATAACTGTGCGTTTTATGAAAGAAATGAAACTTGGCGAGCGACAAGCCATTGCTTTTGTGCACCAAGACAAAGACCATAAGCACATTCATTTATATGTTAATCGCATCGATTTTAAAGGTATGGCTTACAACGACAGCTTTATTGGAAAGCGCAGTCAGTTAGCAGCAGAAAAAGTAGCGGAACACATGGGATTGACCACCGTAAAGCAAGTGCAATTTGAAAGGGCATTTAATCTAAAAGAAATACGAACTGAAATTAAAAGAAGGCATGATCTGACCATGAAACAATTTAAACCGAAGAGCTTTGATGATTATTTAAAAGCCATGGAAGCCAATGGTGTTAAGGTGATTCCAACCATTAATAATCAAAACAAATTACAGGGTTTTCGGTTTGAATTTGATGGACACAATCTAAAAGGAAGTGAAGTGCACCGCAATATGTCACTTGGAAATATTGGAAAACAAATGTCAGGTATTCATGGAGCAAGGATATTAAAAGAAAATAAAGTAAGTGTTAATCTAGGAGGAAAGGTGGTTGAGTTGACACCGGGTTTAGCTTTAAAAATTACAAAATTCATAATCAAAAAAGCGATAAAAAAAGGAATTTCATATTAAAAGCAAACATCATGACAAAACTGGAAGAATTAACAGTATTACTAGTGAATGAAATCAACGATTTTAAAAACGATATAGAAAAGTTAGAAAAAATAAATGACCACTTAGAAAACACAAAAATCAAGATAGATTTGGTTGAATACAAATTTCTTATAGAAACACATCAACAAAAGATAGTAGCTCATATCAACTCATTAGAACGTTTTGAAAGTAGGCTAGAAAACATATTGAAAAACTCTAAAATTTATCCAAATTGGGCGGTAATTCTATTACTTGTTAGTGTTTTACTTGGTATTGTTTCACTAGTTTATACATACATTTCGATAGGACTATCAAATTAAGGTTTAACAGGACCAGCATTTATGATAGTTTGATCTGTTTCAGATTCAAAAGTTTTAAAATTATCATGAAACGCATTAGCAAGCTCATAAGCTTTTTTATAATAACCTTCGTCATTATTCCAAGTTTGTCTTGGGCTTAATACGCTATCTGGAACATTTGGGCAATGTCTTGGTTGGGCTACTTTAAAGACACTATGGGTATGGTAATCTTTAGGGTTGATATCAGCAAAAGAATCGTCCAAAATAGCGTTAATCATCGCTCGGGTGTGTTTTAAATCCATGCGCTTTCCAATCCCATAAGGACCTCCTGTCCATCCTGTATTAATCAGCCATACTTTAACTCCTGTCTCTTTAATTTTTTCACTTAACATATTGGCGTAAACCGATGGATGCAATGGCATAAAAGGTGCTCCAAAACAGGCTGAAAATTCAGGTTTTGGCTCTTGCACGCCCTCTTCAGTTCCTGCCACTTTAGCGGTGTAACCCGATATAAAATGATAAGCGGCCTGTTCTGGTGTTAATTGCGACATAGGAGGTAACACACCAAAAGCATCCGCAGTTAAAAAGAAAATATATTTTGGATTTTTGCCAATAGATGGTATTTGAATGTTTTCAATATGAGAAATAGGGTAACTAACCCGAGTGTTTTTTGTAATAGAACCATCAGTATAATCCACTTTGCCGTTTTTGTCAATACTCACATTTTCCAATAACGCCCCCTTTTTTATAGCTCCATAAATTTCGGGTTCTTTGTCTTCTGAAAGATTAATCACTTTGGCATAGCAACCACCTTCAAAATTAAAAACTGTGTTTTCAGGTGTCCAACCATGTTCGTCATCACCAATAAGTTTACGTTTGGCATCGGTAGATAATGTCGTTTTTCCTGTACCACTTAGCCCAAAAAAGATAGCGGTTTCACCATAGTTTCCCATATTGGCACTACAATGCATGGGCAGTACATTTTTTTGTATAGGAAGTATAAAATTAAAAACAGAGAACATGCCTTTTTTAATTTCGCCAGTATAGCCTGTACCGCCAATTAAAATAATTTTTTCCGTAAAATTTATGACTGCAAAATTTTCATTAGCTGTACCCTGTTTTTCTGGACTTGCTTTAAATCCTGGCGCATTGAAAACCGTCCATTCAGCCTCAAAACTTTCTAATTCCGAAGGGGTGGGTTCTATAAACATATTTCTGGCAAATAAATCACTCCAGCTATATTCCGTATAGGTTTTTAAAGGAATTTGGTAATTGCTATCAGCTCCTAAAAAGGCATCTCTAATAAAAAGTTCTTTATCATTGAGATACTTGAAAACATCTTCTTTAAGCGTTTGGAAATTCGCATTTGAAAAGGGAATATTAATATTGCCCCACCAAACTTTATCCTCTGTTAATGCATCTTTTACAATGAAGCGGTCTTTTGGCGACCTACCTGTGAATTCTCCTGTTTTAATTACCAAAACTCCGTTATCAGTAATGTCTTGATTTAATTCATTGATGCTGTGATTCATCAAATTTGTTTCAGATTCTTGATAATGGTGCTTTTTTGATGGATTCAATTTGAATAAATTCATGGTTTTTATTTTTGATATTATTAATGAATAAGGAATTCACTTATGGTTTAAAGCGATTTTAAAAGGTATGAGGATACCTGTCAGGTTTCAAAAACCTGATAGGTCTCAAAACCTGATACTCTTTAAGTGTTGTTATGTAATTGGTTAGCTTTTCCCCTTTATAAATTTGACAACTTTGTCATTTATTTTAAAGAAATACATACCCGAAGCAAGTTGGGAAACATTGACTTCTTGTTTAGAATGAAATTTTGAAAAATGGATTTTTGAGACTAAATGTCCAGAAACAGAATAGATTTCAGCGGCATGGGATTGAAGATTACTATTATTAAAATAAAAAATACCATTTGAAGGATTAGGATATATTGAAAGTTCACTTTTAGTTAACTCATCTGTTGATAAAGTTGTTCCATCAGATAATGTTCCTGGTGAAAAAAGAAGCCCTCCAACAACAGTAGAATGTTCAACAAAGCTTCCTGTTATATCCGGATTTCTTGTTATAGATTGGTTTATATTACTACCAAAGGGACCGTAATCAAATGTTTGTACAGTAGTTCCTCCCGTATTTTTAACCGTAATGACCTCTCCAGAATTTGTCAAATTCAATGTGCCTGCTCCCTCCGATGCTGTTTGTACTATGGCGCCTCCAAAACTACCTGTTGGTGCTCCACCTCCAAAAAGCACTAAAAATCCATTAGCAGGTATTATGGTTCCTGAAGGAAATATATGTCTAACTTCATCATCATCTGAAACCGTATATCCTGAGATGTCTAATGGTAATGCAGAATTATTAATAAACTCAATAAATTCATCATCAAATGGATCTCTAGTACCATCACCATTTGCATCTCCTGATAAGTCACCAGCAGGATCATATAATACTTCATTTATAACTAATACTGAAGACATGTTGTCAAAAATATACTGCAAAGCATCATTGGCCATTTGTTGTGCGTTATGCCCAACACCCGGAACTTCTTTCTTTTCCCAATTAAATGGCACGCTCATGCTTGATGCCGTGGCTTCACTTGTCGTAAAAAAATAACGCCCACGATCCAGTCTATTCAATCCTTGTTGATTATCAACAACAGTGTTGTGTCTCAAGTTGGGAGAATCTGGGTCGGTGTCATTTTGCCCTAAATGCACATATAATTTTTTAGCAAAAGCATCTGTTAAAGTGGCATTGGGCAATTGACTTTCGTTTAATCCATAAGGAAAATCGACTGATGCTTCAGGCACCGTGTACCAACCCGCATTTGAACATACCGCAATGTCCAATTTGCTATTGGGCAAATATTCAACAAAGCGATGTAAAAATTGAGAACCGCCAGAATGTCCCCAAGCATAATAAACTTCCTGCGTTCCAGAAATATCGGCTTTAATATATTCGAATAAAGGGTCGATAATAGAGATGGTCCATTCGTTTTCGGGATTAAAAGTTGCCAAACTGGGATTATCACCATCATCAAAAATGTTGGCTAGTTGGTAGTTGTCGCCTGTTGGATAATTAGCATCCGAAAATTCTGGAGCAAATACCATAAACCCGTTGGTATTCGCCATCGAAATCCAATAATCTCTATAATCATTGGCATTTCTATTAGTCCCATGAAACGACATCAGAATAGGCATCGTTGCCATATTGCCGTTTGGAATATGATAAAACACGGCAACTGTTTGTGAGTTTAACGGACTTGCAGGTGTATAAATGAACGACCCTGTGGAATTGGCACTTAAATTCTGTCCGAACGAAAATGCGATATATAGTAAAATTATGAATGTGATAAGTTTCTTTTTCATGTGAAATGATTTTTTAGTAAAAAGCGTTTACGACTAAAACACAATTTGTACAAGAAACTCACCCATGGTTTGATTGCTTCCTTGTGCATTATCAACACTGGTAAGTGCCACTTGCATTTTTAAGTTATTGCCTTTCATATATTTTGTAATACCGAAAGTGTAACTGTTCATATCTGGTAATAAAGAATTTACATTCGATTCAAATTCTGGAGATGCATTTTCAAATCTAAAATCGAAACTCAATCCTTTTGGTGTTACATAACCAATTTGGTAATTATAACTATCGCCAAGAACTAAGTATTCGCTAATTTGTTGAGGTGCCAGTATTTGTGTCGCAGCGTCGTCTGTATAGGTTTCGTTTAAACCTTTTACGCCAGCGCTGGCATATTCCCCTAATAATGAAAAGCCTTTATATTTGAATAAAAAATCGATATACGCTTGGGAATAATCGGGCAGGTTGTTGTTACCATCACTGTTATAAAGTAAAAAATCACCGTGACCTTCACCATTGGCGTTACTTACCCCATTATTTTTGCTTACCGCTCCACCAACAACCACTTTTAGTTTTTCTTCATGAGCTAAATCTGCACTGCCCAACCCGTTGCCTTCCGTAAAATAGCCCAAAGGATAAATATCCAATCGTGCGCCAATTTTTAAGCCTCCTAAATCGGTATCTCTTGAGTCTGCTCCAAAGGAGTTTCTGCCATCGCCTGAGGTTATCGCAAGCATTGGTGCGATACCAAATGTATTTCCAAATTTTGTTTCTATAAATAAACCAAACTCACGTCCTGTATTGCTTAAGGTTTGGCTTAAAAAACTGCGGTCTGTAAACTGAAGTTTATCTTCTCTAAAAGTCATTTCCCTATTGTTTGCAAAAGTCTGTTTTTGACCTATCGATATTGTGATAGATTCAGAAAGATGGTACGCCACCCAGGCATCCAATAACGGGTCGGACAAACTATAATCCGTTTGAATCAAGAAACTCACTTTTTCTTTTATTGCTTTTCCGCCGATGATGAAGTACGTTCTTTTGGCATTGAATTCATAATCGGAACTTTCACCTTTTGTCTTGCTATAATTGATAGAAGGTTGAATAAAACCTCCAAAATTAAACTGATAATTCCCTTCGTTAAAAGAAAAATTCAATCCACTACCAAGTTCAAAGCTTGCCATATTTTTTTTGCCATTTTCTTGGGCATTTAATAGGATGGACATACCAAAAAACACGATTAGTAATGATAGTTTTTTCATCTGTATATTTTTTTGCATTATTAGTTTAATAGTCTATAAATCGGTAATTTTTGTTCCTGGCTTGTTTCAAGCACTCCAAAACTTACAAAGCTGTTTGGTGCTTCGGGTTCTAAAACTTCAATGATTAAATTGGCGCATCTTTGGTTCATAGGTATTTTATAAGTCCCCATGGGGAAACTTATTTTTTCCTTTTTTACAATCGTTTCAACCGTTTGAAGATTCATTTTTTCATACTTTACGGCATCTCTTTGATATTCTGAAATCAGGTAACTTTCAACTTCCAATTCGGTCTTTTCATTTAAAGTTTCCACGGTAGCACCCAAAGTTTTTAATTTTTCTATAAGGATTTCTTCCTCTTTATTGATGAGGTAAGCCTTTGGTCTTTTTCTAGTTATTTTTGGTTTGGACTGCAACGCATCTCTTATGGTGACTTCCATGTCAATGAGTTCATTAGCATCTAAATCGATGACTTTGATGCTATCCTTATATATTTTTTTGGAACTTGTTACCACGGCATCATTTGCTAATTTATTGGCTTTTTCTATTTCGGATTTAACCAGCTCTATATTGTTGCAAGCGGTTTCCAAATACGATATAGCAATTAAAAAACTGCTATTAATTCGTCTTTTAAACGACGTTCTTCCAATGCCCACACCTCTAATTTCAAATAATGTTGAAATGGTATTATTTAGAGCAAAATTTGTTGCGCTAGAACGTGCATTATGAGACCCTTGGTTAAAATGGATTTCGCCACCATAATCGCCAGTGGATACGTAATCATGATGCCTTAAATCATTTTTATCTAATTGTTTTTTTGCATTTTCAACAAAAAGAGTTTTGGTAAGATCCCTCAAGTTTTTCGGTACGTTAAGATTGCCACTATACAAAAACATAGCATCATAAGCGGCGGTAATTCCGAAGCTTCCCATTTGCGTAAAATCTTTACGATAGGGTCTGTACTCATGAAAATCCAAAGCTATTTCTGGGTTAAAACTGGTAAACGCATTTTTAAGCACCGTGGTTTCTGGAGCCATCAGTTTAGTTTGGTCTCTGTTTAAATCAAGACCATTGGCGCAATATCTGTCTTCTTTTAAATACCCATCAATGTTTGCCATAGGTACAATGGCCAAATCAATATGATCCAGTAAATAATTATATTGGGCATCGTTTAATATTTTATAAAGTAAATACAACATGGACTCTGTGCTTCCGGACTCATTGCCATGTAATCCACCTTGCATCCAAACCTTGATTTTTTCTTTTGAATTGGGATTGGTAAGGCGTACCATAGGAATTTGTTTTCCCTTTTGGCTTTCACCTATAAAGCTCAATTTGATTTTCTCTGGATGTTGTGCTACTAGTTTATTTAAAAAAGAAGTAAGTTCTTCATAATCGGTATAGCCTTTTTTCTTTTGAAGTGCTGGCGTTACATTTTCAATCTGTTCGTGGTCTGGAAAAAATGTTTTCGTTATTTTTTTAGATTGCGGATTTGGTTGTCCGAATACTAGAGCAGAACAACACAAAAAGCATATTATGAAAGATTTTTTTATCATCATTAAAATGTAAGGGTTAATATGACTCTCGTAATCCATTCGTTCCCAGAAATTGGGTTTCCGTTATTATCGTTAATGCCATCAGAACCATCAACATATGTATGCGACGCTTGGATTTTGGCACCATAACTTCTTGATAAATATTTACTAACACCAAGAGTATAGTAATTGGGTCGATTATAGAATGTGGCGTTATTCAAAAATGAATTGGTATCTGCATTTAAATGGGTATAGCGCCCATCAACAGAAATACCGCTTTTAAATAAATAGCCCAATTGAAAATTATAGGCTTCCCCGAGCATCATTCTTCCTTTAACATAATTTTCGACATCTTGAGTGCCATCAACATCAAAATTTGTGGATGTTGTACCATTATTTCTAACACGCTGTGTAATATCGGTAGGAACAGAAGCATCCGATTTAATATATTCGCCTAAAGCAGAAAATCCATTGTATTTAAAGAGAAAATCCACTCCAATTTTGGTGTAATCCGGTAATGATTCTTCGTCATTGGCATCCAAATAAAGAATAGCACCGCTTTCTCTACCACGTCTGCTACTCATCCCGTTGTTTTTGCTGTAATGTGCACCCACAACCAACTTAGGTGTAAGTTCTCTTACGACATCGGCCTGTCTAAACTGTCCGAAATATGTAAAGAGACCAAAGGGTAAATAATCCAATCGTCCACCTATTTTCAGCCCGCCATGGTCTTTGCCAAACACATTCCCGCCGTCGCCATTGGTTAAAACGAAATAGGGTTTTAAATATGCCCCTCTTCCCATTCTAAATCTTCCATCCAGAAATAATCCGAATTCCCTAATAGTTGCAAATGCTGAAGTTAAACGACTTCGTTCCACCAATTGCAGGGTGTTTGATGACATGAACAGTTCCCTGTTATCGGTATAGGTAGAACGTTGCCCAAAAGTGGCACGAATTCGGTTTGTGAAGTTATAGGACACAAAGGCATCCAATAAATAATCGCCCGTTTCGGTATCGGCTTCTGTAGAACCACTTAAATCGACCGCAAAGCGATAATTGAATTTTTGATTTCCAGAATTGCCATCAATCCGTAATCTTAAACGGCGCATTCTAAAACGGCTTACACTGCTGTTTTCATCAACTTCGGTATAGCGTTTGGTTTCCATATAAGGTTGCACAAAACCACTAAGCTGAATATTATAATCGCCATCACCCCGAAAGTTTAAACCTTCGCCAAATTTATAAGTGTCGAGCTTGATTTGCGCTTCCGCGAAAACACCCGACAATATGAATACAAGAAGTACGCTGATTTTCAAAATCTTCATTTGTATATGTTTAATTCTATGATTCAAAAGTTCCTTTAACAATTATTTTTTTATCTGCCATCATCTGTTGGCCTTTGGCAAAAACATCGGTTAATTCCAGATTTTCATTAAAACAACATAAATCGGCATCGTAACCCACTTCTATTTTTCCTTTGTGATTCAATCCGAGATTTCGAGCAGGGTTGGTAGTAACAAGTTTAAGTGCTTCTGAAATGGAAACGCCACCTTCTTTAATCAATAAAACCACTTCTTCTAGATTTTTATCGATGGGCGCTTTTCGAACACCTATAGGATTCTTGTTTTCGTCAAATTTTGTTAAACCAGCATGACCGTCGGAACTAAAGGTCATATTATCCATATTGACACCTTCTTCCAGAGCATATAGAACCGATTTATGTGGTGGTGTATATTGAGATGCACCTGTAGTAATATCTATAATACCGCCTAGTTTTGCAAATGCTATGGCTTGATCAAAAAGGGCTTTTGTTCTGCCTACGTGTGTTGGCGAGATGTGTTTTATGGGAAATTTGTATTCATTAACCAATTCAAATAAAACGTCCATTTTAGTTTCTAAATTGCCTAAATGCACATGCAATATGCCTTTTTTATGACCAATCATGCCACCCACCATAACATCCCGTAATTTCCTAACCAATTCTTGTGCAGTGGGATAGGACGACCGGATATCGCTAATGGCAATTTTACAACCAATAACCTTATCGATAAAAATCATATCGCCTTGTATGCTTTCTGTAATGGTAACCGTATCTATTCCATAATATCCACAGAGCATATACGCAGAAATGCCTTCTTGATCTAAGGTTTTTACTTTACTGTATAGGGTTCTGATATTTCGGGCGGTGCCATCTGTACCCAATAAACTGGAAACCGTTGTTGTTCCGCAGGCAATCAATTCGCTTAAATTCACTTCTGGTGTCATGGATGCAAATCCATCTTTACCACCAGCACCAATCACATGGATATGTTGGTCGATAAGTCCAGGAGTCATGATTTTTCCTTGCGCATCCCAAACTTCAGCATCATTTTTAAGGCTATCTAAATTATCAGCAATGGCTATAATTTTATTGTTAGCAATAAGTACATCTTTTTTTCCTAGATGTTCAGGAGCATATAATTCTGTATTTTTAATTAGTTTCAACATATGTCTTATATATAGTGATACCCTAGCATAACTATTAAAGCGACGACTAGTGGAATTAAATTTCTTTTAACGATGGCAATGGTGGTTACCCCTGCAATTTCAGCAGTCGCAATGATAACACCAGAAATAGGCGAAACGGTTCGTCCCATAGACGCCGATAATTGCATGGGCAAAATGATGGATGTGCTATCAACGCCCAATTTAGTAGCGATTTTTGGCACTAAGGGTCCAAAGGCAAAAAAGGAGGCATTACCACTGCCCATAAGCATGGATGCCAAGAAAATCATAACCGTCATAACCACACCGATACCAACGGCACCCAAACCAAGATTCTGTGCTACCTCTAATAAGCCATCAATAAAACCTAGGCTAATAAGTCCTTTTGCAAAAATATCTGCGGTTATAATTAAGGTGACTACGGTTTTAAAAATGTTTCCCATACCGTTCCAAAATATCTTTAGTGAATCGAAAACGGCTTTTATGTTTTTTGTTCTTATGAATTCACAAATCAAGGCGATAAACAAACTAATAAACATGGCCGTTGTGGTGTCTATGGAAATGGGTACGCTAAAAAAGCTGAATATTTCTGAAAAAACAATTAATAATACAATGGGCAATATGGGGATTACTGCATAGATTAAAGGTGCTTTTAGTGGCTTTTCCTCGGTTTTAGCTTTTTGGATTTCTTTTTCAAAACCATTCTTTTTATCGTAATACCGATTCACAAAATAATAAGTGATCATCATCACGATGCTCAACGGCCAAATTAATGGTATTTGGTAATTTAAAAAGAAAACAATAGGATCTAAACCTGCAATGGTCGTGGCACTGGCTGTTATTGCCGAAGCTGGACCCACACCAAATGCGGTGGTTGCGGTAATAACAGATACCGCAGATAATCTGCTCACGCCCAAATTTACCAATATGGGAAACATGGATGCCATGAGCAATAACCCCAATCCCGCTGCCGATGGGATTGCCGCAAATAAAAGTTGCCCAATAGGAATAACTAAAGAGGCTGCTATATAAGGTTGTTTTTTAAAGAATTTTAAAGGTTTCATGGTGACATAAACCAATACGTCCGATGCGCCAATTTTATCAATAAACGCTACAAAACCACCAATGGCCATAATCATTAAACCCACACCGGCATTGGTTTTGCTAAAGGATTCTTTTATGTATTTAAAGAGATCAAACCCAGAAAACCCTGTGGGACTCTTAAGAATGGGTAAGTTATAATCCAATAGTTGCGCCACAATAAGCATGAGCAATCCTGAAATCAGTAATACCGCATGCGGATAATACTTTTTTAATAAAAGTCTTCCCGCAACAACAATAAATACTAGCGATATTATGGGCCCTAAATAAGTCATTAATTATGGATTAAAATGGCGAACCATCAAGTTTTGTTCCCGGTGAAAATAACGCACCGTTTGCTTCAGCAATTCCTGCGTGTTGCTCAAATTCACCTGTTAAGTCTGGGTTTCTTGTGTAAGATTCATTTGGATTGTTGGATAGCGGTTCCACATCAAACGTAAGTATCTCAGTACCCGATGGGTCTGCCAATGTTACTAAATCGCCTGAGTTGCTCATGTTTATCTGTCCCTCTGAAGCGGTTTGCACTATGGCACCTCCAAAACTTCCAGTTGGTGTTCCTCCTCCAAACAAAACCAAAACACCGTTTGCTGGAATAATAGTTCCATTTGGAAACGTATGCCTTAATGAAGAAGCATCTGAAATAGTGTAACCACTTAAATCCAGTTCTGGTCCCGAATTAAAAAATTCAATAAACTCATCGTCGTTTGCATCACGCGTGCCGTCACCATTGGCATCTCCCGTTATATCTCCGGCAGGATCATAAAGCACTTCGTTTATCAAAAATCCTAAAAACGGACAGCCCTTATTTTCAACTTCGCCAGGATCGTTTGGACAATCGTCATTAGCGTCTAAAACGCCATCGCTATCTGTATCAGAATCATCATCTAAAACATCTATAGTAATACTCGTAATCGCACTAGATAGTACTAGCACATGCTGTACATTCCCTAAACTAACAATAAGCGTTTCAACACCTTCCACATTGTCATCTTGTACACCTGTTATGGTAATACTGCCTGTATCTTCCCCTTTACTTATTGTTATTCCAGAATTACTAAGCGTATAATCACTAGATGCTGTCGCCGTACCAGAAATATTCAAAGGCACAATAATTTGTTGCGTTGCTGGCGCATTAAGTGAAACAGAAATTCTAATAGTCCCATTGTCTTCACTTAAACTCGTATTATCCGAAGTAAGTGCTATACTAGGTAAAATATCATCTGTTTCGCAAGACGTTGCCAAAAGCATGAAACAAAGGCAAGTACAAAGTGTTTTGAATAAAGGTATCGTATTCATTTTTAGTGCAATTTGAATTAAAATAAAAGGGTGTCAGTAAAAGTAAACACCCTTTAAATATATAGTAATCTAAATTATTGAATCAATAATTTAGTAGTTGAAGATTTACCCTCAATCGTTACTTTAAGCAAATACATTCCTGAAGTTAAGGTTTGTAAATTTAAAGTTTCAGATTTCAAAATTTGTGTTTTTACGCTTCTCCCTGTAATATCATATAGTTCTATATTTTTATTTCCAGAAATTGGAGATGTAATCGTTACAAAACCATTGTTGACTGGATTTGGGTAGATTGAAAGTTCTTCTTTTGAAAGCGTGTTTACGGCTAAGGTTGTTCCATTACCTTTTAACCCTGGCGAAAATAATAAACTGGGATTTGCAGTAGTATGTATAACAAAACTACCAGATATGTCTGGATCTCTTGTTACCGATTGATCATCAGATACGTCAGCCCCAGCGGTTGCACTATCAAATACTACAACTTCATCACCTAAAGTGTTTGCAATTGTTACGACATCTCCACCATTTGAAAAATTCAATTCACCCTCAGAAGCTACTTGAACAATTGAACCGCCAAAAGGACCTGTTGGTGTTCCTCCTCCAAAAACAACTAGCATGCTATTTGCTGGAATAATAGTGGATGCTGGAAAGGTATGTCTTAAAGCCGATGCATCTGAAATGGTATAACCGCTTATGTCAAGAGGAGAACCAGAGGTATTGATGAGCTCAATAAATTCATCATCCAATGCATTTCTTGTGCCATCTCCATTGGCATCACCAGTTATATCACCAGCTGGATCAAATAATAATTCATTTATAATTAAAGGCACACATCCTGGACTATCAATATCCATTGATAAAGAACAAACGCCTCCATCTCCCGTGTCGCTTACTGAAACAGTAATGTCTGTTCCTTCGGTTATTCCTGTAACTGTAATTGTTCCTGTAGCTACAGCAGTTGGATTGTCTCCACCTACAGTTCCTGCTGTTGAAGTAACCACAAATGTATTGCCATTATTTCCTCCAGTAAAATCTACCGTTGCCGTATATGTATCATCTGTAGCTCCAGAGGTTGTGGTATCACAAGTTGCAGAAGTATCTACTAAAACGGTCAAACAACTAGGTGTCCATCCAGAGCCAGATCCTAATGGATAGGTTCCTCCCAATCCATTTAAAAAAGCTTCTACTCCAGCACCGCCTTGACATGCGGTTAAGCCGTCAAGTGAGTTTTTACCACTATAATCCCAATGTGTTTCATTCCATAATCCATTATCTGGCACACCAGATTTCCTTGAAACCACAGAGTCGTCATGTTCCCAAATGGGATCGTCATCTGCATCAGTTTCTGTCTTTCCAAACTGGCTGACAACTAAGCCATTTAATACAATTTGATATCCGTCATCGCCATTGGTAGATGTTCCTACCACTAAAGTATTACTAGCGTCAAAAGTCGTTGAAGGGAACTCAGATTGCATTAAAGCCAAATCTCTTACAATATAAAGAAATGTATCGCTTTTAACACCAAACCCTGATATATCTATTTGATTATCAGCCCAAGGAGCTCCATTAGCCATATAATTCATTACCACTTCAGTAGAAAAATCTACAGTACCGTCAACATATAATTCAACAGTCTTCACAAATGGTGATGAACAGTCCGTTTCAATAATCTTGGTTATTGTTACATTTTGGGCAATACCACTAAATGCAACCAATAAAAATAAAAAGTATAATTTTTTCATAGTACTAAAATTTAAGATTAATTAATACTATAAAATTATATCAATTGCATAGTAAACTACAGTACCAATTATTAAAAAAAAACAATACCAATTTTAATTTTATTACTTTTTACTGGATAAGTTTAACCAGTTTCCTTGCTTTTTGCTTTAAAACAGCTGGTCTAACAGAAGAATATCC
This sequence comes from Algibacter sp. 2305UL17-15, assembly GCF_040720935.1. Lineage (NCBI taxonomy): Bacteria > Pseudomonadati > Bacteroidota > Flavobacteriia > Flavobacteriales > Flavobacteriaceae > Algibacter > Algibacter sp. 2305UL17-15. The sequence goes on from NZ_JBFDAE010000001.1 coordinate 101,103, forward strand.
TAAAATTAAGCCTTGTTGCTTTTCGTTACCTATATAGCATTTACTTAGTGAGTGCGCTGTAATATTTGCGTCAGAGAGTTTGTCAACAAGGGCAATTTCATCTTTCTCGGTAGTGTGTTTATTGAATTTTGCTATAAGATGCAGGCTAGCAAACGTATTGGTTTTAATGGTCATTGTTTTATTGGATTTCTTAAACTCTTCTAAAAAGAGCAATTGGCGTTCTTGGGCCACTTCGGATATATTTTTTAAGTGCTGATATAGATAGTTTCGTTCGATAAACTGATTCATTACGGTTTGTATTGAAGGAGCCACAAACCTATGTGAATGCAGTAATAATGCTTCAATAGCATTGGTAAGATATTCAGGGACAATCATGTAACCCAAGCGAATAGAGGGGTGCAGCAACCTGTTAAATGTTCCCATGTAAATCGTACGGTCTTCAGTGTCTAAACTATATATGGATGGTATATACTTAAATGTATTGCCAATTTCATGTTCGTAATCGTTTTCAATAATTAACGCTTTGTTTTTTGAGGCCCATTGTAATAATTCCTTTCTTCTGTTTAAGCTCATTTTAACGCCCAATGGATAATGGTCTGAAGGGGTTGTATGAACAATTTTTGGTTTTAAATGGTTTATTGAGTCGATGTGTTTCATGCTAATACCTTCATCATCTAAGGGAATGGGTAAAAGGGTTGCTTGAATGCTTTTAAATATAGAATGCACGTTGGGAAATGTTGGGTCTTCCAAAACCACATGATCGTCCTTGTTGATTAATGCATTGGAAACAAGATATAGCGATTGAAGCGAACCAGAAACCACGACGATTTGTTTGTAATCACATTTTATATTACGACTGATATTCAAATAATCGCATATACTTTTTTTAAGAGAATCGATACCAGTCGCCCTAGAATAGTTTAATCCTGAAGATTTTACATAGCGCCAATAAGTGTTCAATAAATTTTTCCATTGGTTAATTGGAAATACGTCTAAGGGTGGCAATCCCGGTCTGAAGGCTATACCCGTATCGTTTATAATAGTATTTATTAAGGAGACATTTTTTAAAAAGGCGTTTCCTTTAACCGATAAACTGGGGTACAAGTTTTTGTCGAATGAATTATTGCCCTGTTCAACGTGGTCACTTTTTTGATTTTTTTCAAAAAAAACCTTGTAACCAGAACCTGCTTTTGCTATAATTAATTTTTCCAATAGTAAAAGTTCGTAAGCTTTTAAAACGGTGGTTCTCGAAACACCCATTTCCTTGGCCAAAATCCTCGTTGAAGGTAACAGCCAGTTATGGGGCAGCTCAACGTTTACAATACATGCTTTAATGGCACGATACAAAACAATGTACTTGTTTTTAGGCGGGGCTTCACTTTGGATTTCAAAAGATTTTTTTATCCGTTCAAGCGCGAAATTTAAATTGGTATTCATAAAATGAAATAATTGGTATTATAAATGTAGTGAAAAATAACTTTACTTTATCGAAAGTTAAAAATGAGATGGCTTAGTATTTTCGATTGAAAACTTCTGATCGCTCATTTTAAAACAACTTGTACCCTTTAATTAGTTCCATTCTATGAGAATATCTAAAAAGCAAATTGGCTTGATTTTAGGCCCTTTAAGTTTTGTGTTAATTTTAAATTTTTTCCACCCCGAAGGGTTGAGCACCGCTGGAATCGCTGTTTTAGCATCGGCTCTTTGGGTTGCCATTTGGTGGATAACAGAGGTGCTTCCTATAGCGGTAACCGCATTAATGCCCATTATCCTTTTTCCATTGTCTGGAGGGCTAAGTTTAAATGATACCACGGCTTCTTATGGACATAAATATATTTTCTTGTTTGTAGGAGGTTTTATTCTAGCCATTGCTATAGAGAAATGGAACCTTCACAAACGAATTGCTTTAAACATTATTAAAATCGTAGGAACCAATGTTGTGAATATCATTTTAGGGTTTATGATCGCGACTGCTTTGTTGTCGATGTGGATTTCCAATACAGCTACCGCAGTTATGATCTTACCAGTTGGTATGGCGATAGTGGCGCAGCTCAGGGATAATCCTAACACTAAAGAAGATGAAAACCTGATTTTTGGAAAAGCCCTCATGTTGTCTATCGCTTACAGTGCGTCCATTGGAGGAATGGCCACCTTAATTGGCACACCGCCCAATTTGGTGTTGGCCGGTGTGGTTCAAAAAACATTGGGTACGGAAATTACTTTTTCGCAATGGTTTTCTTTTGGGTTTCCCATAACCCTCGTGCTTTTATTTATATGCTGGGTCTATTTAACGCGTTTTGCCTTTAAATTCAAACAAAAGGAATTTCCGGGAGGAGGTCAAGAAATCAAACGACAGCTAAATGCGTTGGGTAAAATGCTTCATGAAGAAAAAACAATTTTGATTGTTTTTTTATGTACCGCATTTGCATGGATAACACGATCATTTTTAATTAATAAGTTTATGCCAGCTATAGATGATACTATTATCGCCATAGCATTTGCTGTTTTGCTGTTTGTTTTACCTGCAAGTAATAAGAAAGAAAAAATATTGACTTGGGAGGATGCTGTAAAATTGCCCTGGGGGATATTGTTACTTTTTGGAGGCGGTATGGCTTTGGCACTTGGTTTTGAATCCAGTGGATTGGCCTTATGGATAGGACAGCAGCTAGTGGCCTTGGAAACCTTCCCGTTTATTGTGTTATTATTCACACTGATTGCAGTGGTCAACTTTTTAACCGAAATTACGTCTAATTTAGCGACTACGGCTATGCTTCTCCCAGTTCTTGTGTCGCTTGCGCCAGTACTTGGCATACATCCTTACTACTTAATGGTAGCAGCCACAGTGGCAGCATCGTGCGCATTTATGCTTCCTGTTGCAACACCGCCCAACGCAGTAGTTTTTGGTTCGGGTTATTTAACAATTGAAGATATGGTAAAAAAAGGTATATGGATGAATATTATATCTATTATATTATTGACCTTAATTGTTTATTATGTGCTTCCATTGGTTTGGGATTTATAAAGGGGCTAAATTGATTTTAGTATGTCAGTCGTTTAATTTTTAAATTTCCACCAATTTTTTATTATAATCATCCAATACCTCACTAGGCAAAGATTTAAGATAAATTTGAGTTGTTGTTAAACGATTATGACCAAGCATGGCAGAAATGGCTTGTAAAGGAACATCTTGTAGCATAGCTTGAGTAGCAAAACTATGACGAGACACATAAGATGTTAGACGCTGGTCTATACTACATTTTTTTGCAATCTCCTTTAAACCATTATTATATCTTTTACGAGCCCATAATACATCTTTGTATTGAAGTTCGTAAGTATCTCTCTTGATAACAGGAAATATAAAATCGGATTTATCCTTGTCCTTAGTATAAAATACAAGTATCTCTTTCAATTGGGAAGTGATTTTAATATCATAGGGCTTGGATGTTTTTCTTCTAAAGAATTTTATGCGGTTATCTATGATGTTTTCAAGTTTCAAGAATGCCATATCAATAAATGAAACACCATAAAGCATATGAGATGTTAAAAAATAATTTCTATAATGAAATAGATTATCCGTTTCTTTTAACTGCAACATCATTATTGATTTGATACTGTTTATGTCAATAGCCCTTTTTTCTGTAGGAGTTGTTTTTATTTTATAATTTGTAAAAGGATAGGCCTCTTTCGGTATAATTCCAGCCTTAATGGCTTTATTATAAATGGCTCTGATAGTTTTCATATAAACAGCCAGCCCATTTGTAGAATTTCCTCTAGAATAATGAAATTGCTCAAACTTTTTAAGGAATTCATAATTGATTTCGTTAAATTTTAAATCATTTCCTTGATTGAATTTTTTCAAAATTTTAGTGACAGCATAGTATGAATTGGCATTTCCATAACGTTCTACTTTATTAAGTTCTTCAATTATACTATTACTATAATCGAAAAATGAAGCAAAAGAAACTTTTCTAATAATTTTACTTTTAACCTGTAATATTGATAAAAAATTGAGTTCATTTTTTTCATACAACTCATTAATAATGTCTATTGCTCGAGTTTTTTCCTTTAATAATTGATTATTTAGTTTGCTTACTGAAGCAGTTCCTTTAAATGATCTTCGTATTTTTTCATTTTTTTCATCCCAATAGACTAGAGTAATAGATTTTCCTAAGCTTATTGAAGTAGTTTTGCGAAAATGAGTCAACCTTAAAATTATAGGATAAGATTTATCTTTTTTTTCCCTACGAGTATCTAAAGAAAGTTTTATATTTGTGTTCATGATAATCAAAGATAAAAAAAATTTGCACGCAATTTGCATGCAAATTGTTGATATCATCAAGTGTCATTTGAACTCAAAAAACATTAAAAGACTGATTATCAATAATATATAGTGTAAGTTGATTGTGATTGATGCTTGTTTTGCATCTCTGGCAGTCAAGAGGTCGTGGGTTCGAATCCCATCTTCTCCACGGTTTATAAAAAAAAGCTTCAAAAGTAAAACCTTTTGAAGCTTTTTTTGTTTCCAATCATGTTGAAATTTAATATTCCTTCTATTTGATGTTCTTTACTTTTAATTCATCTCACAGAGGTTCATCATAGTTCTTTTTATCATCAGTAAAAAGATAAGAGAGATTTTTCCTGTATTCTAAACTTTCACAAAATGTAAGGAAATGTATAGAGTGATTTATATGGATTGATCAGAAAAATAGGTATATTTGTTCATGTTTTTAATATGTTCACGAATAATGAACGATAAAAAATAATGAACAAAAATTTTACAATGACTGAATTAGATATTTTAAATAATGCAATTCAAAATTTAGAAAAGGATATTCCATTAACCTGGGACTGGAATGCTATTGATTATCATAAAGATATAGAAGTAGATGGAGAATTAAAAATAGTATTGAACAATCAAAAACTAGTGTTAAAGGTCGAAATCAAGAAAGATGTAAAGAATCACCAATTATTGAACATACTTCATTACAACACTAAATTTCAAAATTTCTTACTGGTGGCTGAAAAACTATTTCCCAAGGTAAAAAAAGAACTTCGAGAAAATAAGGTAAACTATTTAGAAGGTAATGGTAATGTCTATATCAATCAAAATGATGTATTTCTTTATATAGATACCAATAAGACAACCAAAACTCAAAAAGAAAAGGGAAATAGAGCATATACCAAAACTGGTCTAAAAGTTATATTTCATTTTTTACTTAATCCGCAATTAATCAATAACACACAAAGAGAAATTGCTGAGACTGCAAATGTGGCTTTAGGAAACATTCCTTTAATTATAAACGGACTACTCGATACAAATTTCATTTTAAAACTGAATAAGAATGAATACGTAATCAATGATTACGAAGCCCTTCTTAATAAATGGATTACAGAATTTGAACACACATTAAAGCCTACTCTTTTTAAACAACGTTATAGGTTTCATAATAAAAATCAAGATTGGAGAGACTTAAAACTCAACCAAGATAAAACAGTTTGGGGAGGCGAACCTGCAGGAGATATATTAACCAACCACTTACGTCCAGAGAAATTTATTCTATACACCAAAGAAACTGTTAAAGATTTGATGCTCAACTACAGATTAATGCCAGATGATGAAGGCGATATTTGGGCATACGACCTTTTTTGGAATAAAGAATTCATTGAGAATACAGCTCCAGCGGCATTAGTTTATGCAGAACTGATGATTGGCAATGACAAAAGAAGCAAAGAAACGGCTAACATAATTTTAAATGAGCACATTAAACCAAACTTATAAGGAATTAGCAATACCTTATTTTAAGGAAGTTTTTGATAGTATCGATAAGGTATTGGTAAAACTAAACGTGCCATATTACCTCATTGGCGCAAGTGCAATAGCTTTAGAATTATTAAAAGGAGGTTTTAAACCAAGCAGAGGAACAAAAGATATTGATTTTGCCATAATGATTTCGTCCATACAAGAATTCGAAGCTGTTGTTGAAGAACTTCTCAACTACGGATTTAATAAAGTAGAAGCACCTTGGACATTATATCATGATAAATTCAATATTGCCATTGACCTATTGCCTTTTGGAGAAATTGAAGAAAAGTTTACAGCAAATTTTAACGAGCGTTATACAGATTTACACGTTTTGGGTTTTACCGAAGTACTACAAGAAACTGAGACTGTGCAAATAGAAGAAAAGTCACTACAAGTCCCTTCACTGGCAGGAATGGTTATTTTAAAATTAATTGCTTGGAGCGACAGACCAGAAGATAGAGATAACGACCTCTATGATATTTTAAGAATTATAGAGCATTACTTTGATTTAAATTACGATGATATCTTACAGTATCATAATGACACATTTACAGAAGTAGAAATTTTTGACCAACTGAAAATTGCTGCACGAGTTTTAGGAAGAGATTCTAGTAAATTCATAAATGTTTCTGATACCATAAAAGAAGGTATCCTAAAGACCATAAATGATAATGTAGTGGATGTTGAAAACTCCGAGATTGCTAAATTTTGGGTTAAAAATAAAGATTGGGATTTAGAATATGCGGTTGACATTCTTGAAGAATTTCGAAGGGGGTTGCTAGATAAGTTGGAATAGAGGCTAAACAATTAATGAGGTTGCTCAATTGGAGTTGTCTGTTATAAATAAAATAATTAAATGCCTACAAATAAAAATTTTCAAAAAAAATAACCATTCTAGATGAATGTTTCTCTAACAGTACTGGACTATATACTTTAGAAAAAGTAGGTGACTTTTTTAAAGGAAATTACGCACCTACAAGTTTTTTATAAGTGCTTTTATGTTGAAATTTTTAGATTAAAATCACATCTTATCATACTCTTTTATCAATAACCACAATGGGTTTTCTGCTCATTTTTGGAAACTGAAGTTTTTGAATTGCATTCTTATCGTGAAATTCAATTCGTGGGAGCACTCTTAATTTGGCTCTAAAGTGGTCTTTGATTTCTTGCAATAAGGTGTCCGACGGTTGAGATGTTGAGATTTTTAAAAGAATTTCATCGGTACCAATTTCATTTTGATAAATTTCAATGATATAGGAATCGATGTAGTTAAAATCATTTAAAATATTGTCCATTGCTGGAGGGTATATGGTTGTTCCTTTATATTTGATCATTTGTTTTTTACGACCAACAACAGATCCCAAACGCATGGTGTTTCTGCCACAATCACATGCAGAATGATGTGCCATTACCATATCTCCCGTTTTAAAGCGTAATAAAGGCATGCCTTCAATACCCAAAGTTGTTATGGTTAATTCTCCTGCTTCATTTTCCGCAACAGGTTGATCGTTATCATCTAGAATTTCGGTAATAATCAGTTCTGGGTGTTGGTGTCCGCCTTGTAGCTGTTTGCATTCTGTGAAAGCCGTATTCATTTCTGTAGAAGCATAAGTTGAAAATAACTCAATGTCCCATTGGGATTTTATTTTTTCGGATAAAGTATTTAATGAGAAATCTTGTTCGCGTAATGGCTCGCCAATACAAATAGCGCCTTTTATTCCAGAAGCATTAACATCTATATCGTTTTGTTTTGCATATTCGATGAGTTTTAAAAGAAATGAAGGCACCGCAATCACATAAGTTGGCTTAAATTTTAATATCGAATCCCATTGTAGTTCTGGAATGCCATTGCCAACACGAATAATACCAGCTCCAAGTTTTCGAGCTCCTAAAAAATAGGCTAATCCTGCCATAAACCTTCTGTCCATGGTCGTCATAAGCTGAATGGTGTCATCCTGATTTATCCCCGCACAAGCAAAGGAAATCGCCTCGTTATAGGCCAAACGGTCTAAATCATTATTTGTTAAAGCAAAGGTTACGGGCTCTCCTAAAGTTCCAGAAGTTGTTACATAATCAATAATTTCTTTTTTAGGCACACAGATAAAATCATCATTATAGTGTTGTAAATCGTCTTTTGATGTGGTTGGGATTTTAGTTAAATTTTCAAGGGTATTGATGGTATCAACATCTATGTTATGCTTGTTAAACATGCGCTTGTAATAAACAGAACGTGTGTTTAAATAGGCTAAAAGAAGTTTTAGCTGATCTTCTTGAAATGCCTTAATGTCTGCTTTTGAGGCTTTTTCTATATTTGGAATCATAAGTTCAACTTCCTTTTTAGTTTTTTAATATATAAGTCAACATTCCTTTCGTCTGGGACTGTTGTAATCTCTTTGGTTTTTGCTGTTTTAAAGATATTTAAGGCGGCTGTTAAATATCCTTTTTTATAATAATATTCTCCTATGATATAGTACCCTTCCCAGTATTCCGGGTTTGATTTGAGTAAGTTTGAAATTGTCGTTGGGCTAACAGCTTCATCTTTTTTAATTGAAGATTTAATTTGATGACTTAGCTTTCTGTAAATCTCGTAATCCCGATACGCTTTAGAAAATTGAAACCTATCTTTCTCAATAGTTAATTCCGTATTCGCAAGAAGGTTTTTGTCAGGGTTCTTAAAAACTTCATTTAAATTATAAGCTACAAATGCTCCCAATTGATAGGGATTTGAAGAGACCCAAACCAAACGTTGTTCTGGTTTAAAAACAATGGCATGATGCGCTAATAACTGGTTAAGTGCTTTTTCGTTCCCGAAACCTATATTTTTGTTTTGTAAGCCTTCTTTATTTCGTAAAATATCTACAGCAATTTGAGGTGTTATTCTTTGTTGTTGCCCCAAAAGCTCCTCCATCCGTTGGTAACGGTATTGAGAATGACTTTCTATTTTATGTTCTCTATTTTTTTTATCATCTGAATAAGCGTCACTTTGAAAATGATTTGAGCATATTAACTGGTTGGAATTCGGGACATCATATATTCCAAAATTTTCTGGAGACACTTCAATAATAATGGCTTTTTTATCTTTTGCACTTCCAATACATATAGATTCGGAAACAAATACTTGCCTCTTTTTGGCAATGGTTATGGCTTCATCAATATTGGATGCATATTGCAATATTTCTCTATTTAAAATAGAAATTGGTGTTTTTGCTATTAAAGGGATTTTAGATTTCCCAGCATTGATAGTAACCGTAAGTCCGTGCTCGTTCATTCCTGAAACCACACCAATCATGCCGCCCCAGGTTACAGACATAAACTTGTGACCTTCCGTTGGGTTTACAAATGCTATGATTTTTTCTTTAGCAAAATCATCACCTGCATAAAAATCGAAATTTCTGCCTATAAGTAAGTGACCATCTTCGGTTTTGTCTCCCCAAGCGGCAAATGATGAGCAACCCACCAGCGCCAAATCTTGTAACGCATGCCCTATATCGTGAGCGCCATGTAAATAAAGCACCCTTAAATAGGGGTTTGCAATGTTGTTAAAATCAGATGAAGCATATTTTGAAAGCCCATAAATTTCTGCTTTAAATTCTTCAGGAATATGCAAATACATCTTTCGGTTAAACCATGCCAAAAATTTGCGCAATAGTGCTTGTTTTGTTTTTGAAGGCACAAAATCGTTGACTTTAGACAAGAAGATGCGTTCTTGTTTATTAAATAATTCTTGAGTCAAACTTCCCGTAATTAAGCCTCTTTCTAACGGATCGCCTTCAACATAAAGCTCCCATAACCCTTGTTTGTTTTTATTTAGCCTATTATCTCCAATTATAAATGTAGAATCAGAAGTTTTAATTCTTTCTGGGATAGCATTATTATACCCGCTTACATTTGGGAGATCGTGTAATGATTTAGAAATACCGCATGATGCCAGTAAAAAAACCAGCAAAATAACAGATAGACTTCTTTTAAACACGATGTTTTTTAGGCACATATCAACTTAAGCGATTTTTAAAGTTTTATGGGTTCTTTTGATGGCTAAATTTTCTTTATAATTCAACCATTTCTGACCAAAGAAATAACGCATGGCATTATCAAAATGTCGCATGATAAATACATTATATAGCATGGTTGCAAGTTTTTTTGGACGCCTAGGTAACGCTCTTAATGTCATAGAAAAACCCCCATCTAAATACTTAATATAGTGCCAATACCCACTTGGCATGTATAAGGCATCGCCATGTTTCATATGCACTTGAATACCTTCGGCATGTTTTAGTGCAGGATATTTTTCAAAATCCGGATGATCTAAATCTATTTTATCAATATTATGAATAGAAAAAGGAACTCTGTACAAGTATTTTGATTGTTCTTGAGGAAAAAGGGTGACGCTTTTTGTGCCATGAAAATGAAAATGCATGCTGTCTGGCAAATCAATATCGTAATGCATAAATACTTTGGAGTTGCCTCCACCAAAAAACAATGCCGGTAAACGCTTAAAGAATTTTAATCCAATGTCTGGATATTTAAAATCGTTAAGAAGTTCTGGCATGCTATCTAATATGTTGTAAAAGAAAATACGTAAATCTGTAGGTTCGGTTTTCAACAATTCTATGTAATCGTGCAATTTTACTTTTTTAACAGGTTCGTAAACACTTTGTTTGCCTGTTGCTGGTTTATTGTTGTAAAGCGGTACTATTTGGTCGCCCGAGCGTTCTTGGATATAATCTAGATTCCATTTTTTAAAAGCAGGCCAATCTTCGGTTAAGGATTCAATTAAAACAGGGCGTTGTGGTTTATAGTAGAGCTTGATAAAGTCTTCTTTAGAAATACTTTTAACCCGTGTAATTGGTGTTGTTTTAATATGTTTCATCCAATTATTTTACTGTGTTTTTTCTGCTTTATTAGCGTCTAATATTTTGTTTAATAGCTTTTCCATTCCAATAACCTCGGAACAGGTAAGTACCGCTCCAATAGTAACACCTAATATGCCATGCATATTTAAACTTTGCCCAGTAAGTAACAGGTTTTTAATTTTGGTTCTTGGCGATATAAAAGAGCGTAAAGGGTTCTCGGCATCTTTAACATAACCATAAATGGATCCCCTATTAGAGCCTATATAATCTCTATACGACAATGGTGTCGAGGTATGGATTTCTTGAATACAATCGCGGATATTTGGAAACTTTTTTTCTAACTCCACAATTAGTTTTTCTGCTTTTTCTGCTTTAAATTCCTCATATGTTTGTCCCCGATCATTTTTGTTTGCAACGGTATTGAAAGTGTTTGCCCAAGGCTCTACTTCATCATATTTCATATAGGTCATAACGGTCAAGCTATCTCCCCATTGACTTGTTTTTTTGTGAATCCCCATAGACATCATATAGCCTTCGGGCCAGCTTTCTTGCGTATAATTTTGTCCGTCCCAAATTTTATTGAAATCCTTTATGTGGTAATAATTTTTATTGTGATATTTAAAAGAATCGGGCTTTAAAACAATGTATAAACTAAACCCTGCTATGATACTTTCAATATTATGTATTCTATTGGCGTAAGCCTTTCTAAACTTATCTTCGCCAGCAAGTTTGATGGTAAGCTTGGGTTCTATATTTGATATGAATAAATCCCCTTTTATCTCTTTTCCGTTTTTTGTGAATGCCGAGCTGATTTTGCCGTCCTCAAAACCAAATTTAACGACTTCATGATGCTTAAACGCATCGCCTCCATTTTCTTTTAAGCGCCTGATTAATAATTTTGAAATCTGACTGCCCCCATTTACACAACGGTATGCACTTTCAATATAGGAATTCACCGTAAGTGCATGTACATAAAAAGGCGTCCGTTCGCCATCTCCGGCATATAAAAAATTTGTGCCAGCAAGCACAGCCTGTAATTTTTTGTTGGTTGTAAGACCGTTTATAAAATCTTTGGCTTTAAGACTAAAAACATCGGAGTTTTCGTAATAAGGTTTCCCATGTTTTAAGCCGTATAATGGAAATTTATCGCATACATCTTTAAGCTTATCGCAATACATATTAATGCCTGTTTCTTCTTCTGGAAACTGAATCAGTAAGTTTTTAATGAATTTATCATAGCCTTGTGAATGCATGTATTCAGTATCATCATCGTCAAAAGTCACAATATCAAAACCATCTTCATCTAATTTTTTTAAATTCAAATCGTCAATAATATTGAGGTATTTAAAATATTGATAAAGGTTTTGTCCTTCACTTAATCCCCCAATATAATGCACACCGGTATCGAATATGGTTTTTGTTCTCACAAAGGTTTGTAAGTTCCCCCCATATTGATTGTTTTTTTCTAAAACACATACGCTGTAACCTTCTTTTGCCAATATATTTGCAGAAACCAAACCGCCCAAACCACTTCCTATTACTACTACATCGTAATGTGTTTTCATGCTTCAATTAATGGTTTTGTTAAAATAATGAGGTTTTTATCTTTATAAGCAGGTTCAAACCCAAAATCTTTGACAGTATCAATCTGTAAATTTCTACTTTCCTTTAATAAAATGATATGATTTAAATCACTTTTAATAAAAGGCACAACATGGTTTTCTATAGAACTGTTTTTTAAGTTGACTATGAGAGCGTTTGCTGTATAATCCATCGCGTTTTCTATAGCATCTATACAGGTTATGTTACTATGGTTTGTAAGATAACTGTTTTTTAGGATTGTTCTATTTTCTGGGTTTTCAATATAAGCTATAATTGTTCTATCCGTTTCGTTTAAAGCCAGTAAACCATCCAATTGTCCTGCGTCTTCAGAGAGGTGCACAATACTATCTTTTTCTCCTAAAGTATTTAAAATTTGTTGATAGACGTCTTTATAGATTTTAATATCATGGCTAACGCTTTTGTAAAGTACATCGCCTTTATACCTATAATTATCCAACAATATTTTATGAAAATATGTGGCGTTTTCCCTTTCTTTTCTGAATTTTTTAAATTCAGTTCTAAAATAAGCGCCTACTTGTTTGGCGCGCTGTGAGTAGTTTTTGCCAAATTGTTTATCGTAAGGGGCAATTCTTTCTAGAATTTTTAAAGTGATATGACCATCTCTAATCATTGAACTTCCTTTAGGAATAACTTCAGAATTTCCATGGATAAGTACAGGAATAATATCCAAATTGAATTGTTCTGCAAGATAAAAAGCCCCTTTATGAAATCGTTTTATTTTATGGGTTGTAGATCGGGTGCCTTCGGGAAATGCCATTAAAGTATAGCCTTGATCTATTTTTTTCTTTAAATGGTCTAGTCCATTTTCAATCCCACTAGAAACGGGATAAAATCCTGCCAATTGCACCGCTTTTCCAAAAACAGGAGAATTATAAACCCAGTCGTTAACCAGAAATATAATTTTTGGATGCAACATTCCAATAGCTAAAATGTCTAAAAAAGAAGTGTGATTGGCTATAATGACAGCTTGCTTTTCGAAATTTTCATGGTGTTTGTTTATCACATTTTTAACCAAAAAAAGATGGGTATAAAGTACCGATTTCATAAATTTTGAAATTATAATATGAAACCATTTCATCTTTGTTTTCTTCGGAATAGGAATAATTTTTAAAATCGTGACACTAAATAGTGAGAGTAAAATACCGCCTAGACCAAAATAAGTAAACGATACTAAAGAGTGCACAAGTAGCCTTAATGATATGGGTCTTTTGGAACGACTCCCAATGAATAGTTTAAACACTAAAGGTTGAACGATAAAGGCAATAAAAACTGCGGATAAAATACCGATAATGCAAACCAATGAAATAGAATATAACGCCGGATGTTTTGCGAAAATTAAAACCCCAACGCCCAAAATAGTGGTTATAACCGACAATAAAATGGAGGTTTTGTGTGTAGCTAGTGCTTTCTCGCCTGTTCTGTATTCATGCAGTAATCCGTTGGTAATGAATATGCTGTAATCGATACCCAATCCAAAAATGAAGGTTGAAATTATAATGTTAAAGATGTTAAACTCTAGGTTGAATAGCCCCATCAGCCCAATTGTTAAAAGCCATGTTAAACATATTGGAATAGCTGTAACCAAGGTAAGCGAGGTGCTTTTGTAAAACAAAACAAGAATAATGAGGACAACAATTAAAGAATACCCAATCAAGCTGTTGAAATCGTTTTTTAGGTTGCCCAAAAATGTTTCGTTCATGTGCTGTCTATCAATAACCAAAACTTGAGATTTGTTTTTAAAAGCACTTATAACAGGTGCTGTTTCATTAACCTTAACTAAGGTCGTTATGGTTGTAAAATTATCTTTTGTGGTGATATAATCATCAACAGTAAATGTTTTTATGGCTTTAAAATCTTCACTTTTTATAGGCGAAAACGAGGTGCTTAAAAGGTCGAAAAAAGCGTTAAAGGTATGGGGTTTAAAGCCCAAAGCCTTCCCGCTTTCAACAATATTGTTTTTAGTATTTTCAATGGTGGGACCATCCCAAAACCTATGCCATCTTTCAATCTGTTGCTTCTGATGTTTGTTGGAATGGACAAAAGTGCCAACCGAACTAAAATTGATAATTTTATTTTCAGCTTTAAGTTGTTGTAGCTGAAGCAACATACTATCGTTTATGTGTAAAGCCTCTTCTTCAGAATTACTGTAAGCCGCTAAATAAATTGATTTTGAAGCACTATTGATGAGTTTGTCTAAACGTAATTGCGATGCTTTTAAATCGTTAGGCAAATAGTTTAGTTTATTTAAATCTTTATTGAATACAACCGTATTGTATGTAAATAGGCTTCCAATAAAAAGTACTGCAAGCACAATAATTGCCCATTTGTTTTTATGAATATTGTAGGATGCTATTTTGTCAATTACAGTATTTTTTTTAATCTTTTTAGGGCTGTCCTTATATACCTGAGGAATAAAAATCAAAGCAAAACAGGACGCTCCCAAAACACTTACTGCGGCAAAAATCCCTAAATCGTGTAACGCTTGGGAGTTTAAAAAGAGTAAGCATAAAAATGCTAATGCGGTTGTTAGACTGCTCATTAAAATAGGCTTGGTAATTTCTTGATACAGGCTTTTTATATTGTTGTTGCTTCTTATATGTGTTAAAATATGTAATGAATAATCTAAGGTAACACCGAGTAAAACGGAGCCAATACCTAAAGAAATGACCGATATTTTTTCACGTAACACATAAAGTAATGCAATTGCTAAAAGGCCGCCAAATACAGTTGGCACAAATAAAATAATGGGAACAGTAAGCTTTTTATAGAAGATGATAAAAATGAGCAATAGTATGGTTAAAGCAATACTAATGGTTATGCCAATGTCTCTTTTTATTTGGTTTGCATTGGCAACGGCAATTAAAGTGCCACCAAAATATTCGCTTTTTACTTTACCCGAAAAAATGCTGTTAAGTTCGGAATTTGTACGGTATAATTCTTTTGCGAATAAGGTGTTTTTGGCTGTTTCACTAGCTTCTAAAGCGGGAGTGATAAACAGTAAAATATGTGCTTTGTTTTTACTTACCAGAAATCCGTTTTGTAATGTAAAGTCTTCCCCAAAACTTAATTCTTGCAGTTTTTTTAAAGCTATAAATGAAATGCCCAAAGGATCTTTTAAAATAAGGTCTTTGGCAACAATACCAGATGGAGAAATTAAGGTTTTATAATTCTTTAATGTAATGGCTTCAATGCTGTCTTTTTGAATTTTGTTGGCAATGGTACTATAATCACTTTCATCGAGAAATAGTGGTAGGTTTTTGTAAATAAAGTTTATCGTGTTTAAAATAGCTTCATCGTCAACCTTTCCTTGTATTTGTTTTATATATGACTCTGAGTTTTTTGAAATACTATCAATAAATTGTGAAGCATATTGCGTTAAATCTTCAACCGAACCGTTTGGGTCTCGCGAGATATTTACAATAATTTTATCCGTAAAATTTACGTTTTTTAAAACTTTTTGTGCTTTTGAATTTTTAGCATTACTAGGTATTAACTTGGTAATGTCTTCTTCAAATTGTAGTCTGGAAGCTATTAAAAGTAATACTAAAAACAGTAACCCAAGCAGACCAAAACCCAATAGTTTCCTGGAACTAAAATAGAGGTATATATTATGAAAAACTCTATGCATTTGCTACTGGTGCTTTTTTCTTCTGAAAAAATAAAAACAGGACATAACTTATTATGCCTAAGGTTGATGCCACTATTACTCCCAAACTAAGACTTCCTATTATGTACGTTTTAAGATGCTTTAATACTTCAAAATTTTCGGTGATCTCCGAAAGGTTAAACGATTGGTCATCACCTAAAATATAATTCCCCATTTGTACGCTGGCAAAAAGAATAAAAGGAATAAAAGGCGGAAGGCTTATATTGGAAAACACAAAGGCTATGGTTTTATTTAATTTTAAAACGATGGCTAAAAAAATAACAATTAACGTGTGTAAACCCCAAAGCGGTGTAAGTCCAATAAAAAGCCCAAGAGCAATAGAAGACGCTTTTTTTCTTGGCGAATCGTTACTCCCAATAAAGTCTTCTATGATAAAACGCTTAATGCTTTTTTTTTTAAACTTCCGGTATAGGTCGCGCGGTTTTATATAAAAAAAAGTAAGGATTACCAACCAGGTATTTAAGATGCTAATTCGTGTAAAATCCCTAAACGGCCTGAAATGTGACACCCGTTCGGTTTCATCATATAATATTTGAATTGGTATATTTTTAACGGTTACACCATGCCATGCGGCTTTTACAATAACTTCAATTTCAAACTCAAATTTCGAGGTAAAAAATTTTAAATGCTTAAGATGGTGAATAGGATAAAGTCTAAAACCAGACTGCGTATCTTGAAGTTTAATTCCTGTTTCTACCCAAAACCAAAAGTTTGAAAATTTATTTCCAAAGCTACTTTTTTTAGGGACACTCTCTTGATTCATGTTTCTTGCTCCAATAAGCAACAGGTTTTTGTTTTCAGCTTTTTCAAGTTCGTTAATAAAAACGGGAATGTCTTCTGGAAAATGCTGACCATCGGAATCTATGGTAATGGCGTAATGATACCCTAAACTTTCGGCATGTTTAAAACCAAGCCGTAAAGCATTTCCCTTACCCCTGTTTTCTGGTAAATGAAGTTGCTGTATTTGCGGGAAATTTTTAAGTATTTCGGAAGTTGAATCGGTAGAACCATCATTAACGATAATAATGTTTTTAGTGTAAAACAAAACACCTTCTATAACTTTTCGTAATGTTTTATGATTATTAAAAGTTGGTATAATGACACAACATTGCAAATTATTTAGTTTTTGTTCTGTTGTACTTTCTCCCATTTCCCATCAAAATTATGACTAAAGATAATAAACCAATATTTATTTTTTTACAAAAGTCCCATTACATTTTAATGCAATAGTGCCATCGGTAAATTTAGTGACGTTCTTAACCCTAATGGTATTGTTTTCTTGAATTAGAGAGATCTCCAAAATTAAATCTGGATTAATATTTGGGTTTATTAAAGCAGTAAATTTCACATTGGAAATACTTTGTAAAAACAAAGTACTGTTAACTTGGGTTTGCGTTATTTCTTTGATAGTTTGAATCATGCATACTCCGGGAGTTACAGGGTTTCCTGGGAAATGACCTTTAAAAACATCATGATTTTTATTAAGCTGAATATTAACATGTAACGTATCAGGATCTACATGATGAATGTTTTTTATCGTATAAAAATCTTTAATTAACATACGCCTTTTTATAAATCGAATTGGTAACCAACACTTAATTGAATTACTTTATTCAATATTAAATCACCAACATCTGTGGTTTGGTAGCCATTGCCTGTATTTACATTTCTACCAAATAAGTCTGTGATGCCTTGTTTATAAGCTACTGAAACATAAACACCACTAGCTATATCGTAACCAATTGCAAATGCTACAGCAATGTCAACAGCTTGTGGGTCATTCACATTTTTATGGCTCAATAAAATATCAATAATTGGGGCTACTTGAAAATTAAGACCGTTATCGCCAGCATAAAATTTATTGTTAACAGGAATGGACAAATAATTAAGTTCAATTTGAAACTGACCGTTATTGGTGCCACTTACACTAAAATCGCTTCCTTGTTTAGAATATAAAATTTCGGGTTGTAATGTGTAAAAATCAGCAAACTTAAACGATAGGGTCCCCCCAATATGAAAGGACGTGATACTTTTACTGTTTCCACCAATATTATCCATATTAGTTAAATTGGCAATATTCAACCCCCCTTTTAATCCTGGTTTAATTTCTACTTGAGCATTTATAAGGTTGAAAAATAAGAATGCAATTAATAGTACCGGTATTTTTTTCATAATTGATTTGTAATTTGATAGTATTCTGCGAAAGTAAAGAATCATCTTACGACAGAAAAGAGAATAGTGACAATTTAATTGTTATTTAAAAAATCTAATTCGATTTTAATAGGTGATTTTTTGTGCTGAATAGAAATGCTAGTAGCAATTGAATCTTGAATGTCGTCAAACTTTATTATAATTTTTTCTTTTGTCTTTGAAGTATGGATAATTTCTGCCAATTCTCGTGTTGCATCCAATATGATATAATGGTTGTACCTGTTTTTCGTTTTAGATTGATACATCAAATACTGTTGCTCCTTTTTAAAAGCTCTATGGATTTTGTTGTGTTCTTGTGTTAAGGTTTCAAAATCGTGTTTAAGCGTATTGATTATAATGTTCCGATTAAGCTTTTCCATGATGTAATGGGTTTTTAAATCGCCGTTAAGAAGTTCGAAATCAAAAATTTTATTACCGAAATTTGTAGTAAACACAATGCGATGATTATCGTTTTTTATTTTTTTAATGATGAGCATGCCACCAAAAACATGGTCGTATGCATTTATTTTTGCCTTATAAACGTAATCAATATTTATATCTGAAAAATATGGATTTGAGAATTCTGTTAGAGTTGAATTGTATTCTGGCAACCCTTTAATTGTAGGGATCCCACAAGAAGGAAAAAGCAAAATAAAGAATACACTAATTATTAAAAACCTCATCGTTTACCATTGTGTTACGTGTTTTATTTTTGAAAACGATTTTAGTGTAATCCTGCGAAGGTTCAATCATTTTTACTGCTACAACATCGTATGTTTTTTTACTAAAAGTCAATTCAAATAATGCTATAAACTTAAGCAAACTCTCATTTTTTGGAACAAATTTTATAAGGAAATGGTCTTTGGTTTTAAAATATGAGATCGCGAATTCATTAGTATTAAACATGTTCCCTTTTACACTATTGGTAATGATATTATTGAGGCTTTTAAACATTTTATTAGACCCAATATCGATGTTACTTTTATCACCATCATCATTTATCAAGAGCTTATCATCTTTAAAAATCACGCTATACTTATATGGCGATGTGTATTCCCATTTTACTAAATCTGGCATTTTAAACACCAACTTCCCAATGGTTTCAATATCATTATCTAAAAAACTTAAATGTTTATATTGAATAAAATCACTAACAATGGTTTTGGTAGTACTGTCAAGTGCTATGACGTTTTGTTTAAACGTTTTTATTTCGTTTTCACTAAGAGGTTCTTGGGAAAACGAAAATTGACAACCGAGGAAAAGAAACAATAAAATAAGACTATTACGCATAAGCTTCAATATTAAATAAGGCATCAATGGTTGTGGGTTGGTAATCGTTCTGCTGCAAAAATAACAACAATTGTTCCAAAACGCTTATTGTTATTTCTTTTGAATCATGTAATAAGATAACCGCTCCAGGAGAAATTTTTCGCAGTATTCCATTTAATATGTTTTGTTCGTTTTTCTTAACTGTATCCAACGACCTGATATTCCATCCAATGACCAGATGTTTGGTTTCTTTAACAGCTTTAGAAATTGATGGATTTGTAACCCCATAAGGAGGTCTGAACAAGTTCATTTTTTTACCGATAAGCGCTTCAATTAAGGCATTTGTTTTTTCAATTTCGGCCATAACTTTTCGTTTTCCATAGAAATCAAAATAAGGCGAATGTGAATAGGAATGATTGCCTATGGTATGGCCATCATTTACAATACGTTTTACAATGTTTGCATGTTGCTCAATTTGTTTACCTGTGCAAAAAAATGTTGCTTTTGCATTATAGGTTTTAAGCAATTCTAATATTTGAGTTGTGAATTTGCTATTTGGACCATCATCGAAGGTAATAGCGATACGTTTTTCTTTACTGTTCGTTTTCGAATTATAGGCTTTTAAATGGTAATTCCAAGTGATATTAAAACTGCCAATAGTGGTTATGATCAACCATAGCAAAACAACAATGCCATAAGCAACTACAGGAATATTAAAATAATAATCACTAATTATTAAACTAATGATCAAGATAATTGCGATGGCATTTATGTTTTTAAATGTTAGCATGAACTGAGGAGCATAAAACTATGTTGTCGCCCTTTAAACTGGTTGTATAACAACACGTTTTTATAGTTTGAATGTTCTACTTCGTTAAGTAATAATGCTTTTGGAATTTTTTGTTGTTTAACGATGTTGGTTGCTACCCAAAACCCAAATGCAGAAGCCGTAAAAAACTCACCGCTAAGATGTTTGTAATGTATTTGAGGCGTGGTATTAAAGATAGAATTTTGAAGGTTCTGGTAATAATTGTCAAATCCATCACCATTAATGCCCAGTAAAACAGCGTCAATATCTGATGTAATTAAGCCGTTACGTTTTAAAAAAGCTTGTAGCTTTTCCTGAATTAATTCAGGCGTGGCTTTATTGATAATTTCAATGGCTTTTAATTCGCCATATGTATCTTTTTGTTTTGAAGACGATAGTGTAAAAAAATGGGCGCCTTCCCCAAAAGGTACTGTAATGGGTTTAGGCTCTAAGGCTTCAGCTTTCACAATATCCTCAATAAATTGTTTTCCCAATTCATCAACGCCTCCAACTAAAATATGGTTTGCGGTATGTTCATGCAACATAAGTTGCGCATCAACAAGTGCAGATTCAAACGAAACAGCACCATGTACATAGGTTACATTATAGCCTTTACAGTTTAACGTCAATGCAATTTGGGCGCCTACTGTATTATGTGTAGATTGAATAAACGATGTGGGCGTTAAATACTGCTCATCATTATCGATAATAGCATTCAGGAATTTTTCAGAATCTTCAATACAGCCCATTCCCGTTCCAGTAATTATGGCATCAGGGGTTTCCAACTGCGCTTCTTGTAACGCCATTTTTGATGCGGCAACACCCATTTTCACCCCAGTTGCCATACGCCTGCTTGCTATAGGGCTTATAAATTCTTTGTATTTAGGATGCATAGCATGCACCGTTTTTGACTCATGAGAAATGATTGTTTCCAAAAAACGATTCGAATCAAAAGTATCTTGGGCCGAAATTGAAGCCGCACTATTTATATAACATGGTTTCATTAGCTTTTAGAAAAAATAAGTGTTGAACAGTTACCACCAAACCCAAATGAGTTTGATAATGCATATTCCAATGGCTTTTTTGTCACTTCAGTAATAGGAATCATTTGCAATTCTGGAATAGCCGTGTTAAAATTCAAATTAGGAAACATCACATTATTTTGAAGTGCCAATACCGAATACACCGCCTCAATTGCACCGGCAGCGGCTAAAGTATGTCCAGTAAATGCCTTTGTTGAACTAAAATCGGGGATGGTAGGGCCAAAAATTCTTTGAATTGCTCTGCCTTCAGATAAATCATTGTTAGGCGTTGCAGTACCATGCGCATTAATATAATTAATGTCTTTGGGTTGAATATTTGCAACGGTTAACGCCTTTTGCATGGCTAAAAAAGCGCCCTCTCCATTTTCTGATGATGCCGTTTGATGAAATGCATCATTGGCATTGCCATAACCAGCCACATAGGCTAAAACGGATTTATTATTTTCTTTAACAATAACCTCAGATTCCAATACCAAAAAGGCGGCAGCTTCACCTAAATTAAGACCTGTTCTGTTTGCATCAAAAGGTGCGCAATCGGTGTCCGATAATATCATTAGGGTTTTAAACCCATTGATGGTAAATTTTGCCAATCCATCTGTTCCTCCAACAATGACGCGGTCTAATTGTCCAGATTTAATTAATCGAGCCCCAAGCATGATAGCATTTGCAGCCGAAGAACATGCCGTACTTATGGTCGATACATAATCTGAAATACCTAAATGGTCTGCAATTTTTTCAGTACTATCTCCTGCGTGATGGCTACTAATAAATTTTCTACTTTCAGGATTGGACGTGTAGTTTTTAAAGTGTTTTTCGGTCATATCCATTCCGCCAACACTTGTCGATGATATTAAGCCAGTTCTAAATGAACTAATATCTTCAATATTTGCATGTTTTACGGCTTGTTTTGCTGCGATGCATCCTAATAATGCGGTTCTGGAATAATTATGGCCTTTTGGTAAATTAAGGCTGTTTGCCAATTGCTCATTGGTTTGTAGTATTTCGCCAACTTTAATAGCATCCTTATGTCGTGTTTCTATATTAACTATTGGCGCAATGCCCTTTTTGTAATGTAAAAGCGAATGCAGGTTTTCTTCCATAGTGTTACCGATAGAAGACACAATTCCCATTCCAGTTATAGCAACACGATTTTGAGGCATATTACTTTGTTCTGTGTTCTGCAATGTAAGCTGCTAAAACTTCCACAGAAGCAAAAACAGCTTTTCCTTCTTTTGGATCGGTAAGTTTAATACCGTAATCTTTATCTAACATGACGATAAGTTCCAAAGCATCAATAGAATCCAATCCTAATCCATCGCCAAATAAAGTGTCATTATCTGCAATATCCTCAACACTAAAATCCTCTAAATTTAATTGTTCAATAATGCTTTTTTTAAGTTCTTCTTTTAATGCCTCCATTAATTTTCGTTATATATTTTTTTAATAAATTCTTGTGAATAGTTGTAATCTCCTTCTTCTGCCACAAGATACATAAATGCATGATAATTGTCATCATCAAAATCTACCCAACCACAAAGAATATGCTTGCTTTTTTCATTCTGAATTAAGCTTAAAGCATACTGTTCCATAAGTTTTTCATTGAAGTTGTTAGAAACAAAAAATGCGTTTTCCCCTTTAATTCGGTGTCTAATACTAATTTCTCCAATAGCAATGTTAGGCAATGTGTAAACAAAAACAGCAGGACTTGGGTAATAATTTTCTATATCATTAATAGTTTCTTGATGTCTTCTATCTGTATCTAAACTTGCGCTTTTATTGGAAAGCACAATGGCTATATTTTCTTTGTCTTTAGGGTTGATAGTGTTGTTTTCCAGTAAAAATTCAGCTGCAAGAAACGCAAGCTTACTAAGGTTGTCCATTTTAAAGAATTTAGGATACGCCAGCCCTTTTTCTTTATACACCTGTTTTGAAAATTTTGCGAAAGGGATTTGAGAATCTTTAAGCAAAACCGTGTTGCCATTAAGTGTAACGGCATTGTTTTTTATATGGCAATATGCTATGACGCTTTGATTTTTTTTCAACTGTTTATTTTTTTAAAAAGTACAGCAGTATTACAACCGCCAAAACCAGATGCTGTTTTTAAGAAGGTATTAATTGTTGCTTTCTTTTTCTTTTGAATAACATGTAATGGTACCGAAATCCCTAATTCATCAATTCCTAAAGAGGTGTAAAGCATGTTGTTTTTCATGGAAGACATGCCAACAATAGCTTCCAGAAGCCCTGAAGCACCCAAAGTATGTCCATAATAGCCTTTTAAACTATTTAAGGGAACGGTTTCTAGATTTGCTCTATTGAATGCAATGGCTTCCATTTCATCATTAAATACTGTTGCCGTACCGTGTGCTGAAATATAATCGATGGTTTCAGGTGTTATGTTTGCTTCTTTTATTGCAGACTGGATGCTTCTGTATAAACCTTCTCCATCTCTTGAAGGGCCTGAAATATGATTGGCATCGTTACATGAGCCATCTCCAATAACTTGGATACTATCTGTTTTTGGTTTTTGATTAGAAATTGCGACCGACGCTGCAGCTTCCCCAATAGTAATTCCATTTCTATATTTTGAAAATGGTTTACATGGGTTTTCGCTTATGGCTTGAAAAGATTGAAACCCTGATAACGTGAATTCTGAAACGATATCACCTCCAACGATAAAAGCATTGTCGTAATAATCATTCTGGATAAGCCGTTTGGCAACCGCAACCGATAAAATGCCAGAAACACAGGCATTGGATATGATAATAGGCTCGTTTTTAAATCCAAAGAAGGTTTTGATTCTTTCGCCTAAAACAGGTAAATAAGCACGTTCCGGGGAAAAATTATTTGTAGTTGCTAAGGCATCAATATTTCCTTTTGTAGTTGCTATAAGTAATGCTGTTTTATCAGAAATTGAAAAATCAGATTGAGAAATGGTGTCCTGCAAAGACAAAATCATCATTTTCTCTAGTTTAGTGTAAGCATCAATATGCCCTATTTTATGAAACGAATTGTTTAATTTTTCATCATTGATTATTGCAGCATAATAGGGTGAAGCACCAATAGTATTGTGCAAAGAAATCCCAGAATTTTCTTGAGCTATTTGCGAAATATTTGTTTCGGTATTAAAACCAAGAGGGGAGATAATAGTGTTTGCAGTAATAAAAACGTGCTTCATGATGTTTTTATATTAATTTGTTACTGTCTTTCCAAGCTTTGAAAAAAGGAGGAGATGTTAGCGACAAATCATTATTGTCATCTACAAACACTTGAATCGTTTCCCCTAAACAAACTAGATCTCCTTCGGCATTGAAAATTTTGTAGTTAAAAATCATTTTAGCCGCAGGGGTATTAATAAAGGTTGTTTCTATGGTAGCTATTTCGCCATAGCGTAATGGTAATTTATGTTCGCAACTTGATTTTACAATGGGTGTAACGTAACCGTGCGCTTTTACATCTAGGTATGAAATACCATGTTTTCTGCCAAAAGCTTCTCTGCCGTCTTCGAAATAATGAAGGTAATAACCATGCCAAACAATACCCAATGCATCCGTTTCATTGAAGCGAACCCTAATATCTTGAGACACCTTTAATGTGTTTTCTTCAGCATTTTCAAGCTTTTTTGATTTCATTAGACTTTATTTTTTTAAAACAGTTTTCATTTGGGCAGACATGATAATTTCGCCATCCAATCGGGTTAGGCCTTTAACCAATGTAACGCCCATGACTTCTTGTAAAATCTCAACTTCTGTTTCAAGTTGTGTATTAACCTTTGGAAGTTTTTCAATAACCACTCCTTTTATAGCCCCAATATAACCTTCTGGTGCTGGTCTATTTTTAATATAAAAATGGTAGCCAGTATAAAGCGCAACGGTTTGTGCCATATGTTCTATTAAGCCCGGTTCTGTTAGGTAGCCATCTTGCACAAACATATTAGTATCTAAAATGGTTAATCCAGACATGACTTTAGATGCGTCAAAATACAACAAAGCATCTACCATTACAATTGGAGGGCGTTGTGGTATCAGTTTAAGGATAATGCTTTGGTCGGTTATTTTTTCTTTAAGTAAGTTCATGCGTTTGCTAGTCTTTTAAATCGTTCCAAAAATCAAAATAATTAAACCATTGTAACGGATATTTCTTAAGCATCCATTCTAAACTTTCGGTATAAGATTTTAATAATGCTGCAGGGTCTCGATGTTTTACTTTGGCGGTTCTTGCATAAAGGTGGTAATGCTTATTAGTTTCTTTCATAACATACACAAAAATAACAGGCACTTTTAATCGGGATCCTAAAAGAAATGGGCCCGCAGGAAATTTTGCTTCTTTACCTAACAGGGTATGTGTCATCGATTTAGTTTCTTTAATATATCTGTCGCCAGTTATACAAATAATTTCATTTCTTGAAAGTGCTGCATTTATTTCGAAGATATGGGAAAGGTCTTCTTTTATAATAATAAACTTAATGCTTGATTTTGTTGTTACGCTTTCAATATAGGCTTTTATATCGCTATGTTCGGCATCTGTTGTAAGTAAACTAATGGTGACGTTTTCTTCTAATTCATTTAAAAAATACTCGGCTATTTCGAAATTCCCGACATGGGCACTAATAAGGATACCGCCCTTTTTTGCTTGGAGTATGTTTTGTAGTTTTTCAATACCATCAAAATGATAAGAAAATTTGTTTCTTAAACCAGAAGAAATTGCAATTTTATCGATAATGGTCTGTCCAAAAACATAGTAGCTTTTGTAAACACTAAAAACGCTTTTAAGTATTGAGTACTGTTGCCTGTTACGAAGGTAATTATAAATAGATTTGGTACTGTTTTTAGCAAAAAAACAAAAGTAAAAAGCAACAAAAACGAGTACAAAATAGGCAACAGGTAAGCCGAGTTTTTTAATACAAAAAACAAATATTTTATATCCTAAAACTGAACCTCTGGATTTTCCTTCCCATTCCGTAGCCATTCAATTTTAGTAGATATTTAGCTTAATTTATTTTCAATGAGGTCATAAAAATTTTGAAGTGTTACCACATTTACAAAATCTTCTCCAACTAATTTTACTCCAAAATTTGATTCGATAGCAACTACCAAATCCACAAAATCTAAACTATCAAGTTCAAGGGTTTCCTTTAAATTTGCTTCAGGTAAAATATCATCTGCTTCAACTTCAAACTCATCTATAAGAAAGTTGTTTATTTTTTCAACAATAACTTCTTTGTCCATAAGGGTGCTATATTTTTTTTATTATCAATGCTGAATTTGTTCCTCCAAATCCAAAAGAATTGGACAAAAATACATCAATTTTTTTATCTGTCGTTTTGCTTACTAAATTTAATTTAGCAGCATCATCATCAGGGTTTTCCAAATTTATATTAGGAGCAATAAAGGAATGTTGCATCATGAGCATTGAGTATATAACTTCGCTGGCCCCTGCCATCCAACATTCGTGTCCTGTCATGGATTTTGTAGAACTCACATAAGGGCCGTTTTCTCCAAAAACATCAAATATCGCTTTGGCTTCGTTTGAATCGCCAACAGGTGTTGAGGTGGCATGCGCATTAACATAATCAATACTATTAACGGGGATATTTGCTTGTTTGATAGCTTTTTTCATGGCGCGCGAAGGCCCATCTACATTTGGAGTGGAAATATGCTCTCCGTTTGACGAAAAACCATATCCAATAATTTCGCCTAAAATAGGAGCTCCTCTTTTTATTGCAGATTCATAACTTTCTACAATAAGTGTTGCCCCACCACCACTTGGTATGAGCCCATCGCGGTTTTTATCGAAAGGACGCGACGCTTTTTCTGGTTGTTCTACGTTTGCGGAAAATACGCCCAAACCATCAAAACTTCCCATGGCGAGTTCGTTAATTTCTTGTGCTCCACCACAAATAATACAATCTTGAAGCCCGCTTTTTATTAGTTGATACGCCATGCCAATAGCATG
The DNA here is from genome assembly GCF_040720935.1 of Algibacter sp. 2305UL17-15. Lineage (NCBI taxonomy): Bacteria > Pseudomonadati > Bacteroidota > Flavobacteriia > Flavobacteriales > Flavobacteriaceae > Algibacter > Algibacter sp. 2305UL17-15. The sequence goes on from NZ_JBFDAE010000001.1 coordinate 128,311, forward strand.
AGAACCACTTGCACAGGCTGCACTTATTGTAAAATTAATTCCTGTTAGTTTAAATATGGTCGATAAATTCATGGTTACAGAAGAATTCATGCCTTTAAAAATAGAGCCAGAACCAACTAATGTGGTGTCTTTTTTCTCTCTAATAATATCAACAGCTTCAATAACAGATTTTGCGGTGCTATCGTTGCCATAAAGGATACCTACTTCATTTGCATCTAAAAAATCTTGCGTGATTTTTGCATTCTCCAATGCTTCGATGGTTGCCATATAAGCATATGTACCTTCCTCGCCTAAACTAATGCGTTGCCTTCTGGTTAAAAGTTTTTTTAATTCAGGGGGTTCTACCATACCTGTTAAACAGGAACGGTAACCAAAAGGTTTTCTTTTTTCATCAAAGATAATTCCAGAGGCTCCGTTATAAAGAGACGCTTTTACTTCCTCCAGATTTTTACCTATACAAGAATATATTCCCATACCAGTTATCACCACTCTTCCCATTTCCGTAACTTTATTTAAGAGTAAATACCTCCATTAATATTTATGACCTCACCTGTTATGTATGCTGCTTTTTCAGACGCTAAAAAGGACACTAAATGTGCAACTTCTTCAGGGTTTCCAAAACGATTGGCAGGGACTAATTTTTTTAATTCTTTTTCATTTAACTCGCCTGTCATATCGGTTTTAATAAACCCTGGAGCTACTGCGTTAACGGTAATATTGCGTTTTGCTATTTCTTGAGCCAAAGCTTTTGTTGCTCCTATTACAGCACCTTTTGCTGCCGAATAATTAGTTTGACCAGGTGTGCCTTTAAGACCTGATAAAGACACAATATTAATAATGCGTCCGTATTTTTGGACTAGCAATTTCTGAATCAAATGATTTGTGACATTAAAGAACCCATTAAGGCTGGTATTAACAACATTATTCCAGTCTTCGGATGTCATCCACATAAACAAACCGTCTTTTGTAATCCCAGCATTGTTAACGATGACTTCAATAATTGCTTCTTTATTTTTTTCTTGCCAGTTATCTAAAACAGATCTCACTTCTTCATTATTTACAACATCAAATTGTAACAATTCCCCTGTTCCACCTGCTGCTTCAACTGCTTTTAAAGTATCTAAAGCGGCTTGCTTATTACTGTGATAATTTATTAAAATAGTATAACCGGTATCTTTGGCCAGTTGGATGCAAATTGCTTTGCCAATTCCTCTTGAACCTCCTGTAACTAAAGCGTATTTCATTTATTTATACTCTTATTATTTGGTGGCATTAGCAAATAATTCAGCATTTTGATGCCACTTACCTCCTAATACGTCTCCTTGTTTATTAATGAAGCCCCATTGTTTGCCACGCTTTACACGCGCAACTCCGTTATAAAATCCTTTAATTTGATTTTTACTGAATAAAGATAATCCTCCAGCCGTAATTTGATATGCTGCTGGAATTACCATTTTTCCTGATTTATCAATAAAACCCCATAACTTTTTTTCTTTTACAGGGGCTAATCCATCGGCTGAAAAAATTTCGGCATCTCTAAAATGAAAGCCAACAATTTCTTTTCCATTTTCATCAATGTAACCCCATAATTTATTTTTATAAACTGGTGCTAATCCATTAGTAAAGGCTCGTGCTTTTTCGTATGTAGGCTCTATAACCCATTTACCGGTATTGTTAATGAATCCTACTTTTTTATTGCTTCGCGCATAGGTCAATTCGGAATTATCATTAAAATCCCAAATTTTATCAATACCAATTATAGGGTTAAATGTATTATCATTTACAATACCAAATGTTTCCCCTTTTTTTGCCCAAACGCCTTTGCTGTTGTAACTCCCTATTTCGGAATATTCTACTGGAATATATACTTTTCCGTTTTTGTCAATCATACCCCAATATTCTCCATTTCTCACTCTTGCATATCCATTATAAAATGGTTTTATAACATTGTAAGTAGGTTCTAAAATGAGTTTGCCGTCGGTGCCTAAGAGACCTATTTTTTTAGCTTTTCTGTAAAACGCAACACCATTGTTAAAATCAAAATATTTTTCGGTTACAGGTGTCTTTAGAATTTCTCCAGAGGTATTAACATAATTCCATTGGTCATCTTTAAGAACTAAGACAAAACCAGAATTATAGCTTTTTACCCTGTCGTATTCTGGCTTGAGAACCCACTCACCAGAGGTATTGATTAGCCCCCATTTTTCCCCTTGAAGCGCAGCAGCATATCCTTCGGAGAAATCCCCTGCTTTTTTAAATTGTGGTTGAATAACGTATTCTCCCGAAGTATCAATATAACCAAACAAATCATTATCTCTAACCAATGCCAATTCTTGTCCACTAATAAATGGTAGGTTTAAAAAAAATGTAAAAAGTAAGGTGTAATAAAATTTCATTATACTATGTTGTTATTATGGTTCATGATAAAATCTTTAACCTTATTTACATAAGGATACATGACGATGTCTTCCGTAAATATAGGAACTAAATCTCGTATAGCATCATACATTTTTTTGGTTTTTGTAGATATTTTATCTTGTGTTTCAAGGTACTCAATAGCCTGTACAATGGTTATCATTTCTATGGCAACTACTTCAAAAGCATTTTCAATAACTTTTTTTGTGATTAAGGCAGCATTTGTACCCATGCTTACAATATCTTGGTTGTCGTTATTGTTTGGAATACTATGCACGTACATAGGATTAGATAGCATTTGATTTTCGGCAGTAGTAGATGTTGCTGTAAACTGAACCCCCTGCATGCCAAAGTTTAAACCTAAGGTCCCAAGGTTTACAAACGCTGGGAGAATATTGTTTAGATTTGGGTTTAACAGGTAGTTCAATTGTCGCTCAGAAAGCATGCTCATTTTAGTGACCACTAGCTTTAATTTATCCATTTCTAGGGATACGTAATCCCCATGAAAATTTCCCCCATGATATACATGTTGTTTTTCTACATTAACTATAGGGTTGTCGTTTGCAGAATTTACCTCTTCAAATAAAATCCGTTCTATATTATTTAAAGTATCCAAAACAGGCCCTAATATTTGAGGGACACATCTTAGCGAATAATATTCTTGAACTTTTTCTTCAAAAACGGTAACCTCAGGGTTTTTATTATATAAAAATTCCTCGCGTTTTCTGGTTAGTTTGCTATCTTTTAAATGAGATCTCATTTGTTTAGCTACTTCTCGTTGCCCAATGTGTTTTTTGGTTTGGTTTAGCTCCTCAGATAAGTGATCGTCGTAAGCCTGAACAATTTCATTTATTGCAGAAGAACATAATATGACCCAATTAAGCAACCGCCTTGTGTTTATAGTGTTTACAATCCCAATACCTGTCATTACAGATGTCCCGTTCATTAAAGCCAACCCTTCACGCAAGGCAACAGTAATGGGTTTTAATTTTTCAATTTTAAATACTTCTTTTGTCCGCCTTAATTCATTCTTATAAAATACTTCACCTTCACCAATTAACACAAGTGCTAAATGAGCCAATTGCACCAAATCGCCACTTGCGCCAACGCCACCATGCTCATATATTAATGGCGTAATGCCTCTATTGATTAGTGAACTCATTAATTCAATTACCGATTTATGGACTCCAGAATTACCCAACGATAAGGTGTTTAATCGCGCTAGCATTGCTGCTTTTACGTATTGAGGATGAATAGTATTTCCTGTACCTGAGGCATGACTTCTAATTAAGTTGTACTGCAATTTTATACGATCAGAATCGGCTATTTTGTATTGTGCCATTGGCCCAAAACCAGTATTGACACCATAGATTGTTTTGTTTTCAGAAAACGTTTTCAGAAAATTGAAACTATTTTCAATGGTTTTATAAACTGCACCATCAATTTCAATAGTATCGTTTTCAAAAATGATCTTATAAAAATCTTCAATATCTAGAGTTCCATTCAGTTTTAACATTTATATTGTATTGGAATATTTATTTTAATAACTAAATATAAAGTAGTTATTTTGGATTACAAATTTAGAATAATAAATGATTTAAACTACAAAGAATATGAGTGATGAAAATGTTGATGTTTTAGTTATTGGCGCAGGGCCATCTGGTTGTGTTGCAGCATCATATTTACAAAAGAGCGGATGTGTTATAAAAGTGGTTGAAAAAAGTAAATTTCCAAGGTTTGTTATTGGAGAAAGTCTGCTGCCAAGGTGTATGGATCATTTTGAAGAAACAGGTTTGTTAGATTGTTTAAAAGCACAAAACTTTGAAGTTAAGGAAGGTGCGCGATTTATAAAAGGAAAAGAAGTCTGTGATTTTGATTTCAGCAAGAAACATACAGAAGGGTGGAATTGGACTTGGCAGGTGCCACGGGCAGATTTTGATATTGTATTAGTGAACGAGCTCATTGAACGAGGTGTAGATATTACTTTAGAACAAGAAGTTATAGATGTTATTTTTAATGATGATGGGACTTCCATAACAACCATTAAAACTAAAGAGGGACAAATTAATACGATTGGCGCAAAATATATTATTGATTCAAGCGGGTATGGTAGGGTTTTACCACGACTTTTAAATTTAGAAAAACCATCAGAACTGTTAAATCAGTCTTCAATATTTGCCCACGTAAAAGATGTAAAACGTCCAGAGGGCTGGGAAGGTACACGAATAACCTTTGATGTTATAGATACGCGAACATGGTTCTGGGTTATTCCATTTTCGAATGGAACAACGAGCATTGGTTTTGTTGGTTCAACTGAATTTATTGAATCTTTTACTGGGAATAGCACTAAAAAATTAGCTGACATGTTGAAGCTTTCTGATTATTACCATGACAGATTTGAAGGTGTCGATTTTTTGTTTCATCCAGTTGAAATAAAAAACTATTCTAAATCTGTAACAAACCTTTATGGTAAAGGTTATGTGCTAACAGGTAATAGTGCCGAATTTTTAGATCCTGTATTTTCTTCGGGTGTTACTTTTGCAACAGAATCGGCACTTCTTGCGGCAAAACTTATTACAAAAGAATTACAAAATATTCCTGTTAATTGGGAAGTAGAATACGCTGATTATATAAAAAAAGGAGTTAATGTTTTTGCAACATACGTAAAAGAATGGTACACAGGAAACCTCCAAAAAATATTCTTTCACAAACCAGAGAATCCGGAAATAAAAAAACAAATATGTGCCGTATTAGCTGGATATGTTTGGGATGAGACCAATCCTTTTGTAAAAAATCATCATAGACTTGTTAAGACCGTTGCGCACATAATAGACATGGAAAAGGGAAAAAGCGAATGAATTATAAAATAATTCGCTTTTTCCCTTTCTTAATCTATTAGGGTTTTAAATACCCCGAGGTATTTTATTTGAGTAAAATTAAAATACTTTTTTCATGATTAATTTAGATAAGGTTTTACCAGTTTTTGCGTAGCCTTCCCCTAAACGATCTTCATTACTAAATGTACCTCCAAATCTGTTTCCCGGTGCATTTTTACTTGTAATTTCCAATAACACATTATCCCTGTTAGCGGTCTCCACAAACTTTATTAACGTAGTTACTTTTGCAGGTTGTCTCATTACAGCTGCATTCCATCCCGGATAGACCCAAACGGTTTCTACTATAAGCGTGTATTTTGCACCCGATAGGTTTTCTTCAAATGAAATGCCTTGTTTTTTATATAAATCTCTGTTCATGAGCTCTAAAAATTTAGGAGCATAAATGAGTTCTCTACTCGCTACCCAACTTTTTTTCCAAGCTTTTCCTTTTCCTTTCCCTTTAGCCTCTAAATCGGCATAGCGTTCTTTTACATATTCATCATTGGTAAGATTTTTTTTAAAGAGTTTCATATTGTCATATACAAACTCAACATTAATTTCTTTTTGATTTTTAATAAAATCAAAATCTCCTTTTACTACCTTCATTTTTTGGGAAAACATAAAAGATGTAAAGAGTATTACTGTAATAATAGTTAACTGTTTTTTCATAAAAAAATTAAGATTTAAATTGTAGTCATAAGCTTTCAAATATAAAGGAAAATATTGAAATCGACTATACTATTTTAGACAATTATTAAATTTTGTGGGTACTGGGCAGAATCTTTATGTTTCAGTTAAATTTACTGTCAATTGCAGCTTTTATATGATTACAAATACAGACCATAATTATACATTAGCATCAAAACAAGCAGCACACTTAATTTTTAATTAAATTGAATTTAAAATGATGATTTCCAAAAAGAAAATAGGACTGTTTTTAGGACCTCTATTATTTATAATAATTAAATGCTATGTTCATCCAGACGGATTGGAGTCTTCTGCGAATTCAGTTTTGGCTTGTGCAGCGTGGATTGCCGTTTGGTGGATTACCGAAGCTTTACCGATAGCGGTAACGGCATTATTGCCTATAATTCTTTTTCCTTTAAGTGGTGGGCCAAGCCTTAGCGAAACAGCTTCGTCTTATGGGCATAAGTATATTTTTTTATATCTGGGCGGTTTTATTTTGGCTATCGCCATAGAAAAATGGAAACTCCATAAGCGTATTGCGCTGACGATTATAAAAGTAGTTGGCACAAATGTGATTTATATTATTTTAGGATTTATGATTTCAACAGCTTTTTTATCGATGTGGATTTCAAATACCGCTACTGCTGTTATGATTTTACCCGTAGGGATGGCTATTGTTACCCACCTTAAAGACAATCCCAATACCGTAGAAAACGAGAATTTAATTTTCGGAAAAGCACTCATGTTGGCGATTGCCTATAGCGCATCTATTGGCGGGATGGCAACTTTAATTGGCACACCGCCTAATTTAGTTCTAGCGGGCGTAGTTGAAGAATCTTATGGTGTGGAAATTACATTTTCGCAATGGTTTTCTTTTGGATTCCCCATTAGTTTACTGCTTTTAGGGATATGCTGGCTTTACCTTACGCGAGTAGCTTTTAAATTTAAACAGAAAACCTTTCCGGGAGGAAAGGATGAAATAGAGCGTCAACTAAAAGCATTGGGGCCTATTTCTTTTGAAGAAAAAATAATATTTGCTGTTTTTTTATTAACGGCTTTTGCGTGGATTACGAGATCATTTTTATTAAAACAATTTATTCCAGCTATTGATGATACCATTATTGCTATTATAAGTGCCTTTCTCGTGTTTTTATTGCCTAGCAAAGAAAAAGGAAAACGCCTGCTCGATTGGGAGGATACTATAAAATTACCTTGGGGGATTTTACTTTTATTTGGTGGCGGAATGGCATTGGCACTTGGTTTCGAATCTAGTGGATTGGCGGTGTGGATTGGTGGGCAATTCACATCTTTGAGTACATTTCCGTTAATTTTGTTACTGTTGATTTTAATTGCTTCTGTTAATTTTTTAACCGAAATTACATCCAATTTAGCAACAACGGCTATGTTATTGCCTGTGCTTGTTTCGTTAGCATCTGTTATTGGTGGACACCCTTATTTGCTTTTGGTAGGGGCTACTGTAGCCGCTTCCTGTGCTTTTATGCTGCCAGTTGCAACACCTCCAAATGCAGTTGTTTTTGGCTCTGGTTATCTTAAAATCGAGGATATGGTAAAAAAAGGATTTTGGATGAATATTATTTCTATTATACTATTGACTTTAATTGTTTATTATGTGCTTCCGTTGGTCTGGAATTTATAGAAAAATAGAATTAATTTTAATATACCTGATGTTTTATTTAATTGCAAAAACTTTTAATTAATCCCAATGAACTGCAAATAATCATTGTTTTTTGCGGCAATAATAAAGTCTTTCCCATTAACTGAAATCTGTTCTAAATCCTTAACATCGCCTTTTGTAAAGAACCTACTTTCCGACGGTTTTAAAGCTTTAAAAGTTCCGTCATTATTTCCCTTTAGGAAAACGCCATAACCGCCATCATTTCTTGGAGTTTCTACCTCGGAAGAATATAGATTTCCAGCAATTACCGCATCTAATGCGCCATCGTTATCATAATCATCAACAAGAATTTTATTGATACTTGAAACTTGAGCTTCCGCGGGTAATTCATGACTAATAAATTTTCCGTCTTTATTTTCTAAATAAACACTAGCAAACGATTTTACTTGATAGTGAATAGCAGATTCTAAAGCCTCTTTTTCATAGACATCAACAAGTGTGGCATTAGAAAATGTCTCATAGTTTTTGAATTTTTCCTTTATTTGAGGAATTTGTTGTGAGGAGCATTCACGCCCTCGAACTGGATATTGCTTGCCCTCGTTGTAGTAACTTAGTACAATATCTTTTTTGTTGTCGTTATCAAAATCGTTCACATAAATATCGAAAGTTTCATCTTCTGTGGCTTTGTATTTATAGTTCAAACCGTTGTTCCCAACTATATAATCCATATCACCATCACCATCAAAATCACCTTCATTGATACTCCACCACCAACCCGTAGTGTCTTTGTTTAGTCCAAGGTCTTCTGAAACTTCTTTGAAAATCCCATTTGTATTTTTAAAAACTCGAATGGGCATCCATTCACCTACAATAATGATATCTTCTGCATTATCATCGTTAAAATCGGTTATAATAGCTGCCGTAGCCATCCCTAAATTTTTAAACGCTTCCGCAGAGGCATTAGTAGCATCTTCAAATTTTACATCACCATTTTCCGTTTTGTTTTCTAACAAATATGTGTTGGCAGGCGCAGGATAATTTCCAGGAACTTGTCTGCCTAACACCAGTAAATCCTGTTTTCCATCTTTGTTGAAATCTAGATTATAGACCTTTGAGCCACTTGTAATCATTTCAGGAAGAGAACTTGATTTTGTAAAGTTTCCTGAACCTTCATTCACATAAAATCTGTCTTGAAGCATTTTAGATTTAGGTGAAAACTCATAACCGCCGCTAACCACGTACAAATCGTTATCGCCATCGTTATCGGCATCAAAAATTAAAGCACCAACATCTTCACTAAGTTTATCTTCTTCTAGAAATATACTTTCTTGTTTTTCAAATCCATTTTCAGTCTGAAAAAACAAACTTCCTATTCTATTAAAAGCACCACCCACAAAATAATCATCCAGTCCGTCGTTATTTAAATCGCCTACAGCCAATGCTGGACCAAAGGTTGACATTTTATGTGGTAACAATACTTGATACTTAAAATCATCAAATTTGTTTTCGTGGTGTTTGTGCTGAGGGAAGACACCTGTTATATTTGAATTAAAAATTGGGGCTTCAATATTGATTTGTTCATTTTCAGGGCTTGCATCGGCGTAGTTAAGTGTTAAAATTTGATTAACAGAAACCTCTTTTTTAAATTCAACTGCACCATCTGCCCAAACAACTTTTAGTTCATCAATTTTACTAGATTGACCTAATCCGAAATGCAATTCTGGAGCTACTGAAGATTGAAATCCCCGTGTTAATGTTAATTCCTGCATTTGCGTTTCGCCATTTGTAGTGATAAAAACCCGATTGCCTAAACCGAATTTATTATTAGGAATGCCTTCAAAATTTATAGTAATATAATTGTTGATTTCTGAACTATTATTTTGAAACACCGAGGCTTTGTCATCAATATTATTTGTAATGATTTCCAAATCGCCATCATTATCTAAATCGCCATAAGCCACACCATTTGAGAAGCCTTTAAACGCAATGCCCCAAGCTGCATTGGCCTGTTTAAAGTTTAAATTTCCGTTGTTTTTATAAATGAAATTATCAATGCGCTCTGAAGGAATTTTTAAGCTCATCTCCAAAGTTTTATCACTATCAATGGTAAATGCATCATCAATCTGATTGAAGAAATCGCGGTTATTGACTTCGCGTCGTGTGCCGTTTGAAACGAATAAGTCTTTTAACCCATCATTATCAAAATCGGCAAAAAGTGGTCCCCAACTCCAATCTGTGGACGACACGCCCGTAATTCTGGACACGTTCGAGAAAAACGGATTTCCTTCCTCAAAAACTCCCGTATTCACCTGCAAACAATTCTGCATGTATTGGTAATGAAAACCAGCATCTACAACGCCCCAAAACAAATCGGGGTTCATACCTGCCATATTTGCTTTTTTTCGTTTGTTGGTTTTGGCATCCATATCCACTTGAAAAACATCAAGATTCCCGTCGTTATTAAAATCTGAAATATCAACACCCATGCCATAAAAAGCCGTATGCGAGGTTGTTTCTTTTATAACTTCTCTAAACGTGCCATCTTGATTATTCATATATAAATAATCAGGGGAAGCAAAATCGTTAGAAACGTAAATATCTGGCCAGGAGTCATTATTCAAATCGCCGACTGTAGCACTTAATGTTAACCCGAAACTTTTTACGCCAGCTTCATCTGTAACATCAACAAATTTACCGTTGTCGTTTCTGTACAAATGGTCGGTTTCAATGTCGTTTACAGTTTTCATTTTTTGCTCGTAAACATAAACCGAAGCGTTGAATTTTGTAATGGGATAGTTGGCAACATACACATCTAAATCGCCATCTTTATCATAATCAAAAAAAGTAGCTTGCACACTATTTCCAATATCTGCTAAACCGTATTCTTGTGCTTTTTCTGAAAATGTGCCATCTTGATTGTTTATAAAAAGTTGATTTGTTTTAGGTTGGAATTTTCCAGCTACTGAACAATAAATATCCAAAAAACCATCGGCATTTACATCGGCCATAGTAACACCTGTGTACCATCTTTTATCTCCAGAAACACCTGATTTTTCGGAAACATCTTCAAATTTAAGATGGCCTTTGTTTAAATATAATTTATTAGATACTTGGTTTCCTGTGAAGAAAATATCCTTTAAACCATCATTGTTAATATCACCAACAGCAACACCGCCACCCATGTATAAATAGGAGTAGGTAAAGTAATTTAAACTGTCATTTTCAGTAAGTGTATTTGAAAAATCTATACCAGAAATAGAAGCATCTAGGGTTTCAAAAATTGTGTTTGAAGCAGTAGTTTTTTCTTCTTTATCACAATTGAAAAAAAGTATTAGTAAGAACAGATATATTATCTGTTTTAACACCTTGCATTTCATGGCATTAATGGGTTCTAGAGTTATTATTAATTTTTTTCAATTTACAGAACTATTCAACTTTAAAAAATTAAATAGGTGCTTAATACTAAAATAGTAATGGCTACACCAACTACTTTAGCATATTTCCAAGGTGTAATATCGATTTGCTCTGTAATTTTAGGTGTATAGACATTTTTATTAGGAAATAGTTTGCCCATTATTAACATGACCCCTACATTAATTACGAATAAAATACCCATAATATGTAAGAAATGTGGATATGCTTTTGCTTTTATAATGCTTAGCTCCTTAGCATCTGTAATACCGTTTGCAGCAGCTTCAGCTAAAGCGGCACCAATAAAATGCGGACTTAATACAAACTGACTTATTAAATACATAAGTACACCAACAGTTAGCACAATTTTTGCGCCTAAAGCTGGCACATTTTTGGTTGCCATACCAACAGCAACAACTGCTAAAATAGGCACACTTAAACTGCCTAAAGATTCTTGAATGTATGAAAATAGGCCATCGGGAGCGTTTGCAATAAATGGTGCGATGCTCATTGAAATAATTGCCAATAACATACCAAATACTTTTCCGGCTTTTACCATTTTGAGTTCAGAAGCATTTGTATTGAAATATTGACGGTATAAATCGACTCCAAATAGCGTTGAGCTACTATTTAATAAACTATTAAAAGAACTTAAAATAGCTCCAAATAACACCGCGGCAAAAAATCCTAAGAACGCCCCAGGCAATACTTTTCTAACCAAAGCAGGGTATGCTTGGTCTGCATTTGCTAAATCGTTCCCAAAAACATGCCACGCAATAACACCTGGTAGTACTACAATTATAGGGATTAAGAATTTTACAAATCCTGCCAGTATCATTCCTTTTTGCCCATCGGCTAAACTTTTAGCCCCAAAAACACGTTGTAGAATGGATTGGTTTGTGCCCCAATAATACATTTGGGCAATCATCATTCCTGTGAAAATCGTGCTAAACGGGATAAAAGAATCTATATCGCCTTTGGCATTAAATTTTTCGGGGTTTTCTGTCCATAATTCACTTAATCCATCAGAAACACTACCGTCTCCAATAAGCATCAAGCCAAAAACTGGTATTAAAAGACCACCAATTAATAGCCCAACGGCATTTACCAAATCTGAAACAGCTACGGCTTTTAGTCCTCCAAAAATGGCATAAATAGACCCAATGACACCTATGGACCAAACACAAACCCAAATAACTGCGGATTGCGAAATACCTAATGTATTGGGTAAATCGAACATGGTGCTAAAGGCTAAAGAGCCAGAGTATAAAATGGTTGGCAGCAAAACAATACCAAATGCCACTAAAAATAGAATAGATAATATGGATTTTGTTTGTGCATCAAAACGCTCCTGAATAAACTCTGGTATGGTTGTAATTCCAGAGCGCATGTATTTAGGCAATAAGTAAATGGCAGTAATTATCAATGAGATTGCCGCCAAGGTTTCCCATGCCATTACTAGAACACCTTGTGCAAAAGATTGTCCGTTAAGCCCAACAATTTGTTCCGCGGAAAGGTTTGTTAAAAGTAAAGAACCTGCAATAGTTATGTAACCTAAACTTCTACCTCCAAGGTAATACCCATCAGCAGAATTTTCATCAGTCTTGCGGGTTGCATACCATGCAATAAAGGCTACCAATAATGTGAATCCAAGAAATGAAGCAATTGATAGCGTATCCATAAGTTGTTATTTGTTTAAAGTTAGTTGAACTAAACCGCATGCAGGAACATTAATTTCCATGACACCTTTGTTTAGTTTTATCGGTTCTTCATTTACTTTATCTCCTTTGCAATTAAAGGTACTACAATTATAGTTTCCAAAATCTGCTTCTATTTTAATGATAATGCTGTCGGATAATTTTGCATTCAGAATATCAATATTTTCAAAGGAATTATCAAGTTGAACAACATGGTCGTCATGTAAACCAACAAGCAGTTTTTTATGATTGCTTACTTTTTGAATTGGATAATTGGCTAAGGGTCTATAAGGTGTAAAATGTCCCTTTGTGATGAGTTCTTTATTCGTATTCCAATATTCGGTATAAAACTTCACCATTTCTAAATGGTCTTTAGGAATGTCTTTAAGCACTACTGAAATTTGAGGCACACCAAAAAGCGTGTTTACCATTTGTAAAGCAGCTACTTCTAATTTTTCATCATTATGCCACGTAATCATATCTGAATGGACTGCGGTATTTCCAGCTAGCATTCTAATGTCTGCAATTCTAACACGGTTCATAGTGGCATCTCCAGGGCAATCAAATGCTCTGAACATATTACCATATTTTCTCATGGCAGGACCAACATATTTTTGTCTGAATTCTATAAAAACTTCAGGGTTAATATTTTTTAGAGCTGTAATGACGTCTGTTAATAATCTATCGACGGCTGCATTAATGGAAATATAATCCATGTTATCATTGACTTTTGGGGTGTCAACATACAATCTGAAATCATCAATAAAATCGAGTTTAAAACCGTCTAAACCCCAATCAACTATTGCATTTTTATAAATGTTGACAAGATATTCACGAACTTCAGGATAACGCGGGTCAAAAACAGGTGCCCAACGGTGGTTTTCAGTTAAAAATTTTCCTTTGAAACGTTTGTATGCTTTCGATTTTTTTCCGCAGAAAGGCACAGAGTACCAAAAACCAATTTTCATACCTGTAGCATGAATATCTTCAACAAATGCTTTGGTTTTATTTAAACGTTCTGGTTCCCAATCGCCTGTAAAATCATAACCTCTATTACCATCATTGGTTTGCCAACCATCATCAATAATAATAGCTTTATAACCTAAACTGTAGGCTGTTTTACATTCGTCAATTAGAATGTTTTCATCTAAAGTTTGATGAAAATTGTACCAAGTAGAATACAAAGGAACCAATGCAATATCAGGAACAGAAGTTGGTTTTAAATTATCAAAAGTCTCCCACCATTTTGATACTTCTTTTAAAGCTTCAGAAAAGTGTTTTTCGCCTTCATCAATTCGTAACTGAATGTTGTAATTGTCTATTTTAGATTGTTGTTCTAAAAATAAGGTAACATGGCAGTAGAAATAATCATCTTCTTCCCTAATTTCAGCATTGAGCTCTAACTTATTTATAGCGTTAGAACAGGCAAACGTATGACGATTACTATCATCATGACCAAACAAACTAATAACGGGCGCATCAATTGAGACTCTAGATTCCATGTGGTCTAGTTCCCAATCTGCTTGAATCCGTTTAGCAAAATCTGTTGTTGGTTTCCATACACCTTTTACATTATGTGCTGGAATTTTCCATTTAAGTGTTAATGGTTCAGGTTTTTTTGGCGTATCAGAAGACATCTGAATGTTATATACTGATACATTCGCATCTTTAGAAATAGCAGTTATTTCAGTCTTGAAATTGTTACAACCACTTTTAATAGTGATGTCCTTTTTGGATATAGTATCGACAGTTTGCGTCATGTTACTAATAGAAATTGATAATTAATGTAATGCTTTTTGAAATTTACTTTGCACAATTGATTTGAGTAAAAACCGAGTCAAACTATAAACTCGGCCTTTATTCAATCAAACTAAACTAAATCAAATATTTTAATTATAACCAGGATTTTGGTCAAGATTAGGGTTTGCATCTCTTTCAGAATTCGGAATCCATATTAATTCATGTTTTCCATTTTGAAAAGCACCTCCGCTTAAAGATTTTGGATGAGCACCGTGTAAAGACGTTGCACCCATGTAATCATCAGCAAGTCCCCAACGAACCAAGTCAAAGAAACGATGTCCTTCACCAGCTAGTTCCATAGCGCGCTCTTCAATAATAGCTTGACGCATATCGGTTTGATCAATTCCGGGATTCGTATCTGCAATTAAAGTTAAACCAGCTCTATCTCTTACTTCGTCAATAAAAGGAATAGCTTGTGAGGTCTTATTATCTTCATTTAAAGCTTCAGCCAACATTAATAACACATCGGCATACCGAATAACTCTCCAATTGTTACCCACATTTGTCCCTAAGAAATCTACTTGATCTCTAGTACCTAACTCCATTCCAGAATATTTTTTAGAGAATATTGGCTCTACACCGGCATCTGTTGCTATTTGAATATCATTATTTCCATCCGAATTATCTGTTGAAAAATCAGTTACAAAAGCTACGCCTCCGTATCCTGTTGCTCCAGGATAGTCATAGACCAAAGTTTCGTTTCTACGAACAACATCTCCATTTGCATTGTATAAATCTTTTAGCCAAGGGTTTACTACATGACTTCTATCTGGAGATTTTGCTGGTGGTGCATAATCAATATGAAAATTACCCATACTGCCAGTACCAGGAATATCAGAGCCCCATACAAATGTATCTTGACCTAAAAATTGCAATTCGAATACCGATTCACTATTATTCTCGTTTGTTGTTGAGAAATTATCGCCAAATTGAGCAGCTGGTAGTAAACTATATTTACCTACTAAACTGTTTAATGCAGTAGCCGCAGGCCCATATTGTTTCATATATAAGTAACTTTTTCCTTTAAGAGCTGTTGCAGCACCAGAGGTAGGTCTTCCTAAATTATCTCCTGCCCAGTTTGCAGGCAACATACTTTCTGCCATTTCCAAATCTGAAATAATTTGAGCCCAAACAGCATCGGTAGTTGCTTGCTCTACCAAAAGATTATCCAAATCTGGTAAGTCTGTAATTAACGGCACATTACCGTAAAGATTAGCTAAATACCAATAATCAAAAGCTCTTAAAAAATAAGCTTGTCCAACTAAATTTTCTCTAGTAGTTTTGTCTGCAATACCATCTTCAGTAACATTAATAATGATGTTGTTACATCTTGCGATGGATTTGTAAAGTTCTTGCCAAGGCTCTGTTGCCCAACGATCTCCAGGATTTCCTAAAAATGTTGACATAGCCGTATTAGAACCAAATGGAAATACATTGAATTCATCTGAACGTAACATAGCGCCTGTATGCACAATTCTACCCCAGAAAAAAGTTCCTGTTATTGGGTGGAATGCACCATTTATTGCAGATTCTACTTGCTCGACAGAAGTACCAAAGTTTGCTGTTGAAGTCGCATTGTTGTTATTTTGATCTAAAATATCATCAGAACAAGCAACACCAATTGTCATTAATAACGTAACCGCTATGATGCCTAAAGAGGACTTTATTTTTATTAAATTTTTCATATTCTTATTTTTTAAAACTTAGCTTGTAACCCTAACATGAATGTTCTTGCATTTGGATATGCTCTTTGGTCTAACCCTCTACCAAGTAAAGGATTTACGTTTGATCTTACTCCTGGAACACCAGAGTTAATATTGGCCCTACCACTATTTGTTGATGCCACATCTGGATCGTAACCAGAGTAATCTGTAATTACAAAAACGTTTTGAACGTTTAATGATAACCTTACGCTTTTGATCCAATCTACACCAAGTGCATCTTCTCCAAAATTGTAGCCAACTTCCATGTTTTTAAGTCTGAAGTAAGACCCGTTTTCCACGAAGAAAGAGGAAGGTTCTTTATTTCCAGCAGGATCATCAACAGAGGCTCTAGGAATGCTAGTGTCTGTATTACTAGGTGTCCAAGAATTTAAAACATCTGTTAGTTTACCACCATCTTGCCATAAGATATTGTAATATCTACTTAGGTTATAAATTTCGTTACCAGAAACCCCATTGAAGTTTAAAGCAATATCGAATTTTTTGTATTTCCCGTTAAAATTAAGACCATAAGTAAAGTCTGGTGTTGGATTACCGATAATGGTTTGATCATCCGAAGTTATACCAGCGACCCCATCAGTATCTACTCTAATAAAATCTCCTGTTGCAGGATCAACTTTATCTTCAACTATATAGCCGTAAAATGCGCCTACAGGTCCGTTAGCTTCAGTTCTATTTACGACGCGTAAATCTTCATCAATTCCAGGCCCTAAAATGGTAGCAGGAATATCCTTTGCTTCATTTTTAAGGTTGAATGAGAAGTTTGTCCCAACACTATACGTGAAGTCGCCTTCAGATTTTCTGTAAGTTAAATCAAATTCAAATCCATTGTTTACCAATGTACCGGCATTTCTTGTTACAGGTAAACTAACACCTGCGGTTGAAGGGATGCTAATTGGAACTAGCGCATCTTCAACATCTTTTGAATAATAATCTGCCGAAAAAGTAAGCGCACTATTCAATAAAGACATATCAACACCAATATCGAATGTTTTTGTGGTTTCCCAAACTAGATTCTCATCGGCTAAAGTTGTTTGTGCTAAACCATTAGCAGTTCCGCCACCAAAACTTGTATTGGATTGGTTGGCCAAAAATACAGCCTGTGTTGGATAAAACACATCAGGATAAGAACCTAATTCACCATAAGACACTCTTAATTTGAAGAAATTTATTGTTTCAGATTTCCAAAAATCCTCATTTGAAATATTCCAACCCGCAGAAACCGCTGGGAAGTAACCTACTTGATTCGCTTTTGCAAATCTTGAAGAGGCATCACGTCTCATGGTTCCGGAGAACAAATATTTATCGTTAAAGTTATAGTTTAATCTTCCAAAATAAGAGATTAATCCAGCCTCGTTATTTTGACCTAACAAAATGTTTTGGTCGTTTGAAGGTAAAGCACCGACTACTCTAATACTGTTTGCGGGTGTACCTTGACCGTAAATACCACTACTATTTTGGTTTTCAATAAAACGCGTGTAACCAACTACTGCTGATACCTTATGAACATCATCAAACGTTTTATTATAAGATAATGTTGGTTCAAATAATAGATTAACATCTTCTTGATTAAATTCAGTAAGATCGTTTAATTCATTCACGTTTCTTACGGCATCAACTGTACTCATAAAGTATGTTGGTGTAAATTGAAAGCGTTTTTGAGTTGTATAATCCACGCCTAAATTAATACCAGCCGATAACCCTTCGGTAATTTCATAATCTAATTTCAAACTTGCAAAAAGTGTGCGGGTAGTTTCTAAATTGTCTTCTAAAGAGGCCAATCCAAATTGGTTTACCCCACCAGGACCGTGTACGCCTGTTGATGGTGCTTCAAAACCACCATCGTTGGTAGCATTTCTTAAAGCTACGGTTGGCGCCGTTGTTCCATCAAAACCATACCAGTTATTTTCTTGTAGTTTTCCTTCGGCTAAACCTAAAGATTGAGACAGTTTGAATTTTCCAAATTCGTGGGTGCTATTAAATCTTGCATTTAATCTTTTAAAGCCAGAACCAATTAATATACCATCCTGGTTAAAATAGTTGATTGAAGAAAAGAAGGATGATTTTTCACCACCCCCAGATATAGACAATCCATAATCTTCAATAATTCCGCTTTGTAAATTTTCATCTTGCCAATCGGTATTTACACCATTAAAGGCTACAGTTGTGGAGCTTCCATCATTTGCAAAACGCTGATTAAGATAATCTGTGTATTGTTGTCCATCAATAAAATCCAGTTTTTTGCTAGGTGTATCAAAACCTATTCTAGAATTAAAAGTAACTTCCAGATCCCTGTTTTTTCTACCATGGTTTGTTTTGATTAAAACCACGCCATTGGCAGCTCTAGAACCATAGATTGCAGCAGCAGCGGCATCTTTAAGAACAGAGATGTTTTCAATGTCCAACGGATTAACATAACTCATATCATCAACAAACAAACCATCAACAATATATAATGGATCTGCGTTACTTAGTGAGTTTACCCCTCTAATGAAAACATTTCCTTTAGCTCCAGGTTTCCCACCAGGGTTTTCTACCTGAATACCAGTTAATCTACCTTGTAAGGCTGAGGTTGGGTTACCAGCAATTGTAGTTGCAATAGCATCACCTTTTATCGTGCCAACAGAACCCGTGAGCTCTCTTTTGTTAGAAGTCCCATAACCTACAATGACAACTTCATCTAAGGCAGCGGCATCTTCAACCAATACCACATTAATGGTAGTTTTATTTCCAATAGTAATTTCTTGGGCTTTATAGCCTACATAGCTAAAAACAAGAATATCGTTTGAGTTAACGTTGTTTACGGTGTAGTTACCGTCAAAATCAGTTGTTGTTCCATTAGAAGTGTTTTTGACAATAATGTTAACCCCTGGAAGCGGAAATCCGCCATCTGTAACTGTTCCAGAAACAGTTGCTGTTTGTGCTGTAGCAGCTACACCCAAAAGGGAGAAGGCTAAACAAAACAATAGTTTTAGTACGTTTTTTTTCATAAGTTGATGTATAAGTTAGTATAATTGTGATACCGTATGCTACTTTTAGAATTAAGTATGCTACACTATGCTACTTCGCAAATATATACTTTTTTTTAATACAAACAGTAAATATGAAAAAAATACGGCCAAATTTTTGTGAATTATTTCCAAAACAGCCTATTTTTCTGCTATAATGACTTTCTTTGAATAAGCTGTGAGGGGATAATTTTACGAGTATGTTCTTTTAATTTTATATAGTTGGCAGATTCTTTGGCCATTTTTTTGAAGTCGATAGAGATAGTTGTTATGCCTCCAAATATAACCTCTTTAATAGCATTGTCGTTATGGGCCAATAAACCTATATCTTTTCCTATGGTATAATTTTTAGGTTTAATGTCTTTCAGAACTTCCCATAAATCGCTATCATTAATAAAAAAGTATAGCCTGTCTTTTTTTATGCTGCCCGTTTTATACTGGGCTTCTACTGTTGCATTGATATTGAATTCTTCTATAAATTTATTAAAGGCATTTAATATCCCAATAGGATAATCAGAATCGGTTTTAAAGAACAAAACGAATTGTTTGTACTTATGTATTTCAGGAAGCAATTCTTTTAATTGTTCGTATGTTGAGCTTTCAAATTCTTGGGTTATATATGAATAATCATTGGGCAATGATATATGCCTATCAATAACCAACAACTTATCCGAAGGGATTTTTTTTAATAGCATGCTCACTTCCAAGGTTTGTATGGGAGCAATAACATACATGCCATATCTGCCAGATATCCTGGTAAGAATGTCTTTGAATACGTCTAAATTATTATGATGAAAAAACACGTTGATAATGTATTTTTTACCAAGTTCTGCTCTAAAGGTATTATAGAAATCTTCTTGAAAGGTATGAAATGCGTAAAGTACAAGTGCTACTCTTAGCTTCGTTTTCGTATTAACATCTGCAATATAATAGCCCTTAAAGTTTTTGGATTCTACAATGCCTCTGCCTTTTAATTCTTCATAGGCTTTTACAATTGTTTTTCTTGCAAAACCTATTTCAGCAACCATTTTGTTAATTGAAGGTAGGCGGTCTCCTTTTACTAAATCCTTCGATTCTATGGCACTTGTAATGCCGCTAATTAATTTTTCATGTTTGTTTAAATGTGTAGCAGCTTTTAATTTATTTATATTTTCAAAAACAATTTTCATACGCTATGAGAGACTTTTCATCGATTCAAAAATACACTTATTTTTTCGATAACGCCTTCCATATATTTTGGGATAATTTCTTTTTCCCATGGATGCGAAGCTCCAAACACATGATTTGCGCCTTCAATAATTTCCAATTTACTTTTAGAATTCCATTTATGAAGTGCATAAGCTTCATCAATCAAAACACTTGTATCATTATCGCCATGAATAATCAAATACGGAATGTTTAAGTTTGAAACGGCGCGTTTTATGGTCAATCTTTCTTCATTGGCTTTAAAATCCTCATAAAATTGATAATAATGCGGCATGTGTTGTTTTGTCCGCCCGTTCAAAATATATTTAACACCGTCTTTTTTCCATTGTTCTAAATCGCCAATTGTTGATGATCTTTTTCCAAAATCGCAAACTCCCGCAAGACTGATTACTTTTTTAATACGATCATCTTCTTCAGCTTTAATGGTCACTATACCGCCCGCTCTACTGTGTCCTATTAAGTTAATGTTGTTTATGTCTGCATCTTTCTTTAATTCAGAAATATTACAAATCCAATCAATAACCGTTTCTAAATCATCTAATTCCTTGGTGTAATTGTTATTCCCAAAAGCTTCTAAATCTGGAAAATCTATAGGCTGTTTTACCGTTCCGCCATTATGCGAAAAGTTGAATTTTATAAAAAAGAATCCAGCTTCTGCAAATGCTTTCGCCATTAAATCCCAAGCGCCCCAGTCTTTAAAACCTTTATAGCCATGGCAAAATATGATAATTGGTTTTGCTTGTAAGTTTTCAACATAAAAAGTATCAATTAAAATTGGCTTTTCGTGTTTCCCGGGAATGACATTGTTTTTCGAAATTTTCATAATTAAACTTCCTTTTCAGTAAAATCTACGTTTGGATTACAAATTTCTAAAATAAGATGCTTTAGTTGTATTTCAAAGGCTGCGATAGTATCATCAGTTATTAAACTGTCTTTGGTTCTTCCGCGGGCACTTTCTTTTTTTGCGAATTTTAAAAATCCTGAACCTAAATTTTTAAATGAAATAATACCAGCTTCTATTGGAAGATTAATTTTATTCGATTTTTGCATCATATAAGCATAAGTCAATACTTGAAAACTCTTGCTATACTTTTTATAATCTGTTGTGATATCTTCCCAATCTACTATTTCAACTTGGTTTTGCTGTACGCTACCTGTTTTATAATCTATAATTCTTGTTACGCCATTATATTCATCAACGCGATCTACCTTTCCCTTAATTTTTACAGGAAAATCAAGCTCTGGAATATTTAGTTCAATGTCATTATTAGCTTCAATATTGATTATTTTTATTTCATTTCCAGCTTTTAATGTTGCAATTTCAAAATTCAAGAAATTTAAAACATAGCGTTTTGCTATTTCAAAAACAATAAGGTTTTTACCTTTTGAAAGATCACCTTCCTTATATTCATTTTTAAAATGAAAAGTGACGCGTTCTTCAATTTTAGGCTTTAGATTTTTAATTGTTTCAACCGTCAAAAATGTATTGATCAAAGGATGATAAAAATCTTCAAGTGTATTATGCACCACAGTTCCTAAGGTGTTAGCCGCAACGGTTTCTTCAACATCATCATATTCTCTTATTTTAAGAATCTTTTGATAATAAAAGTCCAAAGGGTTTCTCATGTAGTTGGTTAAAGATGAAGGCGAAAAACCTTCTTTTGCAACTTTAAAAATGGCTTTGACTAAAGCGTCCGTTTTTTTTATACTTTTTAAAGATTGTTCGTTTACAGGCACTTTAGGCACTATGATATGATGGTTAATATCGTGAATATCTTCTAGCTCTAATTGTCTGATAAATCTACTTTTTTCACCTCCAGTTAATACATCAGCCTCTGTATTGTATAATATATGAATGTTTTTTGCACGTTGTAATAATCTAAAAAAGTGATAGGTGTAAACAGCGTCTTTCTCTGTGTAAGTAGGCAGATTGTTTTCTATTTTAACATCAAAGGGAATAAAGGAGTTGTTGCTTTTTCCCGCCGGAAGAATCCCCTCGTTTACAGATGATATAATCACCGTTTCAAAATCGAGAACACGGGATTCTAACATGCCCATAATTTGTAAGCCTTGTAATGGTTCTCCTTGAAAATCTAATGTCTCAGAGTTCAACAATTCTTTATAAACACTATGTAGTGCCGACATATCTTTAATATGGGTGTATTCTGTGTTTAATTTAGAAACCTCATTAAACAAGGTATTAAAGCGGAATAAATATTCTAAAGAAAGTCTGTTTGATGATTTATCTCCATCTAAACAGGTTTTGATTTTAAGTATTAATTTGAAGCAATTAGACAACGCATAATCAATGGATATTCCCCAGTTAGAAAACAATAAATTAAGACTATCGTTTTGTTTTGGAAGCAAATTATTTAATTGCTCTAAATTTAAATAAACAAGGTTATTAGTGTTTATGGTTTCAATTAATTTAGATGAATAGTCAATACCATCACTATAAAATAACGGTCTGATGAACTGATGCGATAGAATTGAAACAACATCTTTAAAATAAATGGAGTATGAACTCGTTTTATGCAACTTGAAAAGACTTTCAAAAAGAGATGCCAAGGGTATGGATTTTAAAGGAAATCCCATGGTTATATTTAAGGCATCGATCTGGTTTGGTAAGGAGTTTAAAACTGGTACTAAAAGATTTTCATCGCCTAAGACTACAACTGTATTTTGTAAAGACGCATTATCTTTATGCAAGTCTTCAAGTAACTCCCCTATAAATTTTGCTTGTCCCACGTTTTTTGGGATGCCATAAGCAGCTATTTTTTTTTCTTTTGAATAATTACCGGTGATCCATTTAAAAGGATTGTTTTTAAAATTCGTCCACTTGTTTTTATGCGCTCTTGTGAATAGGGCAGCATCATGCTTTGGGTTGTTTATAAAAACTTGGTCTATATCCCAATATACTTTCGCTATATCGTTTTGAAGTAATTCTTTAATAATTGTTTCTTCGGCAGTATTTAATGCGTTAAAGCCTAAAAAAACAAATTTCTCATCGCTATTATTTTGAATGAAAACCTCAAGATTTTCAACAGCTTCTCTGTAAATTAAACCCTGATATCCAATTTTCTTATTGATGAGCCGCGTTGAGAAATGTTGGTAATAGGTGTTGAGTCTATTCCAAAAGGAAAGATAATTTTTGATGAACTCCGTTTGATTTTTTTCGGCAGACCAATGATTTACTTCTTGTATAGCACCTAAATAATCAAAAATTTGTTGATGAGGTATCAGGTATCTATCTATTTCATTAAAATCCTGAAGCAATATTTGTCCCCATTTCGAAAAAGATTCAAACGTATCTTGCTTTGAAGCTTCGGTAAGTTCTTGATACGTGGAATAAAACTCAAAAAGCAGATTGGTATTTGAAACACTTTTAAGTTGGGACAACTCTTCTACAAATTCTTCAATACTTAGTATTTTGGGTGCAAAGACGGTGGTGTTGTTAACCTTTGCTATTTGGTGTTTGATAAATAATCCGGCTCGTTTGCTTGGTAATACAAAAGTTAATTCAGAAAGATTATGGTTATCTTTTTGTAAATCTTTTAAAACATCAAAAATGAATGTGGTCATATAGACTTTTTCAGGTAGATTATAAAAATAAAAAACGCTTCGGGATTACCGAAGCGTTTTTTCAAACTTATTATTTTAAAATTAACTGTTTAGCTTATTCTTATTTAGCTAAGTTAATTTCTACACGTCTGTTGTTTGCTCTACCAGCTCTAGTTTTGTTAGAATCAATTGGTTTAGATTCTCCATATCCAAGTGCAGATAATCTGAAAGCATCAATACCATGACTTACTAAGTATTCTTTCACAGAATTAGCTCTAGAGTCAGATAATCTTTGGTTTAATTTTTCGCTACCAACACTATCAGTATGACCTTCAACTGTAAATTTAGCAGTTGGGTATTCTTTAAGGATATTAATGATATCTCCAAGAACAGCCTCAGATTGAGCTTTGATAGTTGATTTACCAGTATCAAATAAGATAGTTTTAGCATATTCGTTAAGTGTCGCTTGAACTTCCTCAGAAACTTCAGGACAACCGTTGTTTGCAACAGTACCTTTAACGTCTGGACACTTATCGTCTTTGTCTAACACACCGTCACCGTCAGCATCTGGCCAAGGACAACCTTTGTTAGCTGCAGGACCTGCAACATCAACACATTTGTCATCAGCATCAGTAACACCGTCACCGTCAGCATCTGGACATCCAGCTAATGCTTTTAAACCAGCTACAGTAGGACAGTTATCATCTTTATCAGCAACACCGTCACCATCTCCATCAGGACAACCGTTAAATTCGGCAGTACCAGCTTCGTTAGGACAGTCATCTTTACTGTCTTCAATACCATCTCCGTCAGAATCAGGACAACCATTGAAAGCTTCTAAACCAGCAACATCTGGACAAGCATCGTCTTTGTCATAGATTCCATCACCGTCAGTATCAGTTCCACCAAATTTAATAGAAAGACCAGCAGTATGTTGGAAATGTGTTTGTAAATAATCTTCAAATGCGTGTTTGTATGAGGTTTGGATAGTTAAACCTATGTTTTCGTTAAACCAAAGGTTGAAACCTAAAGTACCGTTTAAAGTACCAGCTCCAATTTCATCAACCCAGGTGTAACCACCGCCGATACCTACAAAAGGATCGAAAGTTCCCCAATCTAATGCTTCTCCAATACCATACTTAATAGTACCATCAACTGCATAGTAAGATAAATCATCTACGCTGTTAACTTCTTCTGGAAATAATTTTACTCCATTAGCATCTGTTGCGTCACCCCATTTATCTATCTTGTTTAAAGATCCCGCTACTCCAAAAGAGAAACCGTCTCCAATGTACTTAGAAACTGAAATAGTAGATAATGAAGGCAAAATGTTGTAGTGATCTTGTACGTTAGCGTACTCATCAAAGATAGTTTCGCTAAAGTTACCCCCGTCTCCAGAAGGATATGCATCAACTGCATTTACCCCAATGGTTATTTGCCAAGGGTTGTTTTTGTCTTGCGCATTAACGTTGCTATAACTAAGTACAAGCAACATAGCGAACAATAATCGGCTAAGATTTTTCATATTCAAAAGTTTAATTTTAAGTGTTAATTGTGAACAAAAGTAAGCTGTTAAATGTTATTAACAAAGACAAATATATAAAAAAATTGAAGACTACCTTTATTCATGGGTATTTCAGAATGATTTTAGTTAACAATTTTATCATAAGAGCCCATTTTAGTAATGTTTCCGCACAATTTAATGTTAAAATGTTTTTATTAAAAGATGCTTATTTGTGTAAACCAAGACTTTTTCCTTAACCAAATAGCCCATATTTGTTAATATATTTTGATAATTATTAAGTTGATTCACATGATTTTGGCTTTCGTCTCCTGTTTTGTAGTCTATGATAGTAATTGAATTTTTGTTGTCATCAATAACTAACCTATCAGGTCTAAAAATAGTTCCGTTTTCAGTAATAATATCACGTTCATTATATATAGTGTACTTAGTTGTGAAGTAATCTTTAAGTTTTGGGTGTTCTATTATTTCAGAAACAATACTTCTTAGGGGTTCTGACTGTTCATTATTAATGATTGAAGCATCTAAAAAATCTGTAAATACAAAGTCTATATCATCTTTAGTTTTAA
Organism: Algibacter sp. 2305UL17-15; assembly: GCF_040720935.1. Lineage (NCBI taxonomy): Bacteria > Pseudomonadati > Bacteroidota > Flavobacteriia > Flavobacteriales > Flavobacteriaceae > Algibacter > Algibacter sp. 2305UL17-15. The sequence continues at coordinate 154,420 of NZ_JBFDAE010000001.1, forward strand.
TTTGCGCCATAATATCGTGGATAAGATTCCCTTTTTCGATGGCTTCTTGCTGCTGTGTATCCCATAACATACCAGATTTTGTGACTACCTTTATATTAAGGGTTTCTTTTGCGTTTGAAATGAATGAATTTTGAAAACTAGTTAATTGTTCATGCATAGAATAATTGCTCTCTCTTTTTGGGTTGCCAAAACTATAGCTGTTCTCAGAATCGTTCCACAGATTTAAATGTTGTAAATAATTAATGAGAAGACCAGAATATTTTTTTGCTTTGGACTCTTCTTTTAATTTACTATCGTTTTTAGAAATAATATATAATTGTTCCTCAGCTCTAGTCAGTGCTACATATAGTAAATTAATATTATCTAGTTCTTGTTCTGCTTTATGCGCGTTAAAAATCTGTAAACCTTCCGTTCCAAAATGTTCAAAATCACTATTAAAATTTAATAAGGTATTTGAAAAACCAGCATATTTCTCTTCATTAATAGATATCCATTCTTTCGGTTCTATTTCTTGATAGACATCTAAATCGGCAAAAGGAAAAATCACTACTGGGAATTCTAAGCCTTTAGATTTATGGATGGTCATGATTTGTACCGCATTTTGCCCTTCGGGGGAAATAATGCTCAAACTTTCCTTTTTCTTGTCAAAATAGTCTAAAAAGGCTGCAATATCAGAACCTTTCTTTTGGTAAAAATCTAAAACGGTATCTAAATAATACTGAACGTATGCGTGGGATGATGGCACCAAATTGAAAGCGCGAACAATAGTTTCAACTAAATCATATAAAGGAAGTTGTAACAAATTATTAGTCAAAAACACGTTGTATGCCTGTAATTGTTTAAATAATTGAGTCAACGATAGATTTAAGTGTTCAGAAAAAAATTGATGTTCATCTTCAATATTAAACCGATTTGATAAATACTCTAAAACCTTAATTTTTATCTCGTTATTATTTGGTTGTAGCAATAACGCCAGTAAATTATTGATAAACCTGACTTCTTGGGAATTGGCAATTAACAAGGTTTCTGAAGACACTATCGAAATCCCTTTTGTGCTCAAAAAATTGGCAATTGCAACGCCTTCCTTCTTTTTACGTATTAAAACAGTAATATCGCCAAGTTCAAAACCATTGGCAATACAAGTGTTTATAGTTTTTAAAACGGCTTCTGAAAACACTTCGTTTCTATCATCATCTTTTTCAATGTCTAAAAATGACAGTTCGACATAACCATTTTTGGTTTTACTAATTTCCTGATGGGAATTCTGGTATAGATCTGCATAATCGGGATGGTTAAATACTGTGTTGGAAAGGTATTTGAACAACCCATTATTAAAGGTTACAATCTCTTTAAAACTTCTGTAGTTCGAGGGCAAATGAGCAACATCTTTTTCTGCGTTTAGCGGGTTCTCGTTATTGCACAATCCTATAAATTGTTCTGCTTTTCCGCCACGCCAGCGGTAAATGGCCTGCTTTGCATCGCCTACCAACATAGCGCTTCCACCTTCTGTTGATAATACATTATTGAGCAAAGGAATTAAGTTTTCCCATTGTTTAACCGAGGTATCCTGAAATTCATCAATAAAATAATGTTTGAATTTTTCGCCAATGCGCTCGTAAATAAAAGGCGTGGGCTGGTCTTTTATCTCGTTGCTTATAATGGTGTTAAATTCTGAAATCAACATTTTGTTTTGGTCTTCTTTCAGCAATTTTAATTCGTTATTGATCTCATTTAAAACTGAAAGTGGTGTTACGTTTTTATAAAATGCCTTTAAGAACTTAAGATGAAAAACATGCGCCTTCACGGTTTTGTACAACACTTCAATTTCAGGTAATAACGAGTCTATAATATTTGATACCTCGGGTGAAGCTGTTTTATTATAAATGCTTTTTCTTTCAGAAATGTTTTCTTCAAGCTTATTATCATAAAGTCTATTTAAATCTAATTCCGAAGCTTTTTTAAAGTGATTTGGAAGTGTGCCTCTGGTAAAATCTGTAAACTGCAAACCTGCATTTTCAATACTGTTTAAAACAGTTTTGGCATTTTTAACAATAACAGTTTCAGTTTCTAAAATTTCTTTCCGCAGAATTCCTTTTAAGGTTTTAAAATCTCCGAGTGTTTTGTCTTTTAGCTTTTCAATAAAGGGAATGTCGTTTTCGTTAACGAGCAATTTTGCTATTTTATTAAAATCGTTTGACACATCCCAACTTTTATCATCATCGGCTTTTTCAATGGCAAAATCCACTAGAATTTTTGTGAGCTCATTATCTGTTCCTGCTTTAGCTATTAAACTATCTACAGCTTCTGTTAATAGCGAATTTTGATCGAGTTCTACTTCAAAATTTAAAGGCAATTTTAAATCGTATGCAAAAGTTCTTATCAGTTTATGCGTAAATCCATCAATGGTTGAAACATCAAAAGCCGCATAATTGTAAATAATAGTTTCTAATATGCCTTTAGCCTTTTTATGAAGTACCTCTGGCTGCATGTTTAAATCTTCGCAAAGCGATATAAACATACTGTCTGGGTTTTTTAAAATTGAAGCATCTGAAAATAGCTTTAACGTGTCAATAATCCGCCCTTTCATTTCAGAAACCGCTTTATTGGTAAACGTAATTGCCAGAATATATTTAAAAGCTTCGGGCCGTTTAGAACTCAATAAAATTTTTAAATAAGATTTTACAAGTGTGTAGGTTTTGCCACTTCCTGCAGATGCATTGTAGATTTTGAAAGTATGATTTTCTTGCACAAAGAATAATTTGCCTACAAGATAAAAACTATCGATGGTTTGATAACAATTTATTATTTTTAATTGACTTGTTTTATGTGTAAATTTGAAAGAAATTAAATATTAACAAAAAAATAAAATAATTATGGCTTTCGAATTACCAAAATTAGGATATGCTTATGATGCTTTAGAGCCGCATATAGATGCTAGAACAATGGAAATACACCATTCTAAACACCATCAAGGATATACCAACAATTTAAATAATGCTATTGCAGGAACAGATTTAGAAGGAAAATCTATTGAAGATATTCTAACTAATTTAGATATGAAAAACGGAGCTGTTAGAAATAACGGAGGCGGTTTTTATAACCATTCTTTGTTTTGGGACGTTATGAATCCAAATGATCGAGGTTATTTATCTGGAGAATTAAAAGATGCTATAGAAGCAGCTTATGGTTCTAAAGAAGGGTTTATGGATGCTTTTTCTAAGGCAGCTGCAACACGTTTTGGTTCAGGTTGGGCTTGGTTGTGTGCGCATAAAGGCGGTAAGGTCGAAATCTGCTCAACACCAAATCAAGACAATCCATTAATGCCAGGAGTAGGTTGTGGTGGCGCGCCAATTTTAGGCATTGATGTTTGGGAACATGCTTACTATTTGAATTATCAAAACAGACGTCCAGATTATATCAAAGCATTTTTTAGTGTGATAAACTGGAATGAAGTTGAAAAACGTTATGCTGAGGCTAAGTAATTAGTTTTTACCTAAAATTATATAGTAAATCGTCTGGAATTTAGTTTCAGGCGATTTTTTTTGGGCGTTACCCAAGGGTCGGGCTATACGCTGTATCTTTTGTTTTGCTATTCCTGTGAGGATAAGCATCCATTTATAGCTATTTCGCTCCTCTAAAAATTATTTCCTCTTTAATTGAAAAAACAAAAGGATGAATTGAAACAAGATAAAGGTTTTGCAACCAAAAAGAAAATCAATTTGTTTGTCGTTTATTAAAACAGTTATTTAGTGAATTCTGATTGAAGAATTTCACCATTTCTATAGTCTATACATACTGTTATTCCTTTCCAAGACGAAGCAACAAATGATTTTGGGCTATCTTGAATTAGTTCAGACCAATTTTTGAATTCAGCATTTAAAGTTTTATTCCATTGAATTGGGTTAGGGTAACAATCGTCTTCAAGAGGAAGTTCTGCATTCCAAATTATTTCTCCAAGGGAATTTTTTGCATAAACGTTAGATATTCCTTCCAGATAATTGTCCGAACTCTCTCTAATTATGGTCAAATCAGCTACTGTTTTTTCTTCTAAAACTCTTGTATGGATTGGTCTAAAGTTCATTTTCTCAAATGTGCCACAACTCGTTATATAATAATTTTTTAGTACTGATATCCCGTAAATAAGTCAGGATAAAGTAATTTTTTTGTTATCCCGTAAAGATAATTTTTTATGATAAGAAAGAATAAAAAAACGATTCCCATTTTCATGAGAATTATAAAATGAAAAAGGTGAACAGATGTTCACCTTTTTGCCCCAAATCTACCATAAACTTAACCTACTTATGTTATGGTGGTTCAAAGATAGATTGATACTAGAGATTGTAAAAATATTCTTGTTGAACTACTAAAATATTGGCTTAATAGAGATAGTGCGTAAAAATGCGGATAAACTACAATGTTTAAAGGGCTGAGGTCTTTTTTGAAGAGAAATTAGAAACCGTTATAAAATAAAAAAAGGCGAACAGATGTTCACCTTTTTTTGCCCCAAATCTACCATGAACTTAACCTACTTATGTTATGGTGAGACTAATTTATATGTATTTAAGACAATCTGATTATTTATTAGACGAAATACATATTTATCGGATAAAATACATTATTTACGGTTTAACCGTAGTATAATTATGAATTTGATAATTAATAGGCGCGTTCATTATTACCTTCATAAAAATTAATGAATGCTCTGTTTACTACACGATTTCCTCCATCGGTTGGATAATTGCCAGTAAAATACCAATCTCCTAGGTGCTCCGGACAGGCTTTATGCAAGTTTTCTATTGATTGAAACAATATTTTTACCTCTGCATTAATAGAGTCATCGCTTAATAATTCTGATATTTTTAAAGAAATTTCATGAGCCGTAAACGGACTATAAATTTCCTTCACAAAATTTTGCACGTTTTTATCAGCGAAATCTTCTTGAGACTTACACTTATTATATACTTTCTCTACGGTGTTATACATGCCTCTATCTTTCAAAAGTGAAAGTGCAGCTCTAAACGCCACTAAATCTTCCAATCTTGCCATATCTATTCCATAACAATCCGGATAGCGAATTTGTGGTGCTGAGGAAACTACAACAATACGCTTAGGATTTAAACGATCCAGAATTTTGATAATACTCTTTTTTAGCGTTGTACCCCTTACGATACTATCGTCAATAATTACCAGGTTATCCTCTGGTTTTATAACACCGTAGGTAACATCATATACATGGGCTACTAAATCGTCGCGACTACTATCTTCCGTAATAAAAGTTCTTAGCTTAACATCTTTAATGGCTATCTTTTCAACACGAATACGTTCTGATAAAATTTCGGTAACTTTTTCTGCTGAAATATTTCGGTCTCCGTTTAAGATCGTTGCAGTTTTCTTTTTGTTCAACTCAGATTCCGCAGTTTCTATCATTCCAAAAAACGATGTTTCCGCTGTATTTGGGATGTATGAAAATACTGAATTCTTTAGATCGTTATCAATGGCTTCTAACACTTTGGGCATCAATAATTTGCCTAGCATCTTTCGTTCTTTATAGATCTCGGCATCACTACCTCTAGAAAAATAAATCCGCTCAAAAGAACAGGCTTTGCGTTCTAATGGTTCCAATATTTTTTTGATTTCAACCTTCCCAGATTTTTTAGTAATTATGGCTTGTCCTGGAGGAAGTTCTACAACATCCTCAAACTTCACATTAAAAACAGTTTGAATTACAGGGCGTTCAGAGGCTATAACAACTACTTCATCATCTTTGTAATAATAACAAGGTCTGATTCCTGCGGGATCACGCAACACAAAAGAATCTCCATGACCTATTAATCCAGCCATGGCATAACCTCCATCCCAGTTTTTAGCAGCACGCTTCAGTATTTTAGATACTTTGAGTCGTTCAGCAATCAATGGTGATGCCTGTTGCTTGTTATAGCCTTCCTTTTTTAAGTCTTTATAGATTTTACTTACCGCATCGTCCAAGAAATGACCAATTTTTTCCATTACGGTAATAGTATCGGTATATTCTTTGGGATGCTGCCCTAAGTCAATCAGGTTTTTAAACAATTCCTTAACATTCGTCATGTTAAAGTTTCCTGCCATTATAAGGTTTCTGTGCATCCAGTTGTTTTGTCTTAAAAACGGATGTACACTTTCTACACTGTTTTTCCCAAAAGTACCATAACGTACATGTCCTAAAAGGAGTTCGCCTATATAAGGTATGTTCTTCTTTTGCAATGCTACATCATCATTATATTCAGGATGCGCTTTTAATTCTTTGTTAACACGCTCATTTATTTGGTCAAAAATATCTTGGATGGGTTGTTGCGCTATAGATCTAACCCTACTTATATAACGTTCCCCGGGTTGTGTGTCTAGTTTTATGCTCGCAAAACCAGCCCCATCCTGCCCACGATTGTGTTGCTTTTCCATCATGAGGTACATTTTATTTACCCCATAAAAAGCAGTACCGTATTTTTCTTTGTAAAATTCAAGCGGTTTTAAAAGCCTAATTACTGCAATTCCACATTCGTGTTTTATAGCATCACTCATAGTTAAAATGTTTTCGCTTTACCCTTCAATTCACATTGGCTAATAAATGTATTCGTGAATCTCCGATGTCGCAGCATGAAAAAATTATGTTTTTAGATTCCCTCTCAATAACTCTCGGAATTCGTGGGAATGACAAAAATATATTAATGAAAAACGCACTCTATTTTAGAGTGCGAAAGTTTATGTTAATTCTATATCAAACTGTGTTAACTGTTTAAATCGCAACAGTCGTTCTTCAACTTCGTTTTTCGTTAAATGCTGCATGCGTTCTGTTCCAAATTTTTCCACACAAAAAGACGCTAAGGTTGAACCATATATCACAGCGTTCTTCATATTTTCAAAAGATAAATCTTGAGTTTTTGCTAAATATCCAGCAAACCCTCCAGCAAAAGTATCTCCAGCTCCTGTTGGATCAAAAACTTCTTCTAAAGGTAACGCAGGCGCATAAAACACATTCTCATTATGAAACAATAGCGCACCATGCTCTCCTTTTTTAATCACCACATATTTTGGTCCCATGTCATGAATTTTTCTGGCAGCAACTACCAAAGAGTATTCTCCGGTTAGCTGTCTAGCCTCTTCATCATTTATAGTAATCACGTCCACATGCTTTATCACGTTTAATAAATCATCCAGCGCACAGTCCATCCAAAAATTCATGGTGTCTAAAATTATCAATTTGGGTTTTTCTGTCATCTGGTCTAGAACACTAGATTGGACGATAGGATGTAGGTTTCCTAACATCACAACATCGGCATCTGTATAATCTTTAGGAACAACAGGGTTGAAATCGGCAAGCGTATTAAGTTCCGTGATCAAAGTATCTCTGGAATTCATATCATTATGATAGCGTCCACTCCAGAAAAACGTCTTGCCATCTTTAACAATTTCAATACCAGAAATGTCTAGGTTTTTATTTGATAAAAGGTCTAAATATTCTTGTGGAAAATCGCCTCCAACAACAGATACTAGAGTTGTATCTACATTGAAATGAGAAGCTGAAAGCCCGATAAAAGTGGCTGCGCCACCCAAAATTTTGTCGGTCTTACCAAAAGGGGTTTCAATAGCATCAAAAGCTACGGTGCCAACTACTACTAATTTGCTCATAAAGAGAAGTCCTGAATTTTGTGCAAATATAAGTCTTTTTTAACCATAATTGCCGGATTGAAACTTGAGAATATTGTCTGGAATTTACTGAGAATTAAAATGCCTTAAAAACGAACTGGGATTATTTAAAAAAGATTTAGTAATTGAATAATGGTCTGTGTTTTCTAGCGTGGTAAGTATCATTCCGCTCTCGGTTATCTCATAGATTTTTGCTCCAGGATAAGCCATGAGCATTGGCGAATGTGTTGCAACAATAAATTGGGAATCGTAATTTTGAAGGTGGCTGTTCAAAAAATAAATAAATGATAATTGTTTTGAAGGCGAAAGGGCAGCTTCTGGTTCATCCAATAGATAAATACCCCTAGAATTTATTTTTTGGTTCATAATATGAAGGTATGCTTCGCCATGGGAAAACGCATTGAGCTCTTGTCCGAAGTTTTTACGCATATGATGTAACTGATGATTTGCATTGTCTTTCATTTGTTTTATAATGTGTGCCGGCACATTACCTTCTAAATCATCATATGAATTTTGAAGTTGTGCATCAGATCTATTGACACTATTTAGATAATCTCCAAAATCTTCTGCCCTAAAGAAAAAGCCTGTGGGGCGTTCAATATGCCATTCCAATTCTAAGTAAGGCAACAAGGTTTTTGCAGCTTCAAAACTACTTTTGTTATAACCCGATCCGTCCATATGCGGTAATTGCAATAAACAGGCAATACTTTCCAATAAGGTAGATTTTCCAGTTCCATTTTCGCCAACCAAAAAAGTTATTTGAGCATTAAAATCGATGTTTTTTGCGTGCTTTATAGCAGGAATATCGAATGGATAAGGGTGTGTTCTATTGGTGTTTATATTTAAGGTTGATAGGTATGGCACTTGATGTTCTTACTTTAAAGGAAATTAAAATGGTTTATTTGTAATATTGTTTGTGATGCAGAATGTTAAAAACATGAATTATTTTACCCTCGATAATAAAATGAATACCATAAGGAAAAACCTTTAAATGAGCAATTCTGATATTCTTATATCTTATTTGATAATGCAGAGGATTGTCTTTAATACCATCTATCTTATTCCAAAATTCATGATGAAATCTGTCGGCTAAGTCGATAGAAACATCTTCATAATGTTTAATAACCTTATTAAATTCTATTAATGTGAGTGCTTCAAATTTTATAATGTAAGCCATTATCTAGCTGTACGTTTACGAAATTCTTCTTCACTTACATATTTCAATTCCCCTTTGCTGTGTTTGTCTAACATATCATCCATCATGGATTTATAGGCTTCAGACAATTCAAAACTATTGGCTTTATCTTTTAGAATATGTTCCATATAGTTTTTAAGTTTTCGGCCTTCTTTTTCAGCTTGAATTTTTAATAATTCTATGGTGTGACTATCTAAAGTAACTTCTTTACGTTTTTTATTTTCTATCATTTCCGTATTGTTTGCGATAAATATACGTATAATTTACGGATTAAGATTTCAGAGACATCATTTCCGCCCAAAATCCGCAGGGATTTCTCCCCATGCCTTGGTTTCCCATTTTACAATTACCGTTGAATAACTATTGTTCTTTAACCAATCAACAGCACGATCAACTAAATCAAAAACAGGTTTATTTTTATCATTCCGTTTTAATTTAGTGTTGCAGGTTTTTTTTCTAACCCAACTCATAGCGGTTCTAGAGTCTGTATATAATATTCTATCGCTATTGTTTTTTTTAAGTAGCGCTAAACCATGTACTAAAGCTAGAAACTCCCCAATATTATTTGTACCTTCTTCAAAAGGGCCTTGTTTAAAGAGTTGTTTTTTGGTTTTGGTGTCAACACCGCGATATTCCATAATTCCTGGATTTCCGCTTGAGGCAGCATCCACGGAAATGGAATTGTAATTTGGTTGTCCTATTTTTTTAAGTTGTTCAGCAGATAATTCACTTTTAAAACCTTTGTTTTTTCCGACATAATCAAAATAATTACCTTTTAGAGCGGTTTTTGCAGCATCAAAAGTTGAAAATGATTTGTATTGCGCCCCTTGAAAATCTTTAATTTGGGCTTTACAGTCGTTCCAAGATTCGAAAACTCCTGTTTTGTGACCTTTCCAGACTGCGTAATATTTCTTTTTCTTCTTACTCATTTTGTCATTCCCGCATAGACGGAAATCTTTTAAATTTAAGTTCTAATTTTTTTTTGACACGGATTTTTCACAGATTAAATAAAATAGATTTTGCTTTTTGGGTTTTATTTTTTTTGGGATTTTAAAACATTATCTACCACCTTCGGAAAATATTCCATCTCCAATTCATGGATTTTAGCCGCAACATCTTCAGCAGAATCATCAGGTTTTACGTCACATTTTGTCTGAAAAATAATAGCGCCTTCGTCATAATGTTCATTTACATAATGAATAGTGATGCCAGTTTCGATTTCTTTATTTGCAACAACTGCTTCATGAACATGCATGCCGTACATCCCTTTTCCGCCATAATTTGGTAACAATGCAGGATGCACATTAATTACTTTATTAGGAAATGCATTCAAAATAAATTCTGGGAATTTCCACAGAAACCCCGCCAAAACAATCAAATCTGGCTTAGAGGCTTTTAAAATATTCAAGACATCATCGGTTTTAGAAAAGGCTATTCTATTGAAAGACAATGCGCTAACTTTAAGTTTTTTAGCGCGGTCTAAAACTTTGGCATGGGGATTGTTAGATAATACCTGAATAACAGATGCATTATCGCTGTTGTGAAAAAACTCAATTAAATTTTCAGCATTAGTACCACTTCCGGACGCAAAAATTACAATACGTTTCATTTTACAGACTATAGTGTTAAAGATTGTTCAAACAAAAAAAAGAATAATTATTAACAATTAGCAGGGAAAAAGTAAATACTTAAAAGTAATTTTAGTAAATTACAACCACATTTTTATCTTAAAAGTGTGTTTTAAAATAAAGTTTTTTATTTTTGCCAACTAATTAAACATTTAAAATTAAAAGATTATGTCAGACATTGCATCAAGAGTAAAAGCGATTATCGTGGACAAGTTAGGAGTAGATGAAAACGAAGTTGTTACTGAAGCTAGCTTCACAAACGATTTAGGAGCCGACTCTTTAGATACTGTAGAATTAATTATGGAGTTCGAAAAAGAATTCGACATTCAAATACCAGACGACCAAGCTGAGAACATTGCTACAGTTGGTCAAGCTATTTCTTATATAGAAGAAGCTAAATAAGCAAAACATTTTATGGAACTAAAGCGAGTTGTAGTTACAGGACTAGGAGCTTTAACCCCAATTGGCAATACCTTAGGCGACTATTGGGATGGCTTAATTAGTGGGAAAAGTGGTGCTGCGCCCATTACATATTATGATACCGAAAAGTTTAAAACGAAGTTTGCTTGCGAACTGAAAAACTTTGACGCAACCGATTTTCTTGATAGAAAAGAGGCTCGGAAAATGGATAAGTTTGCACAATATGCAATGGTGGCTTCAGATGAAGCGATTGCTGATGCTAAACTTAACGTTGACGAGGTAAACAAATTGCGGGTTGGTGTAATATGGGGAGCAGGTATTGGTGGATTGGAAACTTTTCAGCAAGAAGTATTAAACTTTGCTGAGGGCGATGGTACCCCAAGATTTAACCCTTTCTTTATTCCAAAAATGATTGCAGATATAGCACCTGCAAATATCTCCATAAAATATGGTTTTATGGGACCTAATTATACAACGGTTTCGGCTTGTGCATCTTCTGCCAACGCTATGTTTGATGCTTTAAACATGATACGTTTAGGACATTGTGATGTAGTGGTTACCGGCGGAAGTGAAGCAGCTGTAACTATTGCCGGAATGGGTGGTTTTAATGCGATGCATGCACTATCTACTAGAAACGAAAGTCCAGAAACAGCCTCTCGCCCTTTTGATGGCACAAGAGATGGTTTTGTTTTGGGCGAAGGTGCAGGAGCACTTGTTCTAGAAGAATATGAACACGCAAAAGCAAGAGGGGCAAAAATTTATGCTGAAATAGCTGGAGGAGGATTATCTTCCGATGCTTATCACATGACTGCTCCACATCCCGAAGGTATCGGTGTAGTTGAAGTTATGAAAAACTGTTTAGAAAACGCAGGTTTAAAACCTGAGGATGTAGATCATATAAACACACACGGAACTTCAACACCATTGGGTGATGTTGCTGAGTTAAAGGCGATCTCTAAAGTTTTTGGAGATCATGCTAAAAACATTAATATTAATTCTACTAAATCAATGACAGGGCATCTTTTAGGTGCAGCTGGAGCTATAGAAGCTATTTCGGTGATATTGGCTATGGAGCACGGTATTGTACCGCCAACAATAAACCATACTACTGTAGATGAAAACATTGATCCAGAATTAAATTTAACGTTAAACAAGGCACAGAAAAGAGATGTAAAGGTTGCAATGAGTAATACATTTGGATTTGGCGGACACAACGCCTGTGTAGTATTCAAAAAAATAGATTAAATCCCGAATGGAATACATTCGTAACATACTGAATTCCCGTTCCGAAAGAAACGGGAATTTTTTTATGCAATTGACCAAGATTTTAGGTTATAAGCCTAAAAAAACAGAGGTTTACAAGAAAGCATTTACACATCGTTCCATGAACATAAAAGATAGCAAGGGAAATGCTCTCAATTATGAAAGGCTGGAATTTTTGGGAGATGCCATGTTAAGTGCCGTTATAGCATCACATTTATTTCAAGAAGTGCCAAGTGGTGATGAAGGGTATCTTACCAAAATGCGCTCTAAAGTTGTAAGTAGGGAGCATTTAAACGAGTTGGGGAGAGAACTTAACTTGATTGATTTGGTTGAAAGTAAAATTCCTGCAGGCCAATTTGGAGATAATATCCATGGTAATTTATTCGAAGCTTTGGTAGGTGCTATCTTTTTAGACAAAGGTTATAAATATTGCGAAAAGTTTATTTATAAGCGCATTATAACGCCACATGTTGATATTGAGCAGCTTGAAGGCAGAGTTATTAGCTACAAGAGTTTGTTGATTGAATGGTGCCAAAAAGAAAAGAAGGTGTTCAACTATAATGTGTATGAAGATACTGGAAATGATGATGTTAGGCATTTTTCAGTAAAACTATCCATAGACAATAAAGTCATAGCTAAAGCTAGAGCAACCTCTAAGAAGAAGGCTGAAGAGAAAGCTTCAAAACGCGCCTTTTTTGCACTTCAAAGTAAGATGTCAAAAAAGAAATAGTTTAAATCAAGTAATTCAGCCTACTATAACGTTTTAGTTATCGTTAAGACTAAGAATTTTAAATTCGCCTTATTTCTAAATATATTTAGCATTATATTTACATCCTATTTTAGGTCAGGTTATGGCAGTACACAAACTTATTCTTGAGGATGTCTTTGAGGACACGTTATGTACTTTAATTGGCATACATTGTTCAATTGAAGATTACCGATTGGCCTATCTGATAAATAAATATTTAGGTATAAGCTTAACCAGAAAACCTAAAGATTTAGACTTTAATAATGGCATCACTAACTATTCAATTTTTGAATATGAAGATGAAAATCAATTGTTAACATGGAATCTGGCATCAAATATTTGTAAAACAGAAACCAATTCTAATATTGATTATCAATCTTTATTTACAACAGAACAAAAGGTAATTAAAACCTACAATTTAATTCCTGAATATAAAAAAGTGAATTATTTTTTAAAAATCGATAACGAGTTACACAGTACCAAAGAAAAACATATTATAAATAAACTCCTTGAGATTCCGCAAATAGCAATGGCTTACAGTATAAATGTGAGCACATTAAAATCTAGGGAGTATTTAATATTTAACTAAATGGGATTAAGAAAAAAAACCAAGATAGTAGCAACATTAGGACCAGCAACCAGCACCAAAGAAGTTTTAAAGGGCATGCTTGATGAAGGCGCTAATGTATTTAGAATTAACTTTTCGCATGCAGATTACGAAGATGTAAAAGAACGTATTAATATGATACGCGAGCTCAACGATGAGTTTGGTTACAACGCAGCAATTTTGGGTGATTTACAAGGCCCCAAGCTTCGAGTAGGTGTCATGAAAGCTGATGTAGAAGTGTATCCAGGCGATGAAATTATTTTTGCAACCGGAGAGCGTTTTGAAGGCACAAAAGATCGTGTTTTCATGACATACGACAGATTTCCGCAAGATGCGAAACCAGGAGAACGCATTCTTTTAGATGACGGAAAATTACTTTTCGAAGTTGTTTCTACAGATAAAAAAAGTGAAGTAAAAGCAAAGGTTATTCAAGGAGGGCCTTTAAAATCCAAAAAAGGAGTAAACCTTCCAAATACCGATATTTCGCAACCTGCTTTAACAGAAAAAGATATTGAAGATGCCATTTTTGCAATAAGTCAAGATGTAGATTGGATTGCATTATCGTTTGTGCGTCATGCAGAAGATTTAATGCAACTGCGGGATTTAATAAAAAAACATAGCGATCATAAAATACCAATCATCGCAAAAATTGAAAAGCCGGAAGCTGTAGAAAATATTGATAAAATCGTAACGCAATGCGACGGTATCATGGTTGCCAGAGGCGATTTAGGTGTAGAAGTACCTGCTGAAGAAGTCCCACTAATTCAAAAACAATTGGTGCTAAGAGCAAAGAAAGCAAGAATTCCAGTAATTATTGCAACGCAAATGATGGAGACTATGATAGATAGTTTGACACCAACCAGAGCCGAGGTAAACGATGTTGCAAACTCTGTTATGGATGGTGCCGATGCCGTAATGCTTTCAGGTGAAACATCAGTAGGGCAATATCCAATTCAGGTGATTAAGCAAATGAGTGATATCTTAAAAAGTGTAGAAGATTCTCCACTTATTAAGGTGCCAGAAATGCCACCTCATATTCGCACCAACCGTTATATCACGAAATCAATTTGTTACCATGCCGCAAATATGGCGAACGAAATTGATGCCAAAGCCATTTCAACATTAACAAATAGTGGCTATACGGCATTTCAAATTTCGGCATGGAGACCATCATGTCATATTTTGGTATTTACCTCAAACAAACGTATTTTAACACGTTTGAGTTTATTGTGGGGCGTTCACGCATTTTTCTACGATAAGTTTGTAAGTACCGATGAAACTATAGAGGACGTAAACGCCATAGCATGTAAAAAAGGCTATTTGGATGTTGGCGATATGCTGATTAGTTTAGCCGCAATGCCTATCCAAGATAAAGGAATGGTAAATACATTACGTGTTTCTGAAATTGAAACTTGTAGTTTTTAAAACTTAATTTATTTGGGCGCCTGTCTGCCGGCAAGGCAGGTTACCATAAGGGTCGCGCTTTTATTTATGGATTCTTATTTTTAATTAAAGAATTCATGAACATAAATGTTTCACTATACCTTTTAAACACAAAAAACGCTGCTTAATGCAGCGTTTTTTGTGTTTAAAAGGATGCCGTGGGCCCGAAACTTAGGAGGGCTAACGTGGGTGTTTGCTGGCTCGGGTTTTAGGTTGAAGTTTGTTTGTATTTGGAGGGGTTTGTTTAACGTTGTGCGTTTTCGTGTTTTTTCACGCAAACTTGCTAGTGTTAGCAAAAGCAATACTTTTTTGCAATTTTTGGTGTTTCGTTGGCTAGTGCGAATTGCAAATGTGTATGGCTTTAGGTGTTGGCATTTTCAATTATCTTAATTTCATTTTTTGTCAAATTAAAAATCGTATAAATCAGATTGTCGATATCTTTTTCTAATGATTTTGTTTCTCCATTGATATCTTTTCTCTTAATATTTAAAATTTCTTTCGATAATGTTTGAATTTTAATATTTAATCCTGAATCTACAAAAGGTAAATTATCTACTTCGTATCCATTCACATTACTACTTGTGCTTCTTGTTTTAAACACAAAATTCAGTAAAGAAGAGTTAAACCAACCTAATAGTAATTCCAAATCATAATTATTTGATTTTAATAAGTAGTTACAAGAATTCGCTAAATATATATTTTCATTTATATATGTACCTTTTAATCTATGTTTTTCATTGACACCAGTTAAACCTTGTAATGCAATACGTTTAGTCTTAGAATCTGCTATTTTTTTTGAAGAGCCTATATCTTCAAATATTGTTTCATTTATGAATTCGATATCTCCTTGAGAAATTTGGCTTTGTTCTGTCTTCATTATAAACCTATCAATCTGAACACCTTTTAATAATAGTCTGTCACTATTGTTTTTTGTTAAAGCAGATTTGCCGAAAGTCATATCTACTTCTCCAGTCAAACAAGGTGAAATTGAGCCAAGCTTAATTAAATTTTTGGTTTTATATATTTTAGAAAGTAAGTTAAAAGAATCTGTATCTGTTAAAGGAATTTGAACCAATTCTGGATTTAACTCAACTAATTCTTGAGTTTTAAATTCAGCTCTGTTTTTTGAAATTTCTCTATCATAAGATATTCCAATATCAAAACTATTATCTGCTTTAGAACTAGAAGTTAATAAAATTGCAGTTGACATCTTAACATCTTCAAAAACTCTTCTTTTACTACTGTCTCGTTCTGGAAATGCTTCAACTTTTATCAAAGAATGGTTATTGAAAATATGCTTTCTTAACTTAACTGAAGTAGTATCAGTTAAAACACCATATGGAATAATCATGCATTGGTAGCCATTCTTAGAACTAATTTTAATACAAAAAGCATAGAATATTCTAGCGGCATTTATTACTCCACCTGTTGCTTCGGGATATTTTTGTTTTAACAATTCTACAGCTAATTTATCCGTAGTTAAGGCTACTTTTTTATTTTGTTTCTTATTAAATAAACCATAAGGTGGATTACCTATAACTGCATCAAAACCAAGAAAATTTCCATTATCATCTAAAACTTCAGGAAATTCAAAACGCCATTCAAAGGCTTCTTGATAAATTTTATTGTTTTTAATGTTTTCTATTACAGTTTCTAGTTTTTTTGATTCCTCATTAAGTGCTTTTAGTTTTTTATTCCAAGCTGTTGTTTCTTTTTTTGACAGTTCAAACATTTTAGGATGTTCGGTCATTAAAAATATTTCGCTTTTTAATTTGTTTAAACGTTTTACCTTTTTGTCGTTCGAAGATATTTCACTTTTAAAGTCATTCTTAATGTCATCAATTAGTTTTTCCATTTCTCGCTTTTCCTCTTTATTACGAGCATTACGATAAGTATCAACTGCAATACGATAACCATCAATAGTCCATTTACTACTTTTTAGAGCCTTTTTAAGGTCAGAATCTAATTCAAATCGACTAATTAGAGAGTTGCCACATTTGATGTTTATATCAATGTTTGGTAGTGTTTCTAATTCACTTTCATTTTTGTAGTATGCATTTTTAAGTAACTCTATCCAAAGACGTAATCGGCAAATCTTTACTGAATTTGGGTTTATATCAACTCCAAATAAACAGTTTTCAATTATAGTTTGTTTTTCGTGGAAAAGTGCTTCTTGTATTCGTTGACTTTCTTTATTAGTTGGATTGTATTCAAATAATTCTCCATCTTCATCAGTTACAATTAATTCATCATTAACAACTTCAAATTGGTATTCTTTGAGTCTTTTACCATCTCTATCTTGTAAAATTTTAAGATCATTTTTAATTGCAATCATTTCGTTGAGTGCAGAAACTAAAAAGTGTCCTGAACCGACTGCTGGGTCGCAAATTTTAATACTGTTTATTATATTATTTGCTTCTTGCCGGTCTTCAATTTTATCGTACAGAGAATCAATGTCTTTACATTTCCAATCTTTAGTTTCCTTAAATTTTTGAAAAACGGTTTTTCTAATGGTTTCATGACACATATACATTGTAATAAAACCAGGTGTAAAGAACGAACCATCCTTATAACCATTTATTTTCTCGAAAATTAAACCAAGTACGGAAGCGTTAATTAAAGTTTTATTATCCTCTTGAATTTCTTCTTTACCTTCACTACTAAAATCGTAAGCATTTAAAAATTCAAATAGATATTCAAGAGTATTTAAATTTCCTGTAAGTTTTTTTTCGCTTTTGTTTTTTAAAACCGTTGAAGGATAAATTGGAACTGTTTTTTCATCACGTAAATTACTTATCAATAATGTTGCGTGTTCAATTCCTGTTGGTTCGAAAAGCGAACTATTTAAGTAAGGTACTTTTGCAAAAAGTTCTTTTACATCTTCAATTCGTTCAGATTGCTGCTTTGCTAAAACTTGGAAGAAAAGACCGTTTAAATCATCATAATTCTGAATTTTATCAATGTTTAAAAACTCATAAGATTTATCTCCTTTATGATATGTTTTTAATTGTGCTTCTAATAGTTTAAGAAATAGAATTCTATTAACCCAAGTTATACATAATTCAAGACCAACGTTAAATAAACGTTCTTCTTGCGTAATTCCAAAATGATTAGGATTATCAAGTCTATTTATTTTATCTAAACTATCTAATTGAATTATTGTGTTTTCAAGAAAAGAACCAGTGTTTCTTTCATCTTTTTTATTACGTTCAATTAGCTTTTTACTTCCATCTTTTGTTTCGGATAGTCCAATAATATGTAATAATTCTCCGTAAAATCTTTTATCAAGACTATTGCTGTCATTTGCAAATGGTAATTTTAATAAATGTTCTGGTGAAAGAAGTTTAAAAAGAGCAATAAGTTTGTTGTCGTCTTTTGGGTTATCGTTACGAAGTGGTTTTTCGTATTCTCGAATGTCAAAAAACGTAAAAATAATATCCTGTTTTATTTCACCTATAAATGGTGCAGCAATTTCCTTATAAAAGACATCGGTGGATTTTTTTCCAGCTTCAAAATCTTGAAAGTGTTTTACGAACTTTTTGTTTTGAGCAAATATTCTTTCAAATAAATGTTCATCGAAAACAAACCATTCGTTGATATTCGTTACTACTAAGTGTTTTATGTCTAAATTCTTATTAGTAATCCGTTCTCTTAAATAATATAGTACTAATTCATGAAATGCTTTGACATTAATTTTATTCTTAGATAGCATCTCAGATTTATTTGTTGGCTTTTTTGTTTCAATTAAAACGCCAACACTACTTTTCGCCTTATCTCCGTTATGTATTACTAAATCTGTTTTTCCTTTAGTATTTACAAAATGATTCGGTTCGTAATATGTTTTTTTTAGAAAGTCAATAACTAAATTTTTGTGGAATTCCTCTGATTCAGTATCATTAGTTCTGTCAAGTAATTGAATCAAGTTAATCTTAAAACTTTCAATTTCAGTTCTTTTTGGTTTTATTTTTAGGAAGGCTTTATTAATGGCCTTTCTTGGTTTTAAGATTTTTAATTCCATATAAAGTATTCTCAGTAAGTTTTAAATTTAATTATTTCTTATCGTTATTAGTGGAGTTTATCGATTGTTAAACGAAGTTATCGTTTTTTTCTGGCAAAGTCAAGTGCTACTTAAGCTAGGTTAAAAATATTAAAAACTCAAAGCTCATCTTCTTTAAAAGGATTCAGTTTATCAATAGATAAAATAGTAGCATTAGCCTTTACAAACTGAAATTTACCAAAATCCTTTCCTTTAGGTATAAACTCTCCTTTTTTAAAAAATTCTTCACAGGATATCCACCCAAGAATCCAGCCTTTACTGTAATCATTTAAAATTCTCAGAAATATATAAAAATCGGCGTTTTGTTTGTAAACGCCAGACAAGTCATGCGAATTAACCGTACACCAATAATCGTCTTTTGGTTTAAACTTGCATGTAATGGTTTTAACCTCAAGCCTTTTTCCTTTGTTTGATATTAAATCATAATGGTATTTATCTTCGTCATTTTGAAGTTTTAGATACTTCATGATTATTCTTTCGCCAATATAGCCAACTAAAATTCTATTTCTTTCAGAACCAAATTTGCTAAGGCCTAAGTTATCACGGGTGTTTACATGCTCTAATTTGTTATTGGCATAATCAATAATATCCTGTGTTATTGAAATTTCAATCATAGATTCTTAAACAGGCTCTAAATAACTTTTAATTGCCAACGCAACAGCTTTTGCCAACAAGGGAGGTACGGCGTTACCAGTTTGAACCCTGGCTTGAACCGTTCCGCCCTTCACAACAAAGTCATCTGGAAAACTCTGTATTCTGCATCGTTCTCTTATGGTTAAACCACGATGATCTTGTGGGTGTCCAAGTTGAAACTGAGGTCTAATCCCCCCAGAAACCTGAGTAGGACTTTGAATATCCCAAGCTAAACGAATACGTTGCTTAAACCTTTCATACATGGGTTCTCCGGGGGTTGTGTTTTTAATTTTTTCAATTGTAGTTAACGGATGATTTGGAGCAGTATGCCCTGTTACACTTCCATTGGTGTTTAATCGCATTAACTCTTGAAAATCGCTAAAAGGTTTTTTCTGATATTTGGTTTTGGTTTCTTTGGTTTTTAAGGACGGTAAATCGCCTATAGCATCTTTTATGGTTACATACTCTTTTTCTGTTTCAGGGCCGTGTGTTTTGAGGATATCCTCAAAATCAAATGCTGCATCTCTAATACCAACAAATACGAGTCGTGTTCTTTTTTGGGGGACACCATAATCTGGAGCATAAAGCAATTTGCTTTTAACGGTCATTTGTCCAATTTTACTGAGATGAGTTTCTATATCTGTTACAAAATTGCCTGTACTTTTCATTCCAGAAACGTTTTCAAGAACGACAACTTTTGGTTGTAAAACCTCGACAAAACGCGCAAATTCCTTGTACATAAAATTTCTATCGTCATTCTCGTGTCTTTTTCTGTTATTTAGTGAAAACCCTTGGCAGGGAATCCCGCCAATAAGCACATCCAATTGTCTGCCATTCAATAATTCCTTTATGACTTCCGGATTCACCTTTTTTACATCTCCTGTAATTGTTGCGCAATTTGGATGATTGGTTTGAAACGTTTCAATAGATGGCGTATGAATATCACAACCAAGAACAGTTTCGAAACCAGCCATTTCAAAACCCAAAGATGTACCTCCACATCCGCAGAATAATTCTGCTACAATTGGTTTTTCAGTACCAACATTGTTCCCTTTTTTAAATACAGGTTCTTTATTCCAATAATATCCGTTTTCCTCGACTTTTACTGAAGTGTCCCATGCACTTTTTTCAACAACATCAATTTTTTTTAGTTCTGGCATGTTCTGTTTTCTTTTGATAATTTTGTGCTGCTAATTTTAAAAGTGTTCTAAAAGTTTCAACAAAAACCAAATGTAATAAAATAATCGATTTGCTTTTTTATTAAAACTCAAACCGCAACTGCACACTAACACTTTTCTTAACTTCTGGTTTTTTCTTTTTTTCAGTATTCAAATTAGACATAGAAATTCCCAATAAACGCACAGAATTACTTAACTTTTCTTGATACAATAACTCTTTGGCTGTTTCTAAAATTACACTTTTATCACTCAAAAAATAGGGCAAAGTTTTACTCCTGGTCTGTAATGTGAAATCGCTATATTTTATTTTTAGCGTAACTGTTTTTCCAGCAACTTTACTTTTATTTAATCTGCGCGATACCTCTTCAGCAATATGTTCTAGCTTTTCGAGCAGAAAGATTTCCGAAGATAAATTTTCACTAAATGTCCGTTCGGCAGCTAAACTTTTTCTTGTGCGGTGTGGTTTTACTTCGCTGTTATGAATCCCTCTCACAATATGATAATAATAGCGTCCAGATTTCCCGAAGTGTCCATCCAGATATTCTAAGGATTTTTGCTTTAAATCCAATCCCGTAAAAATCCCTTTTTGGTACATTTTTTCGGCGGTCACTTTCCCAACACCGTAAAATTTTCTGATATCAAGCTCCTCTAAAAACTCTAAAACTTCCTCAGGATTGACTGTTTTTTGTCCGTTAGGTTTGTTATAATCGCTCGCTACCTTAGCAATAAATTTATTGATAGAAATACCTGCCGAAGCCGTTAAACCAACCTCATTAAAAATCCGCTCTCTAATTTCTTTAGCCAATAAAGAAGCACTCGGGTTTCCCTTTTTATTTTGCGTTACATCAAGATAAGCTTCATCCAGAGAAAGCGGTTCCACCAAATCGGTATAGTCATAAAAAATGGTTCTAATTTTCTTTGAGATTTCAGAATAACGTTCAAAATTAGGGCGCACAAAAATAAGTTCTGGACATAATTTAGCCGCCAATCGTCCAGCCATGGCGCTCTTTACACCAAACTTTCTAGCTTCATAGCTTGCTGCACTTACAACCCCACGTTTTCCACCACCACCAACAGCAATAGGTTTCCCTTTTAAATCGGGATTATCCAGTTGCTCAACAGAGGCATAAAATGCATCCATATCTACATGAATAATTTTTCGTTTTGGTAAATCGGCAGTCATACTTAATTCTTGATTCTATCAAAAATAAGATATCTTTGATAGAGATTATGCCAAAGGATGAAACTAATTTATACACTACTTGTCTTAACTATTTTATTGCTTATTTGGTCCGCTATAAAACCTTTTGAATATTTTACTTGGTTTTTAGAAGTCTTACCTGCAATTATTGGCATATTAGTTTTGGCTTTTACATTTGAGTCATTTCGATTTACAAATCTTATTTATGCTTTAGTCTTTGTGCATTGCGCTATACTGATTATTGGCGGGCACTACACTTATGCTGAAGTTCCGTTGTTTGACTGGATTCAAGACACATTCAATCAAACCCGAAACAATTACGATAAAGTAGGCCATTTTGCTCAAGGTTTTGTTCCAGCTATGATTGCTAGAGAATTATTGTTGCGTAAAGAAGTGGTGTTGAAAAACAATTGGCTAAATTTTATTGTTGTGAGTATTGCGTTAGCAATTAGTGCTGCTTACGAATTTATAGAATGGGGTGTGTCTTTATCCACAGGAGAAGGTGGTGACTCTTTTTTAGGCACGCAAGGCTATATTTGGGATACCCAATCTGATATGTTGTATGCAACTATTGGAGCAGTAATAGCATTAGTTGTATTGAGTAAAATCCATAATAAACAATTAAAAGCGATTAAAAATTGATAGAAATAGAACGTAAATTTTTAGTGGTTTCTGAGACATTTAAAACAGATGCGGTTAAATCTTCCAGGATAGTCCAAGGCTTTTTAAATACGCATAAAGAACGAACTGTTCGTGTAAGATTAATAGGTGAAAAGAGTTTTTTAACCGTAAAAGGATTGTCTTCAAAAAACGGATTATCTCGTTTTGAATGGGAAAAAGAAATCACAAAAGAGGATGCCCTAGAATTATTAAATTTGTGTGAACCTGGAGTTATAGATAAAATACGTTACGAGGTAAAAGTTGGTAATCATACTTTTGAAGTAGATGAATTTTTTGGAGACAATGAAGGTTTAATTATAGCGGAGGTAGAATTAGAAAACGAAAATGAAGCCTTTGAAAAGCCAATTTGGTTGGGAGAAGAGGTGACCGGAAATATAAAATATTACAATTCGCAATTAAGTAAGCAACCCTATAAAACTTGGAAATAATGAAAAAAATCATAATACTATTAGCAGTTGTGGTGTTGCAGATAAGCTGTAAAGAAGATCCAAAAATAGCAGTACCAGAAACAAAAGAAGACCCTAAAGAAATTTCAAAAGAAATAGAAGATTCAACACCAATAGAACCAGAGAAAGCAATTGAAAAAGTGATCCCAAAGTCAAGAAAACAAATCAAGGAAGAACTGACTGCAAAAGGTTTTAAAACCTTTGATTACGTAGATGAAAAAACTCAAGACACCATTTTAATGCAACAGTACTTTATGGCGTTTTTAAAAAGAGGGCCTATTCGAGGGCAAAATGAAGAAGAATCCGCAGAACTTCAAGAGTTACATATGGCACATTTAAAAAAGATGTATGATTTAGGTTATGCCGATATTTCTGGACCTTTTGGAGACGATGGAGATATTCGAGGGGTTACAATTTATAATGTCCCTACATTTAAAATGGCGGATAGTTTAGCAAAATTAGACCCAATGGTAAAAGCTGGACGTTTAGAAATTGAAATTCATCCTTGGTGGGCTGGTAAAGGGTTTTCGTTGCGCTAGGACATTATTCCGAAATCACAAACCGTCGTTTAGCTTCATTCCCAAATTCATCAACTACGGTAATCATATGCTTCCCCTGTCTTGGTTTAACTCCAAGTTCATGAATATCTTTTGTGCTCCCGATATAGGTTTCATCAACATACCAAAACACGGTGCTTTCTGGTTTTGAGTGCGCTATTTTTAAAATGAGGTCGTTGGTTTGTCCATCAAAGTCTTTGGGTAAAAAGATGCTGTTATTTGCTTTCGGATAAATAAATTCAATCGAAACAGAATTTTCCCCAATACAATCTGTCCTAAATTTAGGCAATGGTTTGTAAAACGGATTTTTAGTTTTATAATAATATGCCATTAATGGCGGTAAAATAAACCATGATTTATGTTCAATATTACTCAAATCTTCACAAGAAGAATTCACTTGAAAGCTTTTAGTTTTATCCAGATGAATTAAAACATGATACGGACAAGGTTTCGTTTTCAATCCACTTAATTGCACAAATTTGTCTTCAATGTCATCACAGTTTTGAGACGCTCTATGCCCGCTTTGTTTACAAATTGAAACTTCCTGCATTTCATCAAAAGGTTTCGCAAACCAATCGCTATTTGGTAATACATCAAACACATCAAATAAAATGGGAGCTGCTGTTTGCACGCCTACTAAACCCGGGCGTCCTTCTCCATCGGCATTGCCAACCCAAACACCAACCACATAATCTTTTGTGGTGCCAATGGCCCAAGCATCCCGAAACCCAAAACTTGTTCCTGTTTTCCAAGCTATTTGTTTTGAGCCATCAAAAAACTCCCAACTTTCATCACTTTCGGGCCTATTTACCTCTTTTAAACTTTCATAAGTTAAATAAATGGAAGCGGCATCAAAAAGTGTTTTATCAGCCGTTTTAGTGCCAAAATCAATAGTTTCCGAAGTTAAAAAAGTAGGTTCACAAAACTCATTTGAAAAATAGGCACTAGAAGATTCAGAAAAATGATTTAAGGTTGAAGATAGTGCCGCATAACTTTTACATAAATCCCAAAGGTTACTTTCAGCACCACCCAAAACCAAGGATAATCCATAATGATTCGCGCCGTATTTTAAATCTTTAAGTTTTAAACGTTTTAGATAATGATGAAACCGATCTAATCCGAATTCCTGTAACATCCTTACCGCAGGAACATTTAAAGACCTTGACAAAGCCTTACTTGCGGGAACAGCTCCATCATAGGTTTTATTGTAATTTTCTGGGTTATAACTTCCAAATTGCGTAGGTACATCTGCCACTAATGTATTGGGTAATAAATCGCCACTATCTAACATGGCGGCATATAAAAAAGGTTTTAAAATACTGCCAGTACTTCGAGGTTTATCAATAATATCAACATCTTTTTGATGTGCTTTATCGGTTGGTGTATTGCCTACATAGGCTAGAACTTGTCGCGTTTTAACGTCTAAAACCAAAACAGCAGCGTTGTGAATTTCATTCTGACTTAATTGATTATAGTGCGTTTTTATAATGAAGTTTACTTGTTCTTGAAGGTTTTTGTCAACAGTTGTCTCAATGCGCTTTCCATAGTGAGATTTGGCTACTCTCTGTAATAAATGCGGCGCTATTTGCGGTAAAGGATACGGTTTTTCAGGCAATCCTTCAGCAATAGATAATTCATAAGTAAGTGTATCGATAATTGAATTGCTTAACAGTTTTTCTAAAAGTCTATTTCGTTTCTTTAATAAGCGTTGTTGATTTTTCCCAGGGTAAATTAGGCTAGGCGCATTTGGTAAAACGGCAAGTGTTGCACTTTCTGCCCAGGAGAGCTCATTAGCATTTCTATTAAAATACCGCCATGATGCAGCATCCAGTCCAACTACATTTCCGCCGAAAGGCGCATTGCTGCTATAATATCCTAGAATGTCATCCTTAGAATCCCGTAATTCCAATCGAGTGGCAAGAATAATTTCCTTAATTTTTTCAAAATAAGTTCTGGATTGTCCTTTCCTAGATAGTCTTATAACTTGTTGGGTTAGTGTACTTCCGCCTCGTTTTATGGTATTCGATTTTAAATTGTCTCTTAAAGCCTTAAAAATAGAAACAGGGTTAAAACCGGGATGTTTATAAAAATATTCATCTTCAAACTGAATGATGCAGGTTTTAAATTTTTGTGGAATAGAATCGTTATGAGGAAATCGCCATTGGCCATCTTTTGCAATTTGAGCACCTAATAAGTCGTTTTTTGAACTTGTTATAACTGTTGCCGTTGGGTCTTTAAAAAGTTGGTTTGGTAAACAAAAAAAGTAGATAATTAGTAAAACGGCAATTATCGCTGATTTAATTTTATGCCTAAATATGAAGTTTTTTAATCTTTCCACTAAAGTATATACTAGCCCATTATTAATTTAGATGCTTTTTAAGAAAAATTTATGCTTACTAAATCAACAACGTAAGGAATTAGTTCTACTGTTTTTTGTGCAGTTTCTGCTAAAATACGTTTAATTTTCAGGTTAAATTATGGTACTATAGCTATTCATAAATTATAGTTATTTGAATTCGATAATGAGCTACCTCGACCCAAGGGCACGTGTCATTATGCATTCACTTTGTCCACAATAGATTTACAAGCATCATAATAAATACCAACATCCACGCCATAAGAAATATATTTAACCCCAAGTTCTATCCATTGTTTTGCGGATTCTGGACTTTCAACAAAAGTTCCTACTACTTTACCAAGAGGTACAGCTTTTTCCACAATTTCCTTAATCGTTGAAATCACTTTTGGATGATTTATTTGTCCGGGCACACCACAAGATTGAGACATATCATAAGGGCCAATAAAAATAACATCAACACCTTCAACTTTAAGTATTTCATCTATATTATTAAAGGCTATATTTCCTTCAATATGAATGATAACACCTGAGTTTTTGTTCGCATTTCCGAAATAATTTTCCTTTGGCATTGACGCATAATCTGCGGCTCGAACATATCTACAAGCACCTCTTGCGCCTTCTGGAAAAAACTTAGCAGCTTTAACAGCACGTTTTGCATCTTCTGCCGTTTCAATTTGCGGCACTTGTACATAATCGGCTCCAATATCCAAAGCTTGAGAAATTATATTTTCATTAATTTCAGGCACCCGAATTACAGATACAATATGCTTAGCTTGAGCAGCTCTAACATGATTTTGCACCGTTTGAATGGTGTTTGGCCCATGTTCCAAATCTATAATAACAAAATCGAAACCTGCAAATGCAGCAACCTCAACCAAAGCAGGATCGCTCACTTTCATAAATGGTCCCACAACAAATTTTTTATTTTCGAACAATTTCATTTTTCTATCTATAATTTGAGCTAAATTAAACTTTTGTAGTCAATTTTTCTTGAATTTCTTCAATGGTCAGGTTTTTGTTTCTGGTAAAGATTTATAGCGTATAATTAAACCGGCAAATACAAAACCTCCGTAAAACATAAATAGTGAACTAGCCCCCTCCTTCTTTTGAGATTTCCTGAATATTTCATAAATAGGTTGAATTTGTGTCCACTTATTTCAGGACAAGACAAGAAAACAAAAAAGCCTTCACATTTCTGCAAAGGCTTTACAATTTCTAGTAGTGGTCCCACATGGACTCGAACCATGGACCACCTGATTATGAGTCAGGTGCTCTAACCAACTGAGCTATAGGACCGAAATTGGAGTGCAATATTACTACTTATTTTAATTGTTAGCAAGAAAAATTATTCCTTTATCTCTTGACATAGTTCTATTAATACACCATTGGAAGATTTAGGATGCAAAAACGCTACCAACTTATTATCAGCTCCTTTTTTGGGTGTGTCATTTATCACTTTAAAACCTTCTTTTTTCAAACGTTTTATCTCAGCTTCAATATCATCAACATCAAAAGCGATGTGATGAATCCCTTCGCCTTTTTTATCAATAAATTTTGCAATGGGACTGTCCTTTTTTGTAGCCTCAAGTAATTCGATTTTATGATCGCCAACCTTAAAAAACGAGGTGTTAACACCTTCGCTTTCCACTTCTTCAACTTTATAATGCGGCTCGCCAAAAAGTTTAGAAAACAAGGCATTGGAATCTTTAAGATTTTTTACTGCAATTCCTATATGTTCAATTTTGTTCATCGAAAAGCTTTTTTGTCATTCCCTCGAAGGAGGGCATCTTTTAAATAATTCGTTTTTTTATTTCTTACCACGTCTAGATAGCAGACAGGAATACCAATACTTACTAAAAAATACTCTAAAATTGAGTTTTCACAACTAAAATCAATTTTTCAATTCCATATCAAAATACGAAAATCAACATTAAAAGTAACATAATGTTTAAATATCCGTTATTTTTGTACCATAAAACTTAATAATGAGCAACGTAGAGGAAAGTCAAAGACAAAAAAAAATAGGTTCGGTCTTGCAACGCGATTTGGTAGATGTACTGCAGAAAGCAGCAACACAAGGCGGTATGCGTGGCATTATCATATCTGTTTCTAAAGTAAAGGTTACGGTAGATTTATCGGTAGCTAAAGTGTATTTAAGTATTTTCCCAAACGATAAGGCTAAAGAACTCATTGTAGGCATAAAAAGTAACACTCCTTTAATTCGTCACGAATTAGCACAGCGCACAAGAAATCAACTCCGTCGTATGCCGAATTTAGAATTCTTTGTTGATGACTCTTTAGAGTACATCGACAAGATCGAAAAATCTTTAAAAGGCAAAGAAAACCCCATTGAGAATCCAGATTTATTAGACAAAAGAAAAAAATCGTAATTGGATATTTCTTTATATATAGCCAAACGTTACCTGCGTTCTAAGAGCAGTAACAATGCTATTAATTTTATTACCATAATCGCACTTATTGGTGTGGTTTTAGGTGCTGCTTCTCTATTTATTGTACTCTCTGGTTTTGCAGGATTAAAAGATTTTACATTACAATTCTCTAGCGTTGTAGATCCCGATCTTAAAGCCGAAACCACCATCGGGAAATCCTTTATTTTAACAGACGAACAAAAGAAAAAACTCAACACTATTGAAGGTGTCGCCCTCTATTCTCAAGTTATAGAAGAACGTGTGGTGGTGTATGCCGATGGTAAAAACTATTTGGCAAGCATTAAAGGCGTAGATGGTAATTTTAATAAAGTTAACGCTATCGATTCTGTAATTCCTCAAGGGAGTTGGTTAGCACAAAAAACCAATCAAATCGTTTCAGGTTGGGGTGTTGCCCAAAATTTATCCTTCGGTGTTTTAGATTATGGCAAAACAGTAAACATATATGTGCCAAAACCAGGAAAAGGGCAAATAACGTCCACGAAAAATGCCTTTAATACCGTTAGTGCCATAAATGTTGGCATTTTCGATATCAACGAAAAACTCAACGATACTTACGTTTATGCCTCAACGAGTTTAGCACAACGTCTTTTAAATTATGAGCCCAATCAAATTTCGGCAATTGAGTTTAAGCTGAAAAACGGTGCCGATGAAGCTGTAATAAAATCAAAAATTCAAGACATTTTAGGCGAAAACATCGTCCTAAAAAACCGCATGCAACTTAACGATGCACTTTATAAAATGCTCAATAGCGAAAATTTGCTTATATACTTGTTGCTCACATTGGTTTCGGCACTTTTAATCTTCAACGTCATCGGGTCTATCATCATGATGATTTTAGAAAAAAAACAGTCGTTAAACACACTATTCAATTTAGGTGTTCCCATAAAAAACATGCGTAAAATTTTCTTTTTGCAAGGGTCTGCCATCACGCTAATAGGTTGTATTATTGGTTTGTTTTTGGGTTTTATAATCGTACAAGTACAACAAACATTTGGGGTAGTACCCATCACACCATCGCTGGCGTACCCTGTAAGCCTAAAGTTAGAAAACTTTATTATTGTGTTTTTAACCATTTCGGTTTTAGGTGTGGTGTCCTCTAAAATAAGTGCGACTAGAGTTACTGAGAAACTGGTTACTGGTTTTTAAAATTTTTTGAACGAGTTTGCCAACTTTCTTTTCGATGAATAAATTCTGTTTGTTAGGACAATGCTTTACATTTGCTGAGCTTCATGCGGAAAAAATATTTCAAGAATTAAACAAACAGCATGCTTTTTAACTCTATTGACTTTGCTATATTTTTGCCAATTATATTCGTGCTCTATTGGTTTGTAACAAACAAAAATCTCAAACTTCAGAATTTTTTAATAGTTAGCGCAAGCTATCTGTTTTATGGCTGGTGGGATTGGCGGTTTCTTTCGTTGATATTATTCAGTACCATTGTTGACTATTCCATTGGAATTCTACTTTCAAAAGAAAATAAGAAAAAAAACAGATTAATATTACTTTGGGTAAGCATCCTAATAAATCTAGGGTTTTTAGGTTTCTTTAAATACTACAACTTCTTTCTAGACAATTTTAGTACTGCATTTACCTTTTTTGGTGCTGATATAAAAACAGACTCTTTAAATATCATATTGCCAGTAGGAATAAGCTTTTACACGTTTCAAACTTTAAGCTATACAATTGATGTTTACAAACGGAAACTAGAGCCAACAAAGGATTTTATTGCCTTTTCTGCTTTCGTGAGCTTCTTTCCACAATTAGTCGCTGGACCCATTGAAAAAGCTACAAATTTATTGCCTCAATTTTATAAAAAAAGAACTTTCGAATCCGAAAAAGCAATTGATGGCATACACTTAATACTTTGGGGATTATTTAAGAAAATTGTTATTGCAGACTCATGCGCTATCTATGTGAATGAAATTTTCTCTAACTATGAAAGCATGAATTCATTGAGCTTACTATTAGGAGCCATCTATTTTGCATTCCAAATTTATGGCGACTTTAGTGGCTATTCTGATATAGCCATTGGAACTTCAAAATTATTTGGAATAGATTTAATGCGGAATTTTGCCTTTCCCTACTTTTCAAGAGATATTGCTGAATTCTGGAGAAGGTGGCACATCTCTTTATCAACATGGTTTAGAGACTATTTATATATTCCCCTAGGCGGAAGTAAAGTTTCAAAACTATTAAGTTTTAGAAATATATTTATAATTTTTATCGTTAGCGGATTTTGGCATGGTGCCAATTGGACTTTTATTATTTGGGGATGTTTAAATGCTATCTATTTCATCCCATTATTTCTAACAAAACGAAATCGAAATAATCTAAATATAGTCTCACAAGGAAAAATATTTCCGAGTTTTCATGAGTTAATTTCTATGCTAACAACATTCGTTTTAGTTAGTATAGGTTGGATATTTTTTAGGGCAGACGCCATATCAATTGCTATAAATTACATTAAAAAATTATTCAGCTTCAATTTTGATAACGGTTTACAATATTTATCAATTGAAAGATATGCTCCTGAATTAATGCTATTAATTTCTTGTTTTATACTCGTAGAATGGCATTCAAGAGCACAAGAACATCCGTTTTTTGGAACCTGGAGAAATTTTAAATTAATTTCTGCTTTGGTGGGACTAATTACACTCGGTGTGTATTCCAATGTAACAGATTTTATTTATTTTCAGTTTTAGGTTTATATGGCACATTTTACAAAATATTTAATTTCAATTTTAATAGGCACTTTATGCTTATTGTATGTATGTGATTTTATATATACTCAAGTTTATTTACACAGTAATCCAAGAAATAAATTACAATATATTTTAAATACAACGGGAGAGCATTTTGATACCGTATTTATGGGTTCATCTAGAGTTGCAAATCACGTTGACACTAAATTATTTGATAGTAAATCAAATAGCAAAACAATTAATTTAGGAGTTGAAGGTGCTGGGCTAAATGACAATTTACTGCAATTAAAACTTCTTATTTCCAACAACACCATTTCTAAGGTTTTTTTACAAATTGACACCAATTTTGAGTCCGATACACCTTCTAACATAGCGATATCAGAAGCAATGCCTTTTTTGAATCAGAATAAAATAATTAACAACCATATTAAAACGTATTTAAATAATTCCACAAAATTAGAATGTATTCCTTTTTATAGATACGCCATAAATGATCCAAAAATTGGCTTTAGGGAAATGTTCTTTTCGGTTTTTAATAAAAAGCCGAAGACTGATCCTAGCATAGGGTTTACGCCTAAACTTGGAAATAGACGTCCTTTAATTCAATATAAGCTTCCTAAAGCTATTAAAAATAAAAATAGTGTACTTGAAGAAATAATTCACATTTGTTTAAAAAATAAAATTCGATTAATTACTTATATTTCTCCTTACTGTAGCAAAATTGAGAATAGAGATTACATCGCTAAATTGAAAACAAAAATCCCCAATCTTATTGATTTATCAAAAGGTTATGATGATACATTATTTTTTAATTGTGGTCATTTAAACAATGAAGGCGCAAAAATATTTACGAATAATTTATATGATGTAACGAAAAATAAGTACTAGTATCTGGGCGAGTTGCCAGTTGCCCAAAAAATCAAGAATTTAATCTGTGAAAATCTGTGTAATCCGTGTCCAAACTTACTCCATAAACTGATAGCCAGCAAACTTCTCCAACACGGCATCAAAAGCAGCAAAAACATCCTCGGAATGATCGCTAGTTACCATTTTCATACGGTATTCCTTAAAATGTGGAATGCCTTTAAAGTAATTGGTGTAATGGCGTCGGGTTTCAAAAACACCTAAAATTTCGCCTTTCCAATCAATAGCCATTTGTAAGTGTCGGCGGGCAGCTTCCACACGTTCTTCTAAAGAAATGGGCGCTAAATGTTCGCCTGTATTAAAAAAGTGTTTTACTTGTTTAAAAAACCAAGGATTGCCGATACTGGCACGACCAATCATGGCACCGTCCAATCCATAAACGTCCCGCATTTCCATCGCCTTTTCTGGGGAAACTATATCGCCATTTCCAAATACGGGAATGTGCATGCGTGGATTGTTTTTTACGGCTGCAATAGGTTTCCAATCGGCATCGCCTTTATACATTTGTGCGCGCGTACGCCCATGAATCGCTATGGCTTTACAGCCTACATCTTGGAGTCTTTCGGCAACCTCAACAATTTTTATGGAATCGTGGTCCCAACCTAAACGGGTTTTTACGGTAATGGGCAAATTGGTGCGTTTTACCATTTCTGCAGTCAGCTTTTCCATCAAACAGATATCTTTTAAAATACCAGCTCCTGCGCCCTTACTCACTACTTTTTTTACGGGACAACCGAAATTAATGTCAATGATATCTGGATTTGATTTTTCAACAATATCAATGGTTTGCAACATGCTATCCAAATTGGCTCCAAAAATTTGAATGCCAACTGGTCGCTCTTTTTCATAAATATCCAATTTCATGACGCTTTTTGCAGCATTACGAATTAAGCCTTCACTAGACACAAACTCTGTATAAACCACATCGGCACCTTGCTCTTTGCATAACGCCCGAAACGGAGGATCGCTCACATCTTCCATAGGCGCTAAAAGCAATGGGAAATCAGGAAGTTCTATGTTGTCTATTTTTACCAAAGGGTTTTATTTTGGCGCAAAATTAAGAATTATTTCTTGATAATCTTTTTGATGATTATTCTGTTCGAATTAAGCCAGATTTTAACAATATATATACCAGGACTAAAAGAAGACATATCAAGTGAGGTATTGGTATCGTTTCCTGCATAAAGCCGCGTCATTTTGGTATCAAATAGTTCTATAGAAACCATTTCTAAACTTTTAACTTTTAAAATATGGCTTACAGGATTTGGGTATAATACAACCTCATGTTTATCTTTAAAAAATGGGTTAGATAATTCAACATCGCTAGTTGAAAAAGCCATGAGCTTTGCTGTATCTGTGAACGTAAGCCCACCAACCATTTTATTAAAAAATTCAGAGGTTATTAAATACCTGTTGGCGTCAACATGTGCTATTGCTTCAATTTGTTCTTGTCCAAGAGAGGACAGCATGGTCTTTATATTAGTTCCAGAAAAAACTTCATTAGCATCAAAATTAGAGCATTCCCATACAAAAGGCAATAACAATTTGCTATAACCAACTAAATATAGTTTTCCTGTAAGTCTGTTAAATGTTCCTCCTGTAGTGAGACCATCGCTTTCCAAAGTTTGAGATAACGGACTTACAGTATATGTTCCGGCAGTTTTTGGAATTACATAACCTTTTGTAACACCATCAACCCAATTTTTTGTGAACAGTATTAAATTATTGTCGTCAAAAGAAATTAAGGCTTCCGCATCCCAAATAGTGTTATTTGGATTTGAGGTAAAATCTGTTTGGTCTGAATAATTAAACGCAATAGTTTCAGCCATTATACCTGTGGAACTCGTGTAATCAGACTTACTAATTTTGTAGATTTTTAAATCGGTTCTAGTGCCGTTATTGTTTCCAATATCGCCGATATATATTGAGGTGTCGTCTTGCGTAATGGCTTCCCAGTCACTATTTGTTGCGTTGGTAATGCTAACTGCTCTTGTTACCAAACCAGAAATAGTGTCTAGTTCATACAATTTATTTTCGCCTCCAGAATCGGTATGCGTTATCAAATTGTCATTAAAAAAAATAGCACCGGAAGATTCAGTTAAATTTACAGGTAAGTCAAACTTTTCGGCAATATTTGCTATTTGACCAAAAGCACAATTTATCCCTAAAACAAAAAGCAATATTGAAATACCTGTTTTCATAAATGCAATTTCCGCTAAATTATAAATGTAATATAAAAACGGTTATATTTAAGAAAATTTCTAGTATTTGGATATTCCTTTTGAACCTCAGGTTTTTGGCTACAACATAAACATTCATCTTGTTTTAGAATACCTGGCATTTTTTATTGCTTATAGGTATTATGTGTTTTTAAGACGGAAATCTAAAGACCATATTTCATCAAACAACCGCTTATCTATTATTTTAGGAGCTGCTTTAGGCGCATTAATAGGCTCTCGATTGGTTGGTTTTTTGGAAAACCCTATAATTGAATTTTCACAAGAAAATTTGATTCAGTTACTAAACACAAAAACAATTATGGGCGGTTTGTTTGGTGGTTTATTAGGTGTAGAATTTGCTAAAAAGCGCATTGGAGAAACACAATCTTCGGGGGATTTGTTTGTGTTTCCTATTATTTTGGGAATTTTTATTGGGCGTATTGGGTGCTTTTTATCGGGTGTAAACGAATTTACTTATGGTGCCAAAACCACATCAATCTTTGGAATGGATTTAGGCGAAGGTGTTTTACGTCATCCAACATCACTTTACGAATTGGTGTTTTTAATACTGCTTTTTTTCAGCCTAAAACACATCAAAAAAACTTCAGACTTAAAAAATGGCGACCTCTTTAAATGGTTCATGATTTTATATTTCGGCTTTCGATTTTTTATAGAATTCTTAAAACCTAATGTGTTTTACGTGTTTGGATTGAGCACCATTCAAATATTATGTATAATTTGTTGGCTGTATTATAAGAGAACAATATTGAAGCCCCTCCTAGCCTCCCCAAAAGGGAAGAACAACGGCGGGTATAAAAATTAAACCAAGCTACTTATTCCCATCCTTTGGAGGGGTTAGGGGAGGCTTTAAAACTAAAACATGCCCGTTAGAAAATATACCTATTACGATTTTACGCTAAGCCTCTGTCCTGAATGTTTAAAGCGCGTGGATGCCAAAATTGTATTCGAAAACGGCAATGTTTATATGCTAAAACGCTGTAACGAACACGGCAATTCCAAAGTATTGATTGCAGATGATATTGAATACTACAAAAACATTAGGAACTACAATAAACCTAGTGAGACGCCTTATAAATTCAATACGCAAACGCATTATGGTTGTCCGTATGATTGTGGGTTGTGTCCCGACCACGAGCAACATTCTTGCTTGACGGTTGTGGAGGTTACCGATCGCTGTAATTTAACCTGCCCAACCTGTTATGCAGGATCTTCGCCAACATACGGGAGGCACAGAACTTTAGATGAAGTTAAAGCCATGTTGGACACGGTTGTGGCGAATGAAAAAGAGCCTGATGTGGTGCAGATTTCAGGTGGAGAGCCGACTATTCATCCTCAGTTTTGGGCCATTATGGATTATGCAAAATCACTTCCTATTCGGCATTTAATGCTGAATACGAATGGGATCAAAATTGCAAAGGATCTCGCTTTCGCGGAACGACTAAAAACCTATGCACCAGATTTTGAAATTTATTTACAGTTTGATTCTTTTGAAAATAGCGTGTTGCGCGAGCTTCGTGGTGCAGATTTAAATCATATTAGGAAACAAGCCATTGCAAATTTAAATGCTGTAAATCTTTCCACGACTTTGGTTGTAACACTTCAAAAAGGATTGAATGACCATGAAATTGGAAAGATTATAGATTATGCCTTAAAGCAGAAATGTATTAGGGGTGTAACATTACAACCTACACAAATAGCTGGACGATTGGAAAATTTTAATCCAGAAACGGATCGGATGACGCTTACCGAAGTCCGTAGAAAAATCATGGAACAAACCGATATCTTTAATCCGGATGATTTATTGCCCGTACCTTGTAATCCTGATGCTTTGGTTATGGGTTATGCTTTAAAATTGGATGATGAAGTGTTTCCGTTAACACGGTATATTAATCCGAATGATTTATTGGACAATAGCAAAAACACCATTATTTACGAGCAAGATGCCCAGTTACAAGATAAAATGATTGAATTATTTAGCACGGGAAATTCGGTTGAAGTTGCAGAAGAAAACCTAAAAAGTATCATGTGTTGCTTGCCAAATATTGATGCGCCAAATCTGGGTTATGATAATTTATTTCGTATTATTATCATGCAATTTATTGATGCTTATAACTTTGATGTGCGTGCCATTAAAAAATCGTGTGTGCATATTGTTGACAAAGACAATAAAATTATTCCTTTTGAAACCATGAATTTGTTTTATAGAGATGATAAAAAAGCGCGATTGGAGGAACTTAGAAATGAAATCATATGAATACCTTATTAATAGAAAGTGATGCCCTAGGCAGGTATATTCTCCTAATGATTTTCCTCATATTTGGAGTGCCAATACTTTTATTGATTCTCGGTCTTGCTATACGGCCTAAAAAGAAAAAAGTGTCTAACGTCATTCTTATTATAATAGCTGTTTATGCCATCGTCGGTTTAGGCATATGTGGTGCTTTAATGATTTAAAACTATAAAAAATGACATTGCTTTTAGAACCAAATTTAGATGGTTTGCTTTATTTAATCATTGCCATCATGTTAGGGCCTGCTATTTTACTGGCTCTTATTGGATTTTTGGTGCGTGGTAAAAATAAAAAAGCAGCAAAAGTATTGTTTATTCTTGCGGTTGTTTATGTCCTTATCAGTCTAGGTGTTTGTGGTGCTTTGGTCTCTGGATTTTAAAACCCAAAGCCCGTAAAACCCTAATACTAATTCGCCTAGTGTTCCAAATACATAACCACTAGTGGGTATGCCGTCAATAAGTAAGCTTAAAACCCTACCAAACCCCAATCCTAACATAAAAATCATGTTACTTACCAAGGCCAGTTTAAGGTAATCTTTCTTAAAAAGTCCCAAAATCCATAATGCCGAAAACCCCAAATACAAACCCATAATCGCTTTAAAAGCATTGTGTTCGTCAATAGTATTCAGTTGAATATCGAATTGGGAATCTGGACAAAACCCATATACAATTGCAATGGGAATAACTACGGCTATGGAAACCACTAAATGAATTTTTGTAATAAAATCTCGTTTTGTTTTTAGCATAGCCACGTTTCAACTGAATAAAAGTAGTGAAGATTCTAAAAACACCTCATTTAAATCTTCTATATTTGCACAATCTTTTTGATAGAGATAATTGACTATGAAGAACATCCGAAATTTTTGCATCATTGCACATATAGATCACGGTAAGAGTACGCTTGCAGACCGTTTATTGGATTTTACGGGATCGGTAACCGCTAGAGAGCAACAGGCGCAACTGTTGGATAGTATGGATTTAGAGCGCGAACGTGGTATCACTATCAAGTCGCACGCCATTCAAATGGATTATGAATTTGAAGGCGAAAAATATGTTCTAAACCTAATTGATACGCCTGGACACGTAGATTTCTCATATGAAGTATCTCGTTCCATCGCTGCTTGTGAAGGTGCATTGTTAATTGTAGATGCTGCACAAAGTATTCAAGCGCAAACTATTTCTAATCTCTATTTGGCTTTAGAAAATGACTTGGAGATTATCCCGGTTTTAAACAAAGTGGATTTACCAAGTGCCAATCCTGAGGAAGTTACAGATGATATTGTTGACTTGCTAGGTTGCGACCCAGAAGAAGTGATTCACGCTAGTGGGAAAACAGGTTTTGGGGTCGATAATATTCTAAAAGCAATTATAGAACGTGTTCCGGCACCAAAAGGAGATCCAAATGCGCCATTGCAAGCTTTAATTTTCGATTCTGTTTACAACACGTTTAGAGGTATTGAAACTTATTTTAGAGTGTTTAATGGTGAAATTAAAAAAGGACAAAAAATTAAATTCGTCGCTACAGATAAAGAATATTATGCCGATGAAGTTGGAACTTTAAAATTGACTCAAGTTGCAAAACAATCTGTAAAAACTGGTGATGTTGGTTATTTAATTACCGGTATTAAAACCGCTAAAGAAGTAAAAGTTGGGGATACCATTACAGATTTTGACAACCCAACCACAAATATTGTTGAAGGCTTTGAAGATGTAAAACCAATGGTGTTTGCAGGTATTTATCCCGTGGATACTGAAGATTACGAAGAGCTTCGTAATTCCATGGAGAAATTGCAGTTAAATGATGCCTCCTTGGTATTTCAACCAGAAAGTTCTGCGGCACTAGGATTTGGTTTCCGTTGTGGGTTTTTGGGGATGTTGCATATGGAAATTATCCAAGAGCGTTTAGAACGTGAATTTGATATGACGGTAATCACAACTGTACCAAACGTATCTTACCATGCTTTCACGAATAAAAATCCAGATGAAGCTTTTATAGTAAATAACCCCTCGGATTTACCAGAACCATCTTCTGTTAATCGCGTTGAAGAACCTTATATAAAAGCAACCATCATTACAAAATCAGATTTTGTGGGTAATGTAATGTCGCTTTGTATTGAAAAACGTGGCATGATTATCAATCAAACCTATTTAACACCCGAACGTGTTGAATTAACGTTTGAAATGCCTTTAGCGGAAATTGTTTTCGATTTTTATGACCGATTAAAAACAGTTTCAAAGGGCTATGCTTCTTTTGATTATCATCCAATTGGTATGAAAGCCTCAAAATTAGTACGTTTGGATGTTTTATTAAACGCGCAGCCAGTTGATGCACTTTCGGCTTTGATACATGCTGATAACGCACACAACATTGGTAAAAAGATGTGTGAAAAGTTGAAGGAACTCATTCCGCGTCAGCAATTCGATATTCCAATTCAGGCTGCTATTGGTGCCAAAATAATCGCAAGGGAAACTGTAAAAGCGCTCCGTAAAGATGTAACCGCAAAATGTTACGGTGGTGATATTTCCCGTAAACGTAAACTTTTAGAAAAGCAGAAAAAAGGTAAGAAACGGATGCGTCAAGTGGGTAATGTAGAAATACCCCAACAAGCGTTCATGGCTGTTTTAAAGCTGAATGATTAACCAATTCCTTTGAAAAAAGGTATCTCCTGGTCAAAAAAACAGAGCTTATCAATGCCTAAAAAATTATAACCTTTTTTCTGAATTTTAAATTACAATATGTCGCCATTATTGAGATTCCTGCCTGTGTAGAAATAGTAATGTAGAAATACCCCAACAAGCGTTTATAGCAGTTTAAAGTTGAATGATTCATTCAGGTAAATATTCTCACCATAAAACCATATTTAATCATTTATTTTTGTCATAAATATCTGTCTTTCAAATAAAAAGAATTGTTTCCTAAATATTTTTATTGTAACTTTTCAAAGTAATTGCTTCAAATTATCATGTGTTCTATCCTGCTTAGTTAAAAAAAAGTAACTAATCAACCCACATATAATTATGAAAACAAAACACCTTAACTTCGTTTGCGTTTTATTACTATTTCTTTTTTCCAGTAGCCTGTTCGCTCAAGACAGTATGTTCAAACTCATAGCTGATGCTACTGAAAACACATTTACCATTGAACCTTACATCGCAGAAAATTTAGATACTGCTCAAGAGGATTTATTTGCGATAACTGATGAGTTCAGGGAGTCTTATACTCTAGAGCCACATGACATTGATGGAGCGCGTACTCTTGCAGCCACTATGTTGGCAATTGGAGCTGGATTTGGTTTTGGGAGCGACCAATTTCTATACTGCCTGCATGCTGCATATTACCTTCAGCTTGCAACTATGGGCAACTCTTTTTTATATGGTGCTTTAGGCTTGGCCTTTAATGGCTTAAGCAATGACTTTTTGACAAGGTCGTTTTTAGAGTTTCAATTGCGGCTTTTGATGTTTTCACCCATTACGCAATTTAGCCAAGTCTATTTTCTTTACGGATTGCTCTTAGCCTATGGTATTGGAACAGAAAAATTTGATAGTGGAGGCAAATATGACCTTACTGCATTTACCGCTGCCTTTGTAGTTGGTTTAGCCATTATTCTGACTTCTCAATTAACCTTTATGGTGCAAACAAATGCATTGGCGCATGTAAGGCAAACCCAAAAACCTGATAATGGCGGGGCTAAAATTGAAAACAACAATACTTGGGGCGCAATCAATCAAAACAACCTCATCTTAATGTCTTTAGTTTTTAGATTTTAGTCTATGACCAAGACCTAACTTTCGATACATATAATTCTAACAAAAGCCTCCATATGTTATATGGGGGTTTTATGTTGCCTGAACTTATCTAATAAATAAGGCATACAAAGGATAAATTAATTTTCTTTAACCTTTTTCACTACCTTTCTTAGAGTAGATTGCTAGCATGGAAAACCAACCAAAAAAAATTCTCATATGCGAAGACCATCAAATTGTTATTGATGGGCTACTTTCTATATTCAAAAATCAACCCGATTATCAGGTATTAGGCCACATTACCAATGGCGATAATGTGTTGCCAACAGTAAAACTTAATACGCCTGATGTGCTTTTATTGGATCTTAATCTTCCAAATAAGAATGGTATTGATATACTTCAAGAATTAAAACAGTCTTTTCCTCAAGTAAAAGTTATAATTCTTACCATGTACAACAAAGAAAGCATTTTAAAAAAAGTAAAGCAATTTCATGCAAACGGGTTTTTGCTAAAAAATTGTTCTTCTGATGATTTACTAAATGCTTTGGATGCTGTTTTTGAAAGTAACAAATTCTACATAGGTAAAGGTGTAAAGCATACTGTAATTGAAACTGATGGCTTTCTTGAAAAAATCAAAATTACCCGTCGTGAAAAAGAAATAATTACAGAATTAATGAAAGGACATAATGTGCCTCAAATAAGTGAAAAATTGTTCATTAGTGCTCATACGGTTGAAACTCACAAGAAAAATATTTTCAAAAAATTAGATATCCACAATTCCATTGATCTTGTAAAACTTGTAAATGAAAAAAATCTATTGTCATAAGTGCATTGTTTTTTTGTTGCTTTTATACTTTGGGTTTAGCATAAGTTTAAAAGCTCAAGGAGACACCTTATATATTGGTTCAAATTTCTCAACGGTTAACCTTAAACCATTTTCAGAAGTAAATAAAGGTTCCCAAAATCAGATTGTCGATGAAAGAAGTTACTATTATTTCAGTTTTAACAAAACAATCAACACCATTGATTTCACACTTAAAAACAAAGTTGATGTTCCAAAAAAAGTCATTTTAGAACTATCGAACGCCTTCATAAAAGAAATTGTTTTTGGCAAAGTAGAAAACAACATATTTATACCAATAGCCACCACAGGCATAGAACATCCTATTTCAACAAAACCACTTGAAAACAGACTCTTTTCTTTTCCAATTAGTTTAAATGCAAACGAAACGGCTTCATTTCAATTGAAATTAAAAAAAGAAGGTGGCAAACCTTTAGTAACAACTGCTTGTATAAAAAGCGAAAACACATTTGTAAAGCAAAGTTTTGTTCAGCAAATTATTATAGGTTCTTATTTTGGGGTTAGTGTATTATCTGTCATTTTTAGTTTGTTCATCTTTTACTTTTTGCGACAAAGTATTTATCTAATCTATGCAGCTTATGTTATCTCATTAGGGCTTTTTATCAGTTCTTATATTGGGGTATTTTCACAACTATTTTTAACAGAAAATGATTTTGTAAACAAGTACACGCATTATGTGTTGTTTAGTGAAATCTCATTACTATTATTCGCATTATTATCACAAAAAATACTTGAAGCTGAAACCTATATGCCAAAATTAAAACGAGGTATTGATGTGCTTTTAACCGTTCTTATTGCCTTAAGGTTGCTGCTTCATTTTGTATTCACAAAAGTTTTTGAAAGTGCAGTATCTGTTTTCATGAATATTTGGTATGCCATATTTTTAATTTTAATAATTATAATTGTTATTGAAATCACCATATACTTCCGCAAAAACAATAAACGCACTTCCTTTTTTGCCTTAGCCTATCTTTTTATGATTATTGGCACTTTGGCAAGCATACTCTACCACAGCTACGGTTTGGTAAACACATATGTTTATGATTTGCCGCTACTATTCTACTCATCATTTTTAGAAATATTGTTCCTAACCTTTACCGTTGTTTTAATGGTGAAAGACATTTACGATGAACGCAATATCCTATCGGAAAAAATAGTGATTGAAGAAAAGAAAAATCTAACCGCATTTATAAAAGGGGAAGACCAAGAACGCAAACGCATCAGTAAAGAGCTGCACGATAATATTGGAAGTCAACTCAGTTATTTAAAACGTTTTGTTTCAGATAAATTTAAAGATGAAGACGTCACCGAGACCATTGATAGTATTTGTAACGATGTTAGAAATTTATCGCACGATATTTCGCCTTCAGATTTAAAAATTGTGGGGTTTAAAAATGCCGTTGAAGATTTATCACAAAATATTTCCAGTCAAACAACTCTTAATGTAGATTTTAGTAGATATCATTTTCCAGAAACATTGGATGATGATATTGCTACACAATTGTATCGTGTCGTTCAAGAAGCATTCAATAATATTTTAAAGCATGCCAATGCAAAACATATCGATTTGCAACTCATGGGGCATCAAGATTCCATTACCATTTCTATAGAAGATGATGGCGATGGATTTGATACCAAACATAAAAAAAGTGGTATTGGATTGAAAAACATGCAATCGCGAATTCATCAAATTGGTGGCACGCTTTCTATAGATTCTCAAATTAACAGAGGCACTTCCCTACTTATTACACTTCCTATCTAAAACACAAATCTACCTGAACTCTGGTATTGCGCCTTAGTAACCTAATGTTATAGTTTTACTGTAATCAATTTAAAACTTTATATCATGAAAACGAAATTACTTTTAGCAGCGCTACTTTTTTTCTGCTTTCAAACCCATGCACAAACAAATGGTTGGTACCAATATCATAGACCAACCCAAATAATTAATCTTGATGTAGATGCCTCTGGTAATCTGCATTTAGCAACCAATGGTGGGTATATGAAGTACAACACCACAACCAATATGGTTGAAGATTATGCTAACCTTACTTCCCAAAGTGCACCAATAGGACAATGTACTTCAGTAAAAGTAAATCCAGTAAATAACCATATAACTTTAGGCTTTCCGTCAGGTCAAGGTATTGCTATTTATGATGGTACAAACTATACCATTTACTATTCTGGCAATTCCAATTATGATGATTTTTCAAACCCACAATTTCATTATACAGATAGCGGCTTACTTTATATTTTCGATACAGGGGATACAAAATACCAAACCTTTGAAAATGGTGTTTTTAACCCCGTTCAGAATATTACATTTAGACCACAAGCTATTATTGAAAATGCTGCCGGTAACAAAGTATATTTTGCAGGGCAAACTCCTGGAG
This sequence comes from Algibacter sp. 2305UL17-15, assembly GCF_040720935.1. Classification (NCBI taxonomy): domain Bacteria; kingdom Pseudomonadati; phylum Bacteroidota; class Flavobacteriia; order Flavobacteriales; family Flavobacteriaceae; genus Algibacter; species Algibacter sp. 2305UL17-15. The sequence continues at coordinate 198,120 of NZ_JBFDAE010000001.1, forward strand.
GTTTAATTGATGGCTTATATATGCTTGATAAAACTACCGATACGTTTACCAAATACACCACCTCAAATTCTGGTATTCATTCAAACGGGCCAGCGTGTTTTTTTAGGGACACCAACGATTTGCTTTACATTGGTGGCCACAGAGGCATTAGCACTTTAGATGCTATGGGGAATTGGACAACCTATCAAGAACCATTACCCATAAACCCATCACTATTTTATAGTGTTTACAGTATCGACAAGTTTAGCGATGGTACATTTTTGGTTAACAATTCACAACCAAACACGTCTTCTCAAAATGGGTTTTCAACAGTAGATTTTTCAACAAATACATGGACGCATTTTGATAGTTCTGTTTTTTGCGATAGTGCCAACGATGTACAAAATTTAGTTATCGCCAATGATATGGTTTATACACATTTTAGAAAATTTGGTTCAATAACATTCAATAATAGACTTTGGGCTTTTGATACGTCAAACAACACCTGCGAAGAACAAAACATCAATCATTTAAATGTAGATGATTTAAATCCATATGGTCCAGCAGGATTAGCCATGAGACAAAGTTCTACTAACGCAAATGCTATAGAACTATTATGGACTAACAACAGTGCATTAATAAGCATGGATGTAATGCCAAATGCAACATTTTCTAATGGATTCCCAAGCACTAATACGCTTTTAACATCTACAAAGCAACTAAACAATATCAACCCTGTTACTATAGAAGATGAAGCTGTTCTGCTAGTAGGCGATGATGATGGTGTATGGTTTGTTGATGCGTCCAATGCTTCCACTCACGTACCGCATGGTTTAGATTTTAGAATGACTACTTTCGATATTGGTTTCAGTTTAAATAATGGTACAAAATCTTTAGGCGTAATAGGCGGCTGGAACAGTAGTACTTTTGATTTTGAAGTGCGAACAATAGAAGCGAATGGTGTAGCTGCAAATGCTGGAAAAACATCAAAAACAGGTTTTAATAATAACTCAATTCGTATTTCTGGCCCAACAAGTTTTGGTATTGAATATGATGGTGTGGTAAAAACGGACTGTACTGAAGATGAAAACGGAAATCTTAAATGTACAGCTTCTGGACAAACCTCATTACCTGAAAGATATTTGATTGATTTTACCGCTACACCTGAGGATAATACAAACAACATGCTGGCAAACCCGACAATATTTGATCCTGTAGAGCTAGACGAGACTTTTCCTCCCGATCCCAATCATAGCGATCTTGATAAAGATGGGAAAAAAGACCTTTGGTTTCAAGACGAACTTGGTAAAATAAATTATTATAAGAGAGACCCTGACACAAAAAATATAACAGTTCAAAATTATTCAGTAAGTCTAACTAATGATAGTGAAAATGATCAAATTCAATTACCAAGAATTAGCAAAAAACCCAATCCTGATTCTGGATTCTATGCCACAATAGATGAAAACGAAATTGCTGCTGTATTAAACAACCAGATACAAAACGACCCAAATATAGACGAAAACACCAAATTTCTATATCAAGCAGCTTTTGATTTAAGGGATGAGGCATCTCCAGGTTCAAAAAACAACCAAATGGTCTTGAATTTTGATATAATACCAGACGCAACCCTTGAAAATCTCCCCTCAGATTTTTATGTATTGAACTCAATAATTTTTGTTTACAGTCAAACACATTACGCCTCAGTTTTAAGCACCACACATGGTTTACTTATCAATACAGCAATAGACTATTCGTCACTTGCATTGGGTGTTGATGAATTTGCCTCAAGCAATAATCTTAAATTATTTCCTAATCCCGCAAACGATATGGTGTCTTTTTCAGATGGAAACATAAAGAACATAACTGTTTTTGATATAAATGGTAGAAAAGTTTTGAGTGATTGGTCAAACTCAATCTCAATAAAAACGCTTTCAAACGGCATTTATATTGTAAAGGGCATCACTTCTGAAGGTATATCAATTTCCAAAAAACTCATTAAAAATTAAAAGATGCTATTAATCAATTCTTAACCCAGTTAAGTTAACCAACCTTCAAGATGTATGTTTTAAATTGATTGAATATTATCTTGAAAATGAGAGGTTTCAATGTAAGTTGAAGCCTCTTTGTTTTTAAAAAAACTTCATATTCAAACCTAAAATCTACCTGAACTCTGGTATTGCGCCATAGTCTAATTGTGGTGTAGTTTTACTTCAATCAATTTAAAACCATATATTATGAAAACCAAACAAGTACCCACACGTCTTATAGTTTTTTTGCTTTGCTTATCCATGTCAAGTATGTACGCGCAAGTAGCTAATATAAACAACGCCGAAAAATATAATAAGGAACTGGAAGAGGCATTTAAGTACATGGTAAAAAATGCTAAACTCTTAACTTTAAATAGTGGAAAAGAATGTAAAATTCAGGAGATCGTGGACAGACTTGATGTCCCATCCTATATGTATGCGAATATTCCATTTCTTACGCATTCCAGCTTAACACTTGCAACCAATTTTGAAGCTGATTTAAACTATATTAAAGAAGATACTTTTAACAAAGGAAATTTTAAAACAATTAGCGAAAAATCACTTAATGCTTTTAGCAATGCTAATAACTTTAGTGATTATGTAAAGGGTTTAACAGGAAAAGATATAGGAGATATAAAAGGGGAGCATATTTTTGCCCGTATTGATGAAAATGGTAACGACATAGACCCTTCAATAAAGGACATTGACACTCTTAAGCGTATTTATGATTTTTACAAACGCCTATTTAATTCAGAACATATTATTGAAAAACAAACCCCATTTACATCAAACGGATGCTGGGTTTATCCGATATCTAAAATAAAAATTGAAAAAATTGACTATCCGAACATTACTTATACAATTAAAACAGAAGGCAGATTAGACTGCGAATGCGAATTTCTTGGAGAAAACAGAACTCTTAGAAAAGGAACATTTGAATATAAAGCTACTGTTACAGGACTATATACGCATTCTAAAACATCTATAAATTTACCCAAAAATCCTACACTTACAATTACTTCCATTGATTGTTGCCCTAAAAAAGAAGAACCCACCGAAACCGCACTTGCCGATGATGGAATTCAAGATGTAATGCCAGATCAATCTATAGGTGGAGGGGCTGGTTTTGGTGCTACCCAAGATTTCGAAGACATTTCATATTGTGTATTCGCTGAATATCTTAAAAGAATAAATTATGGAAGCGATAATGGTCTGTACTGGGGGCTTGAGGGATCTTATTCTAATTTGAGTTTTAATGACGCTAGTTCCAACAGGTTTAATATTGGTACAAAACTACAATATCACATACCTGCCACTCCAAGTCAACAAACACAATTTGTTGCCGGAATAATGGGTAGTTATAACTTTGGAACCAATGATAATGGATTCTCTAAAGATGACGTATCCGGAATTATAGCTTGTGTATATGGCGGTATTAATATACGTGTTTGCGAAGATTGGTCGTTTTTTTGTCAGTTCCCAGTCTTCATCTATGAAACCTTTACGTTTAAACCAGAGTCTGGTGGCGAGTTTAAAACAGATGGTACTTCTTTATTGTTAAATAAAGATAATCCCGTAAAATTAGGTTTACGATATCATTTTTAAGTTTAGTTTCAAAACAGCAGTCCTTTATCATTAATTAAAGGGCTGCTTTTTTTCTACAGTATTATAAAAAATTCGTTTATTAATTTTAAATGCCACTTTTTACCCATTCTAATTATTCAACTTAAAACAAACCCAAATAGTACCTACTAGATACTTCATTCAAATTCTTTGAATGATTTAAACCAAACTTAGGGATTTACACTTTTTTTTGTTGATAATGTCCTATTATCTAAAAAACACCTATTTTTTCATAAAAGTTTAACATCACCAAATTTGTTAATAATTATTTTTGTAAGTTTATAACTGTGATACCGAAGTGTTAAAAACCACTTACTCAACCCTTAAAAACATTAAGGTTGGCACAAGTCTAATTTTTACATTAATTTTAATTATATTTCGTAATTGTTATTAACAATTTTGCGAATTTTAGACTGTAAATTGCTTCATTTCAAATGATTATAACCTGCAAAAATGATTTTTATAATTTTTTAAAGTTCCATTCAAATGGAATTTAGAGGGTCTATCGATTCTTTTTTTAACATGAATTAAACCAAAACTGACAACAATTTAAATATGAAAGCACTTTTTTACACTAGAGAATTCCCGCCATACGTTTATGGTGGTGCAGGAGTACATGTTGAATATTTAGCTGGAGAATTGGCTAAATTAATGGAAATGGATGTAAGATGTTTTGGTGATCAGGATGATAAATCTGACAGCTTAACAGTAAAAGGTTTTCCGTTTGATGATGGTGTTTTTGAAAACTCAGATGATAAATTAAAATCGGTATTTAAAACATTGAGCACCTGTTTGCATATGAATGCAGATCCTATTGATGCAGATATTGTACATTGCCACACATGGTACGCACATTTTGCAGGAATTGTAGCCAAACTGTGTTATGGCACGCCTTTGGTGATTACAACGCACTCCCTTGAGCCTTTAAGGCCTTGGAAACGTGAACAATTAGGGAGAGGTTATGATGCCTCTTCTTGGGTAGAAAAAACAGCTATTGAAATGGCCGATGCTTTAATTGCTGTATCTGAAGAAACAAGGGAAGATGTCATCAAACATTTTGATGTAGATGAAAGTAAGATTCATGTCATATATAATGGTATCAATCTTCAACAATATATTAAAACGGCAACATCATCAACCTTAGACGAATATGGCGTTGATAAAGACAAGCCTTACGTACTTTTTGTGGGAAGAATTACGCGCCAAAAAGGAATTATACATTTGGTAAACGCTATAAAATATATAGATCCGGATACACAAATCGTATTGTGTGCCGGCGCACCAGATACCAAAGAGATTGGTAAAGAAATGGAGGACGCTGTTAACGAAGTCAAAAAGACCAGAGACAACGTTATTTGGATTGATAAAATGGTAACCAAGGAAGAAATTATTGAGCTCTATTCTCATGCTGATGTATTTTGCTGTCCTTCAATTTATGAACCTTTCGGAATTATAAATATTGAAGCCATGGCTTGTGATACGGCCGTTGTAGCAAGTGCTGTAGGAGGTATAAAAGAGGTTGTTGTTCACGGCGAAACAGGTATTTTAATTCCTTTAGAACAACAAAAAGAAGCCCCTTTTGAACCTATTGACCCTGATAAATTTGCAAGAGATTTAGCAAACGGGGTAAATAAAGTAATTGGCGATAAAGAGCTTAGGGAAAAAATGGCAAAAAACGGACGAAAACGTGTTGAAGACTACTTTGATTGGGTTGCTATTGCAAAACAAGTTGAAGAACTATATAAATCATTAATATAAACTAACTTAAAAAACTAAAAGATATGATTAACAATAAAGTTTTATCCATAATATTAGGTGGTGGTCAAGGATCAAGGCTATATCCATTAACAGATAGACGTTCAAAACCAGCAGTATCAATAGCAGGGAAATATAGATTAGTAGATATCCCTATTTCAAATTGTATCAATGCAGACATCAAACGTATATTCGTACTGACACAATTCAATTCTGCCGGACTAAATAAGCATATAAAGAACACCTATCACTTTAGTTTTTTTAGTTCTGCTTTTGTGGATGTACTAGCCGCTGAACAAACTCCTGAGAGCAAAACCTGGTTTCAAGGAACGGCAGATGCAGTAAGACAGAGCATGCACCATTTTTTACAACACGATTTTGAATATGCCTTAATTTTATCTGGTGATCAATTATACCAAATGGATTATGATAAATTAATTGAGGCACATGAAAAAAGTGGTGCCGAAATTTCTATTGCAACCATTCCCGTAAACGCTAAAGATGCTCCAGGATTTGGGATTCTAAAAGCTAATGACCACAATATTATTACTTCATTTATAGAAAAACCAGATACTGAACTTTTACCTGAGTGGACATCGGAAGTGAGTGCTGAAATGAAATCCCAAGGACGTAATTATCTGGCTTCAATGGGTATTTATGTATTCAATAAGGATTTATTGGTAGAATTAATGAAAAACCCTGATACAATTGATTTTGGTAAAGAAATTATACCACAGTCCATTAATTCACACAAAACGTTAAGTTATCAATATGAAGGCTATTGGACCGATATAGGGACCATAGAATCGTTTTTTGAAGCTAATCTAGGATTGACCGATGATATTCCTCAATTTGATTTATATAATAGAGAGAAACGTATCTACACGCATGCTAGAATGCTACCCACAACAAAAATTGCTGATACTGTATTAGACAGAACTGTAGTTTCCGAAGGTTGTATTATAAGTGCTACAAGAATAGAAAAATCAGTAATTGGTATTCGCTCAAGAATAGGTAAAGATTCCACGATAGTTAATACTTATATGATGGGAGCTGACTATTATGAATCTCTAGAAGACATGAATAACAATAAAATTGAAAACCTAATGGGTATTGGAGAGCGTTGTTCCATTAAAAACTGCATTTTAGATAAAAACTGCCGAATTGGTGACGATGTTAAAATTGAAGGAGGAAAACACTTAGAAGATACAGAAACAGACACCTACTGTGTTAGAGATGGTATTGTTGTTATTAAAAACGGAGCAACAATCCTTAAAGGAACCAAGATCTAAAATCACATAAATTTTTATTTTTTTATTATACTAAAAAGAATGCAAGACCAAAGAAGAGTTGTAATTGATTATGTTTCGCCTAGTGTAAATTGTGGTGAGTATTATATAAAACGCGTAGTAGACGAAATTGTAAATGTTAGAGCACATATTCTTGCCGACGGACATGATGTTTTAGGAGCATCTGTTTATTATAAGCACGAAAATGGAAGGGCCTGGAGAAACACCAGAATGGCGCTTGATTTTAACAATGAATGGCAAGCCGCCTTTACTGTTGAAAAACAAGGGTTTTACAATTATAAAGTTGAAGCCTGGGTTGACTATGCATTAAACTGGAGACACGGCATTATCCGAAAGATAGACGATGGACAATATGTAAGTTCTGAACTCTTAGAAGGTGCCGATTATGTTGCGGCTATTATAGATAAAGTAGCTTCAAAAGAAGACAAAGCCTATTTAGAGAAAATCCATGCTATTTTTAAAGATGAAGACAGATATGGCGAAGCTATAAACGAAGCGACTTCAGAAAAACTCTATACTATCTTTTACAATAATCCTGTAAAAATTCTTGAGAATGTTTCAAAAGAATATCAGGTTTATGTAGATAGAAAAAAGGCGCGATTCAGCACCTGGTATGAATTTTTTCCACGTTCAGCTTCAGAAAAAGAAGGTGTTCATGGCACATTTAAAGATTGTGAACGTTTATTGCCACGTATTAAAAATATGGGATTTGATGTGGTTTATTTGCCGCCAATCCATCCTATTGGAGAAGTAAATAGAAAAGGTAAAAACAACACTACTGAGGCAAAACCTGGTGATGTGGGTTCTACATGGGGCGTTGGTTCTAAACATGGCGGACATAAAGCCATTCATCCAGAATTAGGAAATCTCGATGATTTTAAATCCTTAATCCAACGTGCTAAAGACAACAACTTAGAAATTGCAATGGACTATGCCCTACAAGCCGCACCAGATCATCCTTGGGTAAAAGAGCATCCATCATGGTTTAAATGGCGACCGGATGGTACTGTGCAATATGCCGAAAATCCCCCTAAGAAATACCAAGATATCTTGCCTATATATTGGGAAAGCGAAGATTATCAAGCCCTATGGAACGAGTGTTTAGATACTTTATTTTATTGGATCGATTGCGGTATCGAAATCTTTAGAGTAGATAATCCACATACCAAACCTTTCTATTTTTGGAATTGGATCATCACTAAGGTCAAAGAGAAAAATCCTAACGTTATCTTTTTGGCAGAAGCATTTACCGCACCAAAAGTAATGCAACAATTAGCCAAACAAGGCTATACGCAATCTTATACTTATTTTACATGGCGGAATTCTAAACATGAATTAACCGAGTATGTTGAAGAATTGACCCAAACCGAGTTAAAGGAGTACATGCAGCCTAATTTTTGGCCAAATACCCCAGATATCAACCCGTTTCATTTACAAGCAACTGGAGAATCCAAACACATGCAGCGTTATGCACTTGCCGCAACACTAAGTTCCAGTATCGGTATTTACGGCCCTGTTTTTGAATACATGCTATCGGATTCATTGCTCGGAAAAGAAGAATATTTAAATTCTGAAAAATTCCAAATCACACATTATGATTGGGAAATTAAAAATAAACTCATTACAATTATTGCCAAGATAAATTATGTAAGGCATCATAACGAAGCCTTACAGCAAACCAATAATATTAAGTTCTGTCATGTAGATAATGATAATATAATGGCATTCTACAAATGGAACGATGCAAAAACAAATCATATTCTTGTAATCATAAGTTTAGATGCCCATAACTCGCAACAAGGTACTGTACAACTGCCGCTTCAGGAACTGGGAGTGCATCCTGGTCACCATATTGAAATGCATGATGTAATAACAGATAGCCGTTACACTTGGCATAACGAATGGAATTTTGTAGAATTACATCCTACGTTACCATTCCATATTTTTCATATAAATAAATAATGTATGACTGAAACTACTTCTGAAAATACCTTAAAAAAACCTTTAGTTTTTGATGGCACCTGGGAACAACTCTTGGATGACACAAACTTTCTATCGGTTTTTTTATCTGATGTTTTAGAAGAGTATGTACAAAAACAACGCTGGTATGGCGGAAAAGCAAGCAAATTAAAATATATTGAACTCTCCGAATATTTTAGAATTCAGCAAAACGAAGAAGTCTATTATGGTTTAATTTTAGAAGTTAATTTTGTTGAGGCTTTTTATCAACATTACTTTTTGCCCATTGCTTTTGTAACAGATGATTCTTTTGCAGAACAGGATAAAATATTACCGGTAAGTATCGATGGTAAAAGCGGCCATATTATTGATGCCATCAATCTTGAAGCATTCAGGAAATTGGTGTTTGAACGGATCATTACTTCAGAACCCATAGACCGCACAAAAGTACAATACCATAAAAGCAATCTTCTTGAAGATAATGCTTATGAGTCCTCTAGGTTTATGGGGCTAGAACAGAGCAATACCTCTATCATCTATAATGAAAAATATGTTTTAAAATTTTTCAGAAGAATTTATGCCGGTAAAAACCCTGACTATGAAATGAGCAGGTATTTATCTGAAAAAAGAGACTATAAAAACACACCACCATATCTAGGAAGCATAAACATTGATGATGCGGGAAGGGAGATTATTACCATAGCTTTGATGCAAAAATTGATTCCAAATCAAGGCGATGCCTGGGATTATATGCTGAAGGAATTCGACAGAATATTCAGGGCTTTAGACACAAAAAAACTAAACCTCAAAGAAATTCCAGAAACGGAACGTTTTTTAAAATTAAATATAAACGACATCCCTCCCGTTTTAATAGATTGGGTAGGTTTAGATTTTCTAAAAAAAATACAGACCTTAGCAAAACGAACCGCTGAAATGCACATTGCGTTAGGTTCAGAATTTGAGGAAACCGCTTTTACACCTGCGCATTACAATGGCGATTACGAAGTTTGGTTAAAAAATCGATTATTGTACCAATTTCAAAACAGACTAAATACTGTTGAAAACAATTTGGATAAGCTGGACGATTTAGCACTAAAAATGGCAAAAGAATTTTTGGATAAGAAAAACTTAATTAGAAAACGCTTTGTGAATTTTGATTGGACCAAACTTAAAGGCCAGCGCATCCGAGTTCATGGCGATTATCATTTGGGCCAAATCTTGGTGAAAGACAACGATTTCTATATTCTGGATTTTGAAGGAGAACCAGAAAGCACCATTCGTGATAGAAAAGTTAAACAACCTCCCTTAAAGGATATTGCAGGCTTGTTTAGAAGTTTCCATTACGCTATTTACACCACTATTTTTAACAATTTAAATAACTATAACAACGAATCAGAAAAACTTTTTGAAGCAGGCGAATTATTGTATAATTATAGCATCGGATTATTTTTAGGAACCTATGTTTCCCAAGTAAGAGATGCCAATTTAAATATAGGTTATAATCAAGAACGTATTTTTCTGTTGAAATATGCGCTGCTCGAAAAAGCCGTTTATGAATTGGGTTACGAATTTAATTCACGTCCGCAATGGGCAATCATTCCTCTTAAGGGAATTTCTAATATTATTAACAACTAACAAACTATGGCACACGTTAAACCTTTCAGTTTATTCACAGAATTTGATATTAATCTTTTTAAGGCCGGAAAGCACTTTAGACTTTACGAAAAATTTGGATCGCACCTCGTTACCGTTGACGGTATAGATGGCGTTTATTTTGCGGTTTGGGCTCCTTCAGCAAAACAAGTCTCGGTAATTGGCGACTTTAATTATTGGATGGAAGGCGAACACCAATTAAACGTTCGCTGGGATTCAAGTGGTATTTGGGAAGGCTTTATTCCTCTTGTGGAAAAAGGTGCCACCTATAAATACAAAATACAAAGCCATAACAACGATATAAAAACCGAAAAGGCTGATCCTTACGCAAGACGTTACGAGCACAATCCAAAAACGGCATCCATAGTTTGGGATGATAACTATAAGTGGAAAGACAAAAACTGGATGAAAAACCGTAAAAAGAATAACGCCATTGATGCGCCTTTTTCTGTTTACGAAGTGCATTTAGGCTCTTGGAAAAGGCACGCCGAAGAAGACCGATTCTTGTCTTATTTTGAGTTGGCCGATGATTTGGTAAAATATGTGAGCGACATGAATTTTACGCATGTAGAATTTATGCCAATTATGGAATTCCCATATGATCCGTCTTGGGGCTATCAAGTTACAGGTTATTTTGCGCCAACATCACGTTTTGGATATCCTGAAGAATTTAAATATTTAGTGGATAAATTGCACGAAGCGGGCGTTGGAATCATACTGGATTGGGTACCATCACATTTCCCAGAAGATGCACACGGATTAGGGTTCTTTGATGGATCGCACTTGTATGAACACCCAGACAAGCGCAAAGGCTATCACCAAGATTGGAAAAGTTTAATTTTCAATTATGAACGTAATGAAGTGCGCTCATTCTTAATAAGTAATGCCGCTTTTTGGATGGACCAATACCATGCAGATGGTTTACGCGTAGATGCCGTTGCGTCCATGTTATTTTTGGATTATTCCAGAGAAGACGGAGAATGGGAACCAAATATGTACGGAGGCAGAGAAAACCTAGCCGTTATCAGTTTCTTAAAAGAATTGAATGAAGAAATATATGCATCGTTTCCTGATGTGCAAATGATAGCTGAGGAATCCACAGCGTTCCCAATGGTTTCTAAACCAACTTTTGTAGGCGGTTTAGGCTTTGGAATGAAATGGATGATGGGCTGGATGCACGATACCCTAGAGTATTTCGCTTTAGATCCTATATATAGAAAATACCACCATAACGAAATTACATTCAGTTTAGCCTATGCATTTACTGAGAATTTTATGTTGCCATTATCTCATGATGAAGTGGTGTATGGTAAAAATTCTATTTTGGGAAGAATGCCAGGTGATGAATGGCAGCGCTTTGCAAATTTGCGTTTATTATACGGTTACATGTTTACGCACCCAGGTACAAAACTCTTGTTTATGGGTGGGGAATTTGGACAATATAACGAGTGGAATTTCCAAGAAAGCCTAGATTGGAATTTATTGGAATTTAAGCCACATCAAGACATGCTAAACTATTATAAATCGTTAAATGCTGTCTATAAAAATACACCAGCATTATACGAAAAAGGCTTTAGTGGCGAAGGTTTTGAGTGGATAAGTTACGACGATCATGAAAACTGCGTGATTTCATACATCAGAAAAGGTTATAAAGAAGCACAAAATGTAGTGGTGGTTTGTAATTTAACGCCGGCAGTAAGAAAAGACTATAAAATAGGGGTAACCTCAAAAGGGAAACTCGTGGAGATTTTTAATAGTGATTCAGAGGAGTTTGGAGGAAGCGGTATTGCTAACAAAAAACAAATTACCATTAAAAAAGAATCTTGGAATGGTAAAGATTATTCAGCAGTAATAACATTACCCCCACTGGCAGTTACTATTTTTGAGTTTAAATAATAACTCTTAAGTTTTACATTTTTTCGGTTATTGAATGAGACATCATATTCAATAACCGAATTTTTTTTTTTTGTTGAAATCTGATATAGCGCTTTTCACTCCAAAGCTTTTGACGATAATCATGTTAAATTTTCATATTTAAAACTCATTTCAAATTTAAAAAAAGAGGTTTATGTACACTTTATTAAAAATTAAGTAATTAGAAGGCTGATTTATTAAATTTTATATAATTAATTAACCGTTTTTTTAATAAAAATAAACCAAACAAGCACTAAAATTTTAGTAATTTCGCTGATTAATTTTAGTACCTGTTTTTTTATGATATTAAATACTGAATTAGAATATAAAGGAAATCTGTTTCCTTCAAAAATAATTAAATACGAGAAAAACCTTAACGTTCTCTCTTTTACCACTGCAAACGGTGTAGTTTTAGAGGTTACGGTTCGTAGAGATAGTATTCTTCGCTTTAGATTTACAACTACGGGCATTTTTGAAAATGACTTTTCTTATGCCATTACAAAATATGCAAGTAGAGGTTATAACCACCTAGAAGTAACTGAAGACGATAAAAATTACATAATTACAACATCAAAACTTATTTGCAATATTTCAAAATTAGATTTAAGAACGTCTATTTTTGATGCCAAGGACAAAACTTTAATTTGTGAAGATGAATTGGGGTTCCATTGGGAAGAAAGTTACGAGCATGGTGGCGATGTTGTAAAAATGTCCAAAACTGCCCAAGCAGGTGAGAGTTATTTTGGTTTAGGAGATAAACCAGTTGATAACAACCTAAAAGGAAAACGTTTTGAAAACTGGGTAACAGACTCTTATGCCTACGGCAGGGATACCGATCCCATTTATAAGGCCATTCCTTTTTACACCGCTTTACACAATAAAAAATCTTACGGTATATTTTTCGACAATACATTTAGGTCGTTTTTTGACTTTTGTAGTGAACGCAGAAATATTACAAGTTTTTGGGCGCACGGAGGCGAAATGAATTACTATTTCATATACGGTCCCGACATGTCAGATGTGGTAGTGAACTATACTGATTTAACGGGAAAACCACATGAAATGCCTGCGCTTTGGACGCTTGGTTACCACCAATGTAAATGGAGTTACTACCCTGAATCTAACGTAAAAGAAATCACTTCTAAATTTAGAGAACTAGAAATCCCTTGTGATGCTATTTATTTAGATATCGATTACATGGAAGGATTTAGATGCTTTACTTGGAGTAAGGAATATTTCCCTGACCCTAAACGCATGGTTAAGGAACTGGCTGATGATGGCTTTAAGACCATCGTTATTATTGATCCGGGAATTAAAATAGACATGGACTATTCGGTGTTCAAAGAAGGGCTTGATAAAGATTACTTCTGTAAACGTGCCGACGGTCCATACATGAAAGGTAAAGTTTGGCCAGGTGAATGTTATTTCCCGGATTTCACAAATCCAGAAGTAAGAGAATGGTGGTCTAATTTATTCAAAGAATTAGTAGAAGATATAGGCGTTAAAGGTGTTTGGAACGATATGAATGAGCCAGCAGTAATGGACGTTCCCGGAAAAACCTTCCCTAACGATGTCAGACACGATTACGATGGCAACCAATGTAGCCACAGAAAAGCGCATAACATTTACGGAATGCAAATGGCACGCGCTACCTATCAGGGTTTAAAAAAGTTTTCATACCCAAAAAGGCCTTTTGTAATTACAAGAGCAGCTTATTCTGGAACACAGCGTTACACTTCTAGTTGGACTGGAGATAATATTGCAACTTGGGATCATTTAACCATTGCAAATTTACAAGCCCAACGTATGTGTATGTCTGGATTCTCGTTTATAGGATCTGATATTGGAGGATTTGCCGAACAACCAAACGGTGAGCTATATGCACGTTGGATCCAGTTAGGTATTTTCCACCCATTTTGTAGAACGCACTCTTCTGGAGACCACGGAGATCAAGAACCTTGGGCTTTTGGAAAAACCATTACCGATGTCGTAAGAAAGTTTATTGAAATAAGATATCAATTACTACCTTACTTATACACCGCATTTTGGAGATATGCCGAAGATGGTGTTCCAATCTTAAAGTCTTTGGTACTTTACGATCAAGAAGACACTCAAACACACTATAGAAATGATGAGTTTATTTTTGGTGAAAAAATACTAGCTTGTCCTGTTACCGGTCCTAACCAAAAAGGGAGACGAATGTATATCCCAAGAGGGCAATGGTACAACTACTGGACTGATGAAGTTGTAATCGGAGGTCAAGAAGTTTGGGTTGATGCCGATTTAGATAGCATGCCAATTTTTGTAAAAGAAGGTGCTATTATTCCTAAATACCCAATTCAACAGTATGTAGGCGAAAAAACCATTAATGAGTTATTATTGGATGTATATTATGCAGAAGGTAAAGAAGAATCCATGGTTTATGAAGATGCCACCGATGGTTATGATTATATTAAAGGTAGATATAGTTTAAGAAACTTCAAATTGTCTGGAAAGAAAAAAGAATTGATTATTCAGCAGCACAAATCCGGTAAGTTTGTAACCACTTATAAAACCTTTAAGTTGAATTTACACGGCTTGCCATTTAAAATCTCTAAAGTTGAAGTAGATAACGTAGAAATTCCACTAAAAGATTTAAAACTAAAAGGAGACGATACATTAGTATTAACCAAGGAGTTTAATGAATTGCATATTATAGGTTAGAAAAAGACCTTTTTCCAATTATACAAAAGCCTCGTTTTTTTAAAAAAGTGAGGCTTTTTTTGGCTATAATAAAATCACGAAAAGAGGAACGAAACCTCCTCTTATCATCCCAAAACGAAACAAAATTGTGAATAAAACCTTATATTTATCTTCATTTAATAAGTTACCCTAAAAACATAGGGCTTTGCCCCATGCGTTTATATGACATCCCTTTGGGATTAGTGTTAACCAGTCCCGAAGGGATGCAGCATAGTAAGGATGGAAGCATTCCATCCGATAAGGAAACAACCAATAAAGACCCTGAAAGGGTGCTATAATTATCCGGGACTAATAACACATCATGGTTATAACGCCCCTTTTGGGCTAGGACTAATTTCCTTAATTAAAAGCGTAGGGCTTTGCCCCATGCGTTTATATGACATCCCTTTGGGATTAGTGTTAACCAGTCCCGAAGGGATGCAGCATAGTAAGGATGGAAGCATTCCATCCGATAAGGAAACAAACCAATAAAAACCCTGAAAGGGTGCTATAATTATCCGGGACCTAATAACACATCATGGTTATAACGCCCCTTTTGGGCTAGGACTAATTCCCTTAATTAAAAGCGTAGGGCTTTGCCACATGCGTTTACATGGCATCCCTTTGGGATTAGTGTTAACCAGTCCCGAAGGGATGCAGCATAGTAAGGATGGAAGCATTCCATCCGATAAGGAAACAAACCAATAAAGACCCTGAAAGGGTGCTATAATTATCCGGGACCTAATAACACATCATGGTTATAACGCCCTTTTGGGCTAGGACTAATTCCCTTAATTAAAAGCGTAGGGCTTTGCCCCATGCGTTTATATGACATCCCTTTGGGATTAGTGTTAACCAGTCCCGAAGGGATGCAGCATAGTAAGGATGGAAGCATTCCATCCGATAAGGAAACAAACCAATAAAAACCCTGAAAGGGTGCTATAACCATGGGACAATCACTCGTAAAAAACTATGTACATATCGTGTTTAGCACCAAGTATAGAGAAAAATTAATCTTTCCACCTTACGAGCAAGAGCTACATGCGTATTTAGGTGGCGTATGTAATGAGCTAGAGTGTCCTGTTTTAATCGTTGGTGGTTATACAAATCATGTACATATTCTATGCATGCTATCCAAAAAAATAGCTTTAATGACCATGGTACAAAAAATAAAAGCCAGTTCATCCAAGTGGTATAAAACCAAAGATAAAAGTTTAAAAAACTTCTTTTGGCAAGATGGCTACGGTGCATTTTCAGTAAACCCAAGTGAAGTAGATGTAGTGATTGGTTACATTAAAAATCAGCATGAACACCATCGTAAAAAAGGTTTTAAGGAAGAATACAGAGGTTTTTTAAAAAAGTATAAAGTTGCATATAATGAAGACTATGTTTGGGATTAATTATAGCGCCCTTTCAGGGCTTCATTATTGCACATCCTATTCGGCAGGACTTCGCCCTTACCTCAGCGTATCTCATCCCTTCGGGATTAGTCCTGAAAGGACGGGATATTTTAGGGTTGGATGCAATCCTTCCCGTAGTAGAAGCCACGCCCCGTTTTGCAGATTACGTTTTAGAATACAAAAACAGGAGAATAGGTGCTGTAGAAGCTAAAAAAAGAGATGAATACTAAACGCAAGGCGTTGGTCAAGCCAAAGACTATGAAGAACGTTTAAATATTCGTTTTACCTATGCTACGAATGGGTTGCAAATCTATGGTATAGACATGGTCGAAGGTACGGAAGGTGATGTATCTAAATACCCAACACCAGACGCCCTTTGGGAAATGACCTACCCAACACCAAAAGAAGACTATAAAGTTGAGATTGCTGATTGGGCAGCACGCTTGTTTGCCATTCCTTTTGAAGATAGAGGTGGCACTTGGCAACCCAGATATTACCAACAAAATGCCATTGCCAAAGTTTTAGAAGCCATTTCAGGGAAAAAGGACAGATTACTTTTAACCTTAGCTACAGGTACAGGAAAAACAGCCATAGCCTTTCAAATTGCTTGGAAATTGTTTCATGCCAAATGGAATTTAAGACGTGATGGGTCTAGAAGTCCTAGAATCTTATTTTTGGCGGATCAGGCCTTTAATTCATTCAATGCTTTTGATGAAGATGCTTTCGTACGTATATCGCCCTTTGAAATTAGAAAGAAAGGTAAAGTGCCCAAAAATACATCTCAGAAATTGGAAAAAGATAACAGGTAAAACTGTTGCCAAGCCGTATATAATTCATTACTATTTCTAGCATACTTACGGAAAATCCATAGGGTTTTCCCCTGATTCGTTTTCTTTTACTAATTTAGTTGCTGACCAACGCAACGAGCGAGCACATTAGCGCCAATCAATTCAAAATCAAATAAAAATGAAAGTTACCGCCGAAAAAAATGAAAATGTTGCCAATATGATCTTTGCATCCATTTATCCTCTTTACCTGAACAGGTTGGAGAAAAACGGAAGAACAAAAGAAGAACTCAATCAAGTAATTAAATGGTTTACTGGTTTTGATCAAGATGCTTTACAAGCACTTATTGATGAAAAAGCAACCTTTAGAACATTTTTTCAAAAAGCTAAAATAAATCCAAACGCACACTTGATTAAAGGAGTCGTTTGCGGTTATCGAATTGAAGAAATAGAGGACGAATTTGAATTGTATAAACAATGTAGGCGTATGGAAAAGCTGATTGATGAATTGGCAAGAGGTCGTAAAATGGAGAAAATTTTTCGGAAAGAAGAGGAATAAAACTGGTGCCAAAAAAGTGCATCAATAATAGTTGTTTAACCGATAAAACGAAAATATAAACTTAAAACCATAAATGTTATCATTATTCATACGAAATCTACTTTTCACAATCCTGCAACCTGGATTAGTAGCAGGACTGATACCACTATGGATTACAGGTTTCAGGATAAATAATTTGTTTGGTAAAGTTTGGCAATTGCATCATTATATCGGGATAATTGTATTTCTGATTGGCTTTGTAATAATGCTTTGGTGTATCATAAGTTTTGCCATCAAAGGACGAGGGACGCTTTCTCCTGCCGACCCAACAAAGAGATTAGTTGTGGCTGGACTTTACAAATTTTCACGTAATCCAATGTATGTTGGCGTGACATTGATACTGATTGGGGAAGCCATCTTTTTTCAATCAGTTGAGTTATGGATTTATTTACTCTTAGTCTTTATTACTTTCAACATTTTCGTAATACTCATTGAAGAACCTCGTTTGAGAAATGATTTTGGAGAGGAGTATCAAAGGTATTGTGAAAAAGTAAGGAGATGGATTTAATATTCTTGAACACAAACGAATTTCAAAAGACAAATATGACCGCACAACAACGGTAACCGTTGCACAACACTATAAAAACCTGCCGGCAGGCGGGAACGCTCCAAAATTGATGTACGACTGATTTTTTAAGGACTTTTAATTTCAAAATAGTATGCAAAGACTTCCATTCCCTTTTCTTTTCTGTTAACTACACGCTCATAACTTTTACGTCACGAGCGTGACACTCTCGCTAACGGAAATATGTTTAATTTAGAAAACACTAAGTCGCAGGCACTCCCTCCACATCAATCGGCTTCCCTAAATACACCAATTGAAACCCCTCTTCAATAACAGTATCAACCTCTAAATTATAGGAAGAGATAATATGAAGTTCTCCTTCATTGTCTTTAATAAACAAAGGAACAATGTCGGCATCGTTTTTTGTGATTTCAATCAAGCTTTCATAATGATCTTTGTCTTCCAAATCTATCTCTTGGATGGAAGGATGTTTCCGAGTCACTTCTGTTAAAGAATTAAAATCATCTTTATGGGAAAATAAACCTTCTTTAGGGTTGTTGGTATCGTCTAGCATTTCCTGAGTGGTTACCAATCTAAAAGAACCATTTTCGCCAAATTGGTTACTGAATTTGTTAATGGCAAACTTATTAATATCAGGATTACCCGTTAACGCCATTAAATAACCTACATCACTAAGTTCAATATTATCCATTAAAGTATCAGAGTAAATATTTGTGCTAATAGCCTCTAATCCCAATTCCTTCGCTTTCTCAATGTTCTTTTCGTTGCTATCAATAAGTACAACATGTCTTCCGTTATTTAAAAGATAATGCCCTAATAACCTTGACACTTTAGAAGCACCAACAATTAAAACACCTTCAGATTTTTTCAAAAACACACCAACTAATCTCGCAAATAATCGTGCTGTGGTCGCATTTAACAATACCGTTCCCAACACGATCATAAACACTAAAGGCGTAATGTATTCAGCACCTTCAACACCCTGTTTTATAAGCTTACTACCAAATAATGATGCGATACCTGCAGCAACAATTCCACGAGGGCCTACCCAACTGATAAATAACTTTTCGTTTAAATTTAATTTGGAACCATAGGTACTTGCAAAAACAGCTATTGGACGTATCAAAAAAACCACCAAAGCAAAAAGCAAAGCTGTTTTCCATGTGTAAAGCAACTCTAAATCTTCAATATTAATATTTGCGGCAAGCAGAATAAAAAGTATGGAAATTAATAATACACTCAGAGATTCTTTAAAATAAAGCAACTCCTTTAAATTATTTAATTTACTATTTCCTAAAACCATGCCCATGACCACAACGGCAAGTAAACCCGACTCGTGCGCAAAAATCTCAGATTCAACAAAAACCAATAATACCGTAGATAACGACACCACATTTAGTAAATAATGTGGAATCAATTTTTTGTTAATGGCAAACGCCAAAGCATGCGCAAATGTGAACCCAAAAGTAGTACCGAACAAAACAATTTTACCAAACTCGATCAATACCGTTTTAGTAAACCCACTATCGCCCTCGACACTAATAAACTCAAACACCAATACTGCCACCAAAGCACCAATCGGGTCTATCAAAATACCTTCCCATTTTAATACCGTTGAAATATCTTTTTTAAGCGGAATGTTTCTTAGAATTGGAGTAATAACCGTTGGTCCCGTTACTATAATTAATCCTGCAAATAAAAAGGACAGTTGCCAACTTAAGTCAAAAATAAAATGTGCCAAAAGTCCTGCACCAAAAAACGTAATTGCAGAACCCAAAGTAATTAACTTGGTAATTACGGGACCTACGGTTTTAATTTCGGAGCGCTTTAACGTTAGTCCACCTTCAAAAAGAATAATACTTATGGCCAAGGACACAAAATAGTACAAACCATCGCCAGGGAATAATCCCTTTTTGCCATTCCAAATTGGTTCTATCCATTTTGTACCATCTTCACTTAAAAACTGTGCAGCTATTGGGCCTACTAAAAGACCGATTAAAATTAAAGGTAAAATTGCGGGAATTTTAAATTTCCAAGCAAACCATTGGGCTAAAATTCCAAGAATAATAATACCAGCAAGCTCTAACATAAACCTTTTTTATTTTAAAAACACTAAAATAAATAAAAACAGACTATTTCGTCTTATTAAATTTTTTTAGTTTCAATCGGCAAGTTACCGCACTAATTCTACAAAAAATACTATCTTTCAACTTTTGACCAATTTTTTCTAATTTGAGTTTAAAACCGTTTAATAGCATAGGCATTGGGGTGGCGTTTTCGCCCAACTTAAAAGCCAACCTTTTTGAAGCAGCTAGACTATCTGTGTTTTTTAAATCGAAATTGTTTCTAATTCATGTTGGCGAGAACTCAAAAGACAAAGTAGATATGCTTGGTGTTATTCTAAAATCTTTCGAAAAGGATAATTTAGAGTATGAAGTTGTTTTTAAACCTGGAGATCCGGTTGATGTTATCTTATCGGTTTCAGAAAAAAAAAAAATTGACCTGCTCATCTTAGGAGCAGCCAAAAGAGAACGTTTCTTTAAATACTATATAGGGTCTATCGCCCGAAAAATTACCCGAAACGCCAAATGTTCTATATTGCTTTTAATCAAACCTTCGGTAGAACGAATCCCTTGTCAACACATCGTTGTAAACGGATTAAAAGATCCAAAAACGGAGCAAACCATAACCTCAGCCTTTTATGTTGCGGAACAGCTTAAAGCAGAAAAAATAACAATTGTAGAAGAGATTAAACAAGAACAGGTATCGGTCAAGGTAGAAGACGATAAATCCTTAAGACGTGCAAACATTATTAAAGAGCGCATAAGAAGGCGTGAAAATTCAAGGATAAAAGAGATTATCAGTCATATTCCAGAAGCTTATACAAAAGACAAAACCATAAAATTACAACCCATTTTTGGAAAACAAGGGTATTCCATCGGGCATTACGCCCAAATTTCTAGAGCAGATTTATTAGTGATGAACCCACCAAGTAAAATGACATTCTGGGACCGTTTATTTCCGCATGATATAGAACATATTTTAACCGAATTACCAACAGATGTACTAATTCTTCAATGAGTTCGAAGAAAAACAACATAACAGCATTTTTTAAGGCACTACCAAAAAACATTTTTTCTGGTTTTGTGGTAAGTCTTATCGCATTACCATTGGGCTTAGGGCTTGCAATGGCTAGCGATGCGCCACCAATTGCAGGTATTATTGCCGCTATTGTTGGTGGTGTTGTGGTGTCTATTTTTGGAGGTAGCCACGTCACGATTGCTGGTCCGGGTAACGGGTTGGTTGGTGTGTTATTGGTGGCTATTACAACTTTGGGGATAGAAAGTGCTTATGCTGCAATTATTTGCTCGGGTGTTTTAATTATGTTGCTTGGTTTTTTTAGAATGGGTAAACTGGCAGATTTTTTCCCATCTTCTGCCATACAAGGCATGTTGGCGGCTATTGGGCTTATTATTTTAGGAAAGCAATTTCATATTATGTTTGCCCATAAAATTAAACGGGAAGGTACCCTCGATTATCTTTTTGAGATTCCTTTTACGATAAACGACGCCCTACACTATGACAAAAAAGGGCTTATTTATGCAGCTATAGCAGGAGTTTTAAGTTTCGTTATTATGCTATTTTATTCTAAGATTAGAAACAAATATTTGCAATTGATACCCGCTCCTATGTGGATTGTGATTCTCTCAATAGCTTTTAGTTATTATTTCGAATTTATAGTACATGAAGTAAACCCTATTGATAAGGAGTATATGATTTCCGGAATTCCTTCCATTCAACAAATTATAGCAGATATGCACCTCCCAAATTTCTCAAGTGTTGGTACTTTTTCGTTTTGGGGCAGCGTTTTTGCAATTACACTTATTGCGAGTATAGAATCGTTATTAAGCATCAAGGCAGTAGATAAACTTGATCCTGAGAAAAGACGTTCTAACGTTAACCGTGATTTAAAAGCATTGGGGTTAGCAACCATTGGAAGTGGGTTTTTAGGTGGATTGAACGTGGTTACAGTAATTGCACGTAGCTCTGTTAATGTAAATAATAATGCAAGTAATCGATCTTCCAACTTTTTTCATGCGACGTTTTTGGTGCTATTTATTGTGTTGTTTAGCACGCAATTAACCCGTATTCCGTTGCCCGCTTTAATGGCAATTTTGGTATATACGGGCTATAAATTAGCCTCTCCTGATGTTATAAAAAAAATAAGCCATATCGGCAAGGAACAGCTTATCATCTTTTTTGTAACGCTTTTGGTAACGCTTAAAATAGGACTCATATCTGGAATTTTAGCGGGAGTTTTAACCACGCTCATTATTCATGTTATCATAAATAAAACATTTTCATTGTTTGTTAGAAATGTTTTAAAGCCCAATGTGTTGATGTTTCAAGAGGCAGGCCATGAAGATTTTTATGTGAGCGTGAAACATTTTTGCAGCTTTTTAAATTACCATAGGTTAAAAGATAAATTAGATGCTGTTCCAGAAGATCATGACGTCATTGTTGATTTTTCATTATGCGGTTTTGTAGATCATACCGTTATGGAAAACATGCACAACTATCAAGAATTATTCAAAAAAAGAGGAGGTCATTTTGATGTAATTGGTTTAGATATGCACGATACCGACTCTAAACACCCCTTCGCTTTGCGTCGTTTGTTACCCGTTCCAAAAATTATTAAAAAGAACCTCACAAGAAGACAAACCAGTATTGAGGAATTGGCAGAAGATTACGGGTTGACTTATAAGCCAAAAAAACAGAAGGACGTAGAGCATTTATACAATTTTCATTTCTTCAACACTAAAAACATCAATCATATTTACAATAATTTGATGTATAATAACGATACCATTACTTTATTTGATATCGAATTTTCCGAGGGAGAATTTATTGCAAAAGAAGTGGTAAGATCCACAATGCTTTATATAAAGTTAAAATTTGATGCCCCGGAATTTACTTTGGATAGAGAGGGGTTTTTAGAAAAAGTATATGCCTTTGCCGGATTTAAGGATATTCCTATTCAAAACCATTCTGATTTTTCTGATCGATTCTATTTACTGGGAGACAATGAAAAAGAAATAACAGAATTTTTCAATGATGATGTGACGCATTTCTTTGAAAGCAACCCTTATTACCATGTTGAATGTAATGGTAAAGCCTTATTAGTCTTCGGAAAAGAACGCCTGGCAAGTGTTAAAGAAATAAAAGCACTTTTCGATTTTGGCAAACGCCTCCGACAAGTGATTTCATCATAAATTCTGAGAGGTAAATTAATAAGCCACAAATCGCACTAATATAAAAATCTGAAGATTTTTTCAAAAATTAGTGACTATTAGCAACATTCGTGGTCAAAAAAAGAGATTGATTTCAATCCCTTTAGTCTTAATATATTCTTAACAAATCTTATCTTTTACTGCATATTTCTTAATTTTGCAATCCTATGAACTTATACCCCATTAATTCTGGAAATTTTAAGCTTGATGGTGGTGCTATGTTTGGCGTAGTACCAAAATCGATATGGCATAGAACCAATCCTGCCGATGCCAATAACATGATAGATTTAACGGCGAGATGTCTGCTTATTGAAGATGGCAACAGGTTGATTTTGATTGATACAGGTATGGGCAACAAACAATCGGATAAGTTTTTTGGATACTATTACCTATGGGGCAATGATAGTATTGATGCATCTCTAAAAAAATATGGATTTCATCGGGATGATATTACCGATGTGTTTTTAACCCACTTACATTTTGACCATTGTGGAGGCGCCATTCAATGGAATACAAACAGAACAGGCTACGAACCTGCTTTTAAAAACGCACACTTTTGGAGTAATGCGGCTCATTGGAAATGGGCAACCCAACCCAACAAAAGAGAAAAAGCTTCATTTTTAAAGGAAAACATTATCCCAATTCAAGAAAGTGGTACACTCAAATTTACTGATGTTCCCAAAAACGATATTTTACGAAATTCCACATTAGGTTTCGACATTTTTTTCGCCAACGGACACACCGATAAACAAATGATTCCTATGATAAATTATAAAGGAAAAACCATTTGTTTTATGGCCGACTTATTACCGACTGTAGGACACATTCCGTTACCATATATTATGGGTTACGATATGCGACCGCTATTGACTTTAGATGAAAAGGAAAGGTTTCTAAATATAGCAGCAGACAATAATTTTTATCTGTTTTTAGAACATGATGCGCACAACGAAATAATTACCGTAAAACATACCGAAAAAGGCGTAAGGTTGAATACTATTTTAACCGCACAAGAGGTATTTAATTAAGAAAGACTAATTCAAATATAAAATGAGGACAATTAAACAATTAACACTCGCAGTAGTCACGTCTGCATTACTTTTTGGTTGTGGAAGTACGGGAGAAATTCTATCTACACCAGTTGAAAACATTGATACAATTCCATTAAAAGTTTCAGATTTAACTGAAGCTGAAAAACACAATTGGGGCCATTTAGATTTGGTAAAAGATACAGTACCAGGAATGAGTGTTGATAAAGCTTATGCTGAAATAATTAAAAAGAAAAAAGGAAAAAAAGTAATTGTTGCCGTTATAGATTCTGGTATTGATATTGACCACGAAGATTTAAATGATGTAATTTGGACTAATAAAGATGAAAAACCTAACAATGGAAAAGACGATGACAACAACGGCTATATTGATGATGTGCATGGCTGGAATTTTTTAGGCGATGGCTATGACGAACAATTAGAATATGTTAGAATTTTAGCTAGCGGGAATACCAACCATCCCGATTATACTAGAGCACAGGCAGAATATGAAAAGCAATCACAAAAATGGCTGCAAAGAAAAACACAATATGAGCAGGTTTCTCAGCAAGTAAAAGATGCAGATGAAACATTAACAAAACATTTTGGGAAAAAAGATTATACACAGAAAGAAGTTGGCGCAATAAAAACCGAAGACCAAGCTTTAAGTCAAGCAAAGCAAATTGCACAGTACATGTATGGTAATGGTGTAGCATCTATGGCAGATGCGGTTAAAGAAATAAATGAAGCCTTAGAAAGTATCAACGACCGCTTAAACTACCACCTAAACAAGGATTTTAAAGGTCGTAAAAATGGTGACAATCCAGATGATATGAGCACCAAATTTTATGGCAACGGCAATGTTAAACCCGTTAAAAAAACCGAAAGCCATGGTACGCACGTAGCTGGAATAATTGCTGCAGAACGCAACAACGGTAAAGGAGCCAACGGTGTCGCTAATAATGTTGAAATAATGAGTATTAGAACCGTTCCTAATGGTGATGAATATGATAAGGATGTGGCTTTAGCCATTCGCTATGCGGTTGATAATGGGGCGTCTGTAATTAACGGAAGTTTCGGGAAAAGTTTTTCGCCTCATAGCGATTGGGTAAGAGATGCCATTGCCTATGCTGCAAAAAATGATGTTGTTTTTGTGCATGCTGCTGGAAACGATAGCAAAAATGTGGATATAGAACCAAACTTCCCAGATGATAACGTAAACGGACAGGAAATTTCAGATACGTATATTAGAGTGGGTGCTTTAGCTCCAAAATATGGTTCTGGTTTATTGGCAGGTTTCTCAAACTATGGAAAAAACAACGTAGATGTTTTTGCGCCAGGAGCAAGTGTCTATTCTACAACACCAGAAAACGAATATCAAACAAAAGGAGGCACTTCTATGGCTGCTCCGGGAGTTGCTGGTGTTGCTGCTTTAATCCGTTCTTATTATCCTAAGCTTTCTGCGGCACAGGTAAAGCAAATTATTATGGATTCTGGCTTACCAATTAAAACAAAAGTTATCGTTGGTGGAGACACTAACAATATAAAACCATTTGCAGATGTCGTAAAATCCGGTAAAATTGTTAATGCTTATAATGCGTTGATAATGGCAGCAAAAATGGCGCAGTAAAGTCTATTGTCATATTGTGCGCAGTCGAAATACATCGATTTTCTGAATATTAAGACTTCGACTGCGCTGAGTTTGACAAGTACTGGTTACTTTTTGGATAGCCTCTAGATAGACCTTTCTTAAATTAATAACATTCAAAAAAAAATTCTATGAAACGTTTCTTTATTTTCATTCTGTTTGTTTCACTAATTATATCTTGTAACAGTCCAAAAGAGGTGGTGGTTTCAAATACACCACAACCTCCTATCGCGCCATCAAAAGCAACATCATCCTATTGGCAACAACATGTGGATTACAAAATGGAAATTGATATGGATGTGAATAATTACCAATACAAAGGAAAACAGGTTTTGGTATATACCAACAATTCCCCTGATGTGTTGCACAAAGTGTTCTATCATTTATACTTTAATGCGTTTCAACCGGGAAGTGAAATGGATGTGCGCTCTAGAACCATAGCCGATCCTGATAGGAGAGTTATGGATAGAATTAGCAAATTAAAACCTGATGAAATAGGGTTTATTAAGGTGAATTCATTAAAACAAAACGGAATAGATTTAAATTATGAAACCGTAGGAACTGTTTTGGAAGTCGCTTTAGCAACACCGATCCAACCAAGAGAAAGCGTTAGGTTTAATATGGATTTTGACGGACAAGTACCTGTTCAAATCCGACGTGCTGGACGCAATAATAAAGAAGGCGTAGCATTGTCCATGGCGCAATGGTACCCAAAATTAGCAGAATATGATTTTGAAGGTTGGCATGCACACCCTTATATTGGACGAGAATTTCATGGTGTTTGGGGCGATTTTGATGTGAAATTAACTATTGATAAAAACTACGTAGTTGGCGGAACCGGCTATCTACAAAATCCAAACGAGATTGGTCATGGATATGAAACTTCAGAAGTAAAGCCTACCAAAAATGATAAATTAACATGGCACTTTATAGCACCTAATGTTCATGATTTTACTTGGGCAGCAGACCCAGATTATATTCATGATACAGCACAAGTTCCTGATGGCCCTCTATTGCATTTTTTCTATAAAAAAACCATGACTAGTGAACAAAGGAATAATTGGAAGCGAATTCAGCCTAA
Source organism: Algibacter sp. 2305UL17-15 (assembly GCF_040720935.1). Classification (NCBI taxonomy): domain Bacteria; kingdom Pseudomonadati; phylum Bacteroidota; class Flavobacteriia; order Flavobacteriales; family Flavobacteriaceae; genus Algibacter; species Algibacter sp. 2305UL17-15. The sequence goes on from NZ_JBFDAE010000001.1 coordinate 225,421, forward strand.
ATCTGTTGAGTTTATGCAACACTATAGTGAAACCGTTGGTAAATACCCTTATAAACAATATTCTATCATTCAAGGTGGCGATGGCGGTATGGAATACGGTATGTGCACCCTTTTACTGGGAGAAGGCACTTATGAAGGTATCACAAAAGGCGTGATTTCTCATGAAATGGCGCATACGTGGTTTCAGTTTTTATTGGCAAACAACGAATCGAAACACCCGTGGATGGACGAGGGTTTTTCGACTTATATAGAATACCACGCTGTTAATATTCTTTTTAACGAAGGTAAGACAAACCCTTTACAAGGTGTTTATAATACCTATATCGCTTTGGCAAACTCTGGGAGAGAACAACCGTTGACCACCCATGGCGATCGCTATGTATTTAACCGTTCATACAGTTTGGCATCGTACTATAAAGGATGTGTGTTTTTAGCCCAATTAGGCTATATTATGGGTCAGGAAAATTTAGATCTTACCATTAAAAAATATTTTAACGATTTTGTTTTTAAGCACCCAAAACCGTTAGACATTATTAGAACCGCAGAAAAAATATCTGGCTTGGAACTAGATTGGTATTATACAGATTTTGCACAAACTACGAACACCATAGATTATGCTGTAAAATCTATAACAGATAAAACGATTGTATTAGAACGCATAGGATTAATGCCAATGCCTATAGATGTAACCGTAACCTATGTTGATAACACAACTGAAGATTTTTACATACCACTACAAATGATGCGCGGTGAAAAACCAACGGCAGCAACTATTGTTCCAGATTGGGCTTGGGCATATCCTACGTATTCTTTTGATGTAAAAAAAGCGGTTAAACATGTGGAGATTGACCCAAAAGGGATGATGGCAGATATTGATAAAACCAATAATAAGAAGTAGAACGAATCATGTAGGCTCATAGAAGGTTTCTTTTTTAACTTAAAGTTCGATTACAACCTCTCATCCTTAGCCCATTTTGTGTTTTTATACAACTCTATCTTGGCAATCCGTTCGCGGTTATAGAGGTACACATAGTCTTCTGTAATTTGTCGGCTTCTATAACCCAATACATGAAATAATGGTTTTGCTAAAAACCTTGTTATTTTCAAGTTCGATTTTAATACGCCCTTTTTTTTATCATGCCAATAAATACCCATTAGGGCAATTAACAGTCTATCTGCTTTAAAACGCCTCAGGATACGAGACAGTTTTAAAAAGAACCACGGAATGGATTTAATGATAAAAAACCCTTCACTTCCTTTGTTTTGATATAAAGGCATAAAGATGCGCCCGTTGTATTTTGAACGAATCTTAGAACCATTAAACCGCCCTATCGGCGTACCTTTTACAATAGGTTGAAAACTTTTAAACCCATCGTACATTTTAAAAGTATCGCCAGATTTAATCCGTTGTAAATGAACTATTTCAAAAAAACGGCTTACATTTTCGGAAGCGTGTCTCAGCTTTTCAAAATACATATTGAAATCTACTTCATCCTTATCTATAATTTCAGCAAACACTAATGCTAAATGTATAAACGCAATATTGTTTTCAACAGAACTTATATCGGTATGCTGCCCCGATTCAAAGCCAATGGATACATATCCTAAAGTATTGATATAACTCAATAGCGGACCTTCTAAATATTCCTCAATACCTAACACAATGGGTACAGGAAAAAGCTTTGAAAAAGCCCTGTTGATCATGGCGTCATTTATGGTAATAAATGGCACCGTTTTACTTGAAGTAGTGTGCAAATCGATAAAATAAAGCGGACCTGTATGTAAACTTAAAATATGCTCAAGTTGTTTGAATAACGCTTTTAATTCCTGCTCTTCAGTATGTAGATGCTCTTTTGTTAGAATTTCGTCTATGCTGTCTTTGGTCCACAGTCTGTTTAAATCTGCATCAATATATCTTTGGTTGGATTCCAAAGCCTTAAGATTTCCCAAAACACCATAAACATTACCTTTTAAGCCCTTTTGGTCTAACCTGTTATACACTTGTTTTAGTGCTACAACACCTGCCTTTTCGTTGCCATGAACGCCTGCAAAAAAAACAACCGTAGGGGCATTGGTGTCCTTTTCAAATTGAAAAAGAATCCTTTTGCTTTTCTTTTTTATAGGAGCTTGTAGGCTTTTGGAATTCATTAAAATTACAAATCGTTTGAAGTGATTAAACCTATGAGCTTATCTTTCCTGATTACTGGTAAAAAGTTGATGTTATTGCTTTTCATAACTTCCCGTGCTTCTTGTATAGTGCTTTTTTCGCTTACCACAATAACGTCTTTTTTCATGATTGCGTCAACGGAATGGTGATGCTTGTCCTTCGAGGTTAAATACGCTTTTACATCTGTCCAGGAAAGCACACCCAAAAGTTCTTTGGAGTGGTTTATTACGGGCAAATGATGAATGTTTTTCCACTTCATAATGTTCAGTACCAACTCAACGCTATCATTTTTATGGACAGAAAAAATATCCGTCCTCATAATATGTTTTACTATCCTCTTGCGCTCATCGGGCAGTTGTTCTGTATCTTTTAATATTCGCCATGTAGAAACAGGATAATCTCTCTCTTGCTTTTCGTATAGCTTAGAGGTTAAAATTTGCATCGCCTCAAAGCGTTTATGGCTTTTTAATAAATGCCGATAACTTCTAACGGTCCACTCTGCACCATTCAATGTCTGTACCCTATCTTTTATAATGGCCAAATAATACTCGGCATCAGATGGTGCTATCCCATTTCTATACAATCCTTTGTATGCCATTGGCAATAATTCATCTAAAATTAAATCCTGACAGGATATATACTTTCCATCCCAATAAATTTGGGCCGCCATGCCATAACGGGCAGCATTAAAGAAATTGTTCTTTACATCCTTAAAATCCCAAGAGTTATGGATGTTGTCATACTTTTTCGGTTTCCCCATCATCACACCTACCCAAAACACCATATTTGCAATTTCATCAGCAACCGTAGGACCAGATGGAATATATCTGTTTTCAATACGCAAATGTGGCTTATCACTTGATATGCCATAACATACCCTGTTCCACGGATACACCGTGCCGTTGTGTAATTGTAACGCGAGTAACCTTGGAATTTTATTGTTTTCCAATAAACTCACACTATCATGAATAAAATTAGTGGTCAAAAAACTTCTAAAACGGGAAATATTGTCCTTAAAAATATCGGTAACCGAACCTGTGTACCAGTTTCTTCCAAAACTAACCCTAGATTGGTTTTCGTTCAAAAAAAAGGAATTGGCCCGTGTATCTATACTTTGCGTGAATAATGCGATTCTTGTTTCGCTCCACAATTCTTTTCCAAATAATAGAGGCGAATTAGTACACGCACTCAGCACAGGACCAGCTATGGCCTGGGCCCAGTTATACTTATCAATAAAATTATTGGGGCTTACTTGTAAATGCATTTGGAAACTGGTGTTGCAGCCTTCCAACATTACCGAATCAAACAATAAATTAAGTTCATCCACACCTTGAATATGGATATTGAAATCTTGCTTTCTAGTGTCCTTAATTGCTTCATTTAAAACCGTATATCGTTGTAGCGGCGTCATTTGGGCTTCACCAATATTATCCAGCCCTATGGAAGGTAAAATTCCTGAAAGTATAATTTTGGTGTCCTTTTTATTGGCTACTGCTTTAGCCTTTGCGAGCAGCGTTTTTAGTTCTTTATGCAAGTCCGAAAAGCATGTGCCTTCAAGTTCCACAGGATCTAAATTGGCCTCCAGATTGTAATTTCCTATTTCGGTGGCAAAATGCGGGTCATCAATCTCCTTCAGGATTTCAAGAGCATTATCACTTGGTGAAAAATCAGGCTTTACCAAACAAAACTCCTGTTCTGCACCAATTCTTATGGGATGTGTTTCAATCATCCCTTTTTCTAACATGATATCCAAGGCCTTAATATCGTTTAGCAAATGGTGCACATAATTCACCCGATCCTCTTTTTTAAGTTTTGAAACATTTATATCTCCCATAACCAATAGATTAAACAGTTATAAAAAGATAAAATTACTACGAAAACGTAACATATTCTATGATTTTGGTCATAGACCTCACGATGATTTCATCTTTCTGAACAGATATTACTACTTTTGCAGCAATGACCAAACTGGAAAGACATACATACCCCAAAAAAGAAAAACTCAAGAGCAAAAAACTGATAGATCGGTTGTTTGCAGAAGGGCAATCGGTTTCTGCATATCCGCTGCGTTTGGTATATCTCGGCACTACTTTTGATGATAAAGTCGTAGCGAAAACGGGCGTTTCTGTCAGTAAACGTAATTTTAAAACTGCTGTTGACCGAAATCGCATAAAACGCTTGTTAAGAGAGGCTTACAGATTAAATAAATCGATGTTTTTTAACAATTTAACAACGCAACATGCGTTTATGATTTTGTACATTGGCAAAGACAAACCCACTTTCGTCCAAGTTGAAACCAGTATGAAACGTTTGTTTGAAAAATTTTCAAATAAGGTTTCAGAAAAATAGATAAGATGTTTATGAAATTATTCAAAACCAAAATAATTATTCCAATAGTATTATGTGTAGTGTTTTTAAGCACCACCGCATATAAAAACGATTTTTTTGAAATAGCGAAACAAATTGAAATTTTCACAGAGCTATACAAAGAAATCAACATGAATTATGTGGATGATACCAATCCTGGGGATTTAATGGATGTGGCAATAAAAAGCATGTTGGAAGAGCTAGATCCCTACACGCGTTTTATGAACGAACAGGATGTAGAAGCTGCAAGAATCAATAATACTGGAGATTACACAGGTATTGGCGCAAGAGTAAAAATCCAAAAAGATAAACTCATCATCATAGAGCCATACAAGGATTATCCTGCGGACAAAGCGGGTTTAAAAGCGGGTGATGAAATTATAAAAGTGGGAGATGTACTGGTTTCTGATTACAAAGATGATGCGGGAAACCTTTTAAAAGGCACTTCTGGAAGTTCTGTTACTGTAACTTACAAGCGTAATAATAAAACCGAAACAGCAACCATAAAACGTGCAGAGGTTGAAATTAAAGCAGTACCCCATTTTTCGATGGTAAACGACCAAACGGGATATATTGTTTTAAATAAGTTTAACAGTAAAGCGTCTGCAGAAACCAATTATGCGTTACGGGATTTAAAAGCTCAAGGCGCAAAACGCATTATTTTAGATTTAAGAGGCAACCCAGGAGGTTTACTTAACGAAGCGGTTAATGTCGTGAATTTATTTGTGCCAAAAGGACAATTGGTAGTCACAACAAAATCTAAAGTAAAAAAGTACAATCGTCAATATTTTACTAAAAAAGACCCAACGGATATTGAAATTCCATTGGTGGTTTTAATTGATGGTTCTAGTGCTTCGGCTAGCGAAATTGTTTCAGGAACATTACAGGATTTAGACCGCGCCGTTGTTATAGGTTCTCGTAGTTTCGGAAAAGGTTTGGTGCAGCGTCCAAAACGTTTAACCTATGGTACGCAGGTAAAAATTACTATTTCTAGATATTATACGCCCTCGGGGAGATGTATTCAATCTTTAGATTATTGGAATAGAAATGATAAGGGCGAAGCGGTTCGTGTAAAACAAGAAAATTACAACGAATTTAAAACCAAAAACGGACGTAAAGTATTTGATGGTGGTGGTGTTTATCCTGATGTTACCTTCGGAAAACTAAAAAATTCTACCATTACAAAAGCCATTATAAACAGCGACTTGATTTTTGATTATGCAACGGCTTATTATTATAAAAATCCATCAAAAGACATTAGTAATTTCACATTAACCGATACGGATTTTAAAGATTTTAAAACGTTTATGGACAACAGCAATTTTTCATTCACAACAGATACAGAAAAAGCACTCTTTAAAGCCTATGAAGTTTCCGTAAAGGAAAATTTGAACGATGATATTGAAAGCGATTATAACACGCTTATTTCTGGATTAAAATCTTCAAAAGATAAAGCCATTGATGCACATAAAGAGTATATCTTAAAAATGCTTACCGAAGAAATTGTAAAACGATATGCATATCGAGAGGGTTTGTACGAGTATTATAAAACCCATGACGAAAATATTAAGAAGAGTACGCAAATACTCGGAAATACAATGACTTACATGGATTATTTAAGGTAGGTTTACAAAAAATAGTATCTTTAACTTAATTAATTACTCCCCATAATGTACAAGTTACTTGCTGTCATAATTGTATTCATTCAAATAAATATTGGGTTTTCCCAAACACAATACACACACGATGTGTATTTTAATACCGATGAATATAAAGTGCCAAAAACCGAAGAGAACAGGTTGCTTTTATTCATATCAAAACTTCAAGATATTGAAATAGATTCTATTGCTATTTATGGTTTTTGTGATGATGTTGGGGCAGATACTTATAATATGAAACTCTCTCAACAACGTGCAGACGCCATAAAAACTATTTTTTCTAACAACGAAATAAGCGAATCTTTAATTAGTAATGTTGACGGCAAGGGAGAAATTCTTCTAAAAATAGTCAATGAAAAAAACATTTTAAAACTAAGAGGTCTTAATAGAAAAGTTGAAATAATTGTTACGGAAAAGCAGCCAGAACAAATTGTTGAAGAGGTAGTTGAAGTACCTACCGTTGTTAAAAAGAAAACCATTCCAGAACAGATAAAAGGCAAATTAAACGTTGGCGATAAGATCATTTTTAAGAATATTTTGTTCAAAACAGGCTATAGCACCGTTACAAAAGATTCAAAGAAAATTTTAGAACATATCGCCAAAGCTTTAGTTGAACGAGAGGATATTTATTTTACCATTCAAGGGCATGTATGTTGCACCAAGTTTAGTCGAGATGCCATTGATAAAAAAACAAAACAGCGTAACCTATCGGTTGCCCGCGCGAAATATGTGCATGATTATTTTGTAAAAAAAGGCGTTGATAAAAAACGCATGAGATACTTAGGCATGCGCCGTAAGTTCCCTTTAGGTGGCGACCCAAAATACGATAGACGCGTTGAAATTTTGATTACCTATGTGGGTGAAAATGAAAGTAAATAGGTTATGTTTAATCGCCCGTTAATCTTCTTCTTTATTTTTTCGATACATAATATTTGTGTCTCCCAAAATACTTTTGTACCCGATGATAATTTTGAGCAAGAGCTAATACGATTGGGTTATGATGTTGGTCCGTTAGATGATTTTGTACCAACAGTAAATATAAACGCCGTAACTAGTTTGGTTGTTTCTAAACTAAACATCAACGATTTAACAGGTATTGAAGATTTTACTGCTTTAGAGGTTTTGGATTGTTCAGAAAATAAATTAACCCATCTAGATGTTTCTAAAAATTTAAATCTTGAGCAATTATTCTGCGCGTTTAATACTATTTCAAGTTTAGATGTCTCTAACAACACATCTTTAAAAATACTCTGGTGTAATTTTAATAAGCTTACCAACTTAGATCTGTCTAAAAATGCAGGGTTGCTATCTCTTATTTGCAGTAACAATTCAATTTCAACTATTGATGTTTCAAAAAATTTAGTTTTAAACACTTTTATTTGTGTGGATAATGGCATAACCAACCTGAATGTTTCTGTTAATTCACAATTAAAAATATTTCATTGTGGCAATAATAAACTAACAACTATTGATGTTTCACAAAACCCATTGCTTGAGATTTTTAACTGTGAATACAATGCTTTAGAAAACCTAGATGTTTCACAAAATAAAAATTTATCGCAACTGTTTTGTTTATCAAATAAATTGACATCTATTGCCGTTTCTAACAATAAAGCATTAAGTATTTTGAGTTGTGGCAACAATCAATTATCAGATTTAAATGTCGCCCAAAACCTAAATCTTACAGAACTGTATTGTCACGATAACCTTTTAGAATCTTTAAACCTCTCAGCAAATAGCCTATTAACAACTGTTGATTGCCGTAACAACAATCTTTGTCTGCTTAATTTGCAAAATAAAAATAATACCAATATGGTTACTATGGATGCCAGAGGAAACATGGACTTATCCTGTATTTTTGTAGATGATGCTGGTTATAGTAATAGTAATTGGATACATATTGAACCTACATCAAATTTTGTAAACACACAGCAGGATTGTGAGATCTTTGCAGATATTCCGGATGTGACTGTGTTGGATGATTTTATTGGTTCTCAATATGTTTTACCAAGTATAACTGATGGTTCCTATTTTACACAATCTGAAGGTAATGGACAACAACTGTTTCCAGGTCATATACTATCAAATTCACAAACTATTTATATTTATATTAGTTCTGGATGCTATTCTAACGAATCTAGTTTTAATATTATTATTTCAGACAAAACCCATGCTATCCCTAAGTATTTTACACCGAATAATGATACTGTTAATGATTTTTGGCAGGTTATAGATCCAGATAATACTGTGAATAACATTACAATTTACAACCGACAAGGAAAGCTTCTAAAACTCTTAGACCCTAAATCTCAAGGTTGGGACGGTACTTTTAATGGCAACCAATTACCGACAGATACTTATTGGTACGAAATTGTGTTGAATAGTCGTGAAATTATTCGAGGGTATTTTGCCTTGAAGCGCTAATCTATGCTTTAATCATCGCAATATGCGGAATTCCATCTTCAAGATATTCTTCTCCAATTTGAATGAAACCTAAATTAGAATAGAACTTCTTTAAATATTTTTGAGCTGAAATTTTTATAGTGGTTTCATTAAAATGTTTTTTTATCGCTTCCGCGGAAGCGTTCATAATAGCATATCCATAGTTATAATCTCTTTGATTTTTAGCCACCACTACCCTACCAATACTGGCTTCATCAAAATAATCGCCTGGTTTAAAAATACGTGAATACCCAATTAGTTTATCATCTTTATATCCCAAAACATGTAATGCTTTTTCATCTTTTCCGTCCATATCTTGATACACGCAGTCTTGTTCTACTACAAAAACTTCGCTACGGAGTTGGAGTAAATCGTAGAGGTTTTGTGTAGTTAATTCTGAAAAGGTTTTGACTTGTATTTTTAACATACTATGCAAATTAATAATAGCCACTCCCACAACTTCGAGACACGAATATTTATGCTTTTTTATTTTTTAAATCTGTGTTAATCCGTGAAATTCGTGTCAAAAAAAATTTTATGAGATTCCTGCATTCGCAGGAATTTAGTCCTGAACAATAACCTCCTTAGCATCATCCTTTCCATACTCAGGTTGAATGTTTACATGGTTGATATCATATTTATGAAACACCAATTCTTCAATATCCTGTAAAATAGTATCAAACTGAGACAAGGTAATATCTTGATGAAAATCAATGTGCGCCTCTAAATGAATTTCTTCTTCATTCAATTGCCAAACATGCACATGATGCACATTTTTTATCGCTTTAAACGCGTTAATTTCATCTACAATTTTTTGAATAGGAATGGTATCTGGGGTAAATAACATCAACACTTTTGTGGAGTTTTTCAATAAATCGAAACCCATCCAAATCAAATACAAAGCAATTGCTAAGGTTAACACACTATCTACCCAATAGAGCTGATAATATTTCATGAGTAATCCGCCTATTAACACCGCAACACTCGCCATCATATCGGTTAATAAATGCAGATAGGCACTTTTCATGTTCATATTAACTTCAGAATCTTTTTTTAAAAGCAACACACTAAATCCGTTGCCTAAAATTGCAACTATGGATAACCAAATTACTAAATCAGATTCAATTTCTTGCGGATTTTCAAAACGTTCAACAGCTTCAATAATCAGTAAAACTGCAACGATCATTAAAGTAGCAGCGTTTATAAAAGCAGCTAAAATTTCGGCACGCTTATAACCAAAGGTTTTTTGTACAGATGCCTTTTTCTTGGTAAGTCTGTTAGCGATGTAACTGATAATAAGCGACAAAACATCACTAAAATTATGTAATGCATCACTTAATAAGGAGAGACTTCCTGAAATTAAACCACCAATAACCTGGGCAACTGTTATTGCGATGTTTAATAAAATTGAAATGATGAGATTACGACCTTTTAAGTCGCCATGATGATGATGCGAGTGATGATGATCATGTGAATGTCCCATTGTAGCATTTTAAAATTATACTAACAAGATAATGGGATTTTATCAATTCTGGCTTGATGGCGACCACCTTCAAATTCAGTTTTCAAAAACGTTTCTACCATTTTTAAAGCTTGCGGAATAGCAGTAAAACGGGCAGGAATACATAATATATTTGCGTTATTGTGTTGTCTTATAAGTTCAACTATTTCATTGGTCCAACATAAACCAGCTCTTATTTTTTGGTGTTTATTAGCTGTCATCGCCACACCGTTTGCGCTTCCACAAATTAAGATTCCAAAATCGGCTTTACTTTTTTCTACATCTTCAGCTACAGGATGCACAAAATCTGCATAATCTACACTATCGTTGGCGTCGGTGCCGTAGTTATTAACAGTATGTCCTTTTTCTTCTAAAAATGCTTTGATTGCAAATTTATAATCGGTGCCTGCGTGGTCGTTTCCTATAGAAATTTTCATGATTTATTATATTATTATAAAGGCATAAAGGTAATAAATATATAAGAAATTTTAGTTAAAATACCATCCAATAACACGTCTAAAATAGTAGCATAGTATTTTTTTAAATATCATATTATTATACTTTTTTGATATTTAATTATTATTTTATGATATATTTGCATGGTTAATATTTAAAAAATAATGATTAAAAGACAGCTGCATAAAGAATTATCAAGTTTACTTTTTAAAGGAAAAGCTATCCTAGTTTTTGGTGCTAGACAAGTAGGAAAAACTTCATTAATTAAAAAGACTATTAAAAGTCATTCAGTACTATGGTTTAATGGCGATGAACCCGATATACAATTACTATTAGAAAACATTACTTCAGATAGATTAAAAGCTATTATAGGAACGCACAAAATTTTAGTGATTGATGAAGCGCAAATGATTCATAACATTGGATTATTGATAAAACGAATGGTTGATAATTTTCCTGAAATTCAAGTTATTGCTTCTGGCAGTAGTGCTTTTGAACTGGCAGATAAAACCAAGGAATCTATGGTTGGTAGAAAAGAGGAATTACAACTTTTCCCTTTAACGTTTTCTGAAATGGTTAATCATACCAATTTTGTGGAAGCGTCAAGATTAATGCCGCATCGTTTAATTTATGGTTATTATCCTGAAGTTGTTTCTAATCCTGGAAAAGAGGAAAAAATACTCAACGATTTGGTAGATGCTTTTTTATATAAAGACATTTTAAATTTGGAAGGCATCAAGAAATCGGCAACCTTACAACGCTTGGTCCAAATGTTGGGGTTTAAAATTGGAAGTGAAATTAACTATTCATCTTTAGGAAATGATTTAGGTATTAATAGATTGACCGTTGAAAAATACATTGATATTTTAGAGAAGAATTTTATAATTTTCAGTCTTAATGCATTTAGCAGAAATCAAGATAACGAACTAAAAAAAGGCAGAAAGGTATATTTTTGGGATATAGGCTTACGCAACCGGATTATCAAAAATTTTAAACCTATTGAGTTTCGGGATGATGTTGGAGCCCTATGGGAAAATTTTATTATTAGCGAACGAAAAAAGAAATTGGCTTATGATGGTAATTTTTCCGATACCTATTTTTGGAGAAACACCCAACAAGCCGAAATTGATTACTTAGAAATTAAAAATGAAGCTATTGACGCTTATAAAATTAAATACAACCCTAATAGAAAAGTGATTTTTACAAAATCATTTACAAAAAATTATGCACCTAAAACCACCCAAGTAATTCATAATCAAAACTATTGGGAGTTTCTACTATAGCTTCATTTACAAACAACCGAAATGTTCATTACCCTTGCTATAACTATTAGCAACTTGTTAATATCTAGGGATGGTTTTTTATAAAAATAATTAGGAGAATCCGATTATTTTTTCAATCCATAACATATAATTAACATGCAAATAAGTTAATGTAAATTTTTAGTTAATTTATAAGCACTAAAATGTGTACTTGTAAGTCCTATTATCTATAATACTTATTAAAAATTCTTGTTAATAGCAGTTTCTAACAATTGTTAACAGTAATTTTAAATAGCTTTAAAATAAAAGAGTTAGCTATTTAAAAACTGTTCATTTCCTATCAACAACATTCTATAAGAAACATATCAAAATAAATCTCAAAAAAGTTATACCGCTATCAACACACTATAATAACCATCATTGTTTTTTTAAAATTTAAAAGAAAAATTAATTATATAATATAAAATGTGGATAACTTCAATTTTATCCTGAAATATACCTAATTCTGGGTATTGTAATACTTGTATGATATATATAGTTTTAAAAACTATAAATTTTGAAATTATGAAAACAAAATTACTCATATTATTTACGGTTGTTTTAATTGCTTTAAATACCTATTCCCAACCCAATACCGCAGATTATGTGTCTGGTTTAGTGGATCCTTCAGGAATTGTTGTAAATGGTACGGATTTATATGTGCATGGGCCGGACAATATTTATAAAATTGATACAACTGCTCCAACACCTGTAGCAAATTCTATTTATACTTCTGATACTGATTTTTCTATTGTAAATTTTGTAATTAATGGAACTACCATATATATGTCGCAAGAAAATTATATAGAATCTACTGATACTTGGTTGGGTAGTCGAATAGTATCATTGGACTTAACTAACCTAGCAGCTCCAGTTGAAGTTATTTTTAGTAATTCTATGGAGTATATTAGTGGACTAACAATAAACGGAAACACACTTTATTTTTCTTCAGAAACTTTAGTTAACCCTCCAGATTTTGAACCTTTTTTTACGCATATAGATAAAATAGATATTACCCAAACAAATCCTACGGCTGTTAATTTAGTACCCAATTTGAGTAATAATGGCGTAGTTAAAGCCATGTTGTTTATAAATAATGATTTACTGATATCTATAACAGATGATCAAAAAGTTTATAGTATTGATACTTCCGTAAACAACCCTACTGTTGAGACTACTATTAACGGATTAGGCTTCAACAGAGGAATTTTTAAAAATGGAAATGAATTATATATTGCAGATGGTAATCGAACGCGAAAAATAGAATTAGATAATCCTTCAGCAAGTTTAATTGATGTGGCTTATAATACCACTTATGAAGATACTCATAATGGCTCACCCTTTTATGCAAATTTTAGAGATGTAGCATTAATTGGTAACAGAATGTACATGTCTTTACAGAGCCAAGGTAGAATAGTTAGCGCCATAGATGTTACTATGTCATCAGAAGAATTTGCTATATCTCAGTTTAGTTTATATCCAAATCCTGTAAAAAGCCAATTTACAATTCAATTAAATACTTCAGTTCAATTAGAAAAAGTTACTCTTTACAATACTTTAGGTCAATATCTGTATTCAGCAAAAACATCAAAAGTAGATGTCAGCAATCTAAAAACGGGCATTTATTTTGTAGAAGTAGAAACCAACAAAGGAAAATCTGCTAAAAAAATAATAGTAGAGTAGTTATTTTAAAACATATAATTTTCAAAAGGTTTACATGCAAAGTTGTGAACCTTTTTTATGAATAAAACTTAACGAAACATTTATTTAATATTAAAACCCTAACTTTGTAAAAATAAATAGCAATTTCTTCACCTAAACAATGCTATTTAAATAATGAAATTTCCTCCCGAGACTTCGGGATTAGGAAAAGAATAATGATTACACAAATTAAATGACAAAAAACAAAAAAAGGAAACCTTCAAACAAAGGCATTTCCAACCTTACAAATACAATCTTAAGTATTTTAAAAAAAGAAAGAAACCAAACCTTTAACTACAAACAAATTGCTGCTAAACTAGGTGTTAACGATGCCAGTAGCCGCAATCAAATTATAAAGACCTTGGCTAAACTTGCTAAAAAAGAAGAGATTATTCAAGTGGAACGCGGTAAGTTTAAGGCTATAGTAAATACAGAGTACCATACAGGTATTCTAGATATGGCAGCACGGGGATCGGGCTATATTATTTCCGATGATTTTGAAGATGATGTGTTCATTGCTTCAAACAACATCAACAAAGCTTTAGATGGCGATGAAGTAGAATTTTATGCTTACAAACGTCGCAAGAGAGGAAAAATTGAAGGAGAAATAACCAATATCATCAAACGTTCAAAATCAGAATATGTGGGTGTCATTCAAATGCAGAAAAACAATAATTATGCGTTTGTAGTGCCTGATAGTAACAAAATGTACAAAGATATTTTTGTACCGATTAACAAAACCTTGAATGCTGATGATGGTGATAAAGTTTTAGTATCGCTCGAAGATTGGCCGGAAAAAGCAGATTCTCCCAACGGAAAAGTGTTAAAAATACTCGGGAAACCAGGAGAGCACAACACAGAAATTCATGCAATTTTAGCTGAATACGGATTGCCAATGGAATTCCCGCATGAAGTAGAAGCATTTGCAAACCAAATAGACACTTCTATTACTGAATCTGAAATCGTAAAACGACGCGACATGCGTAAGGATTTAACCTTTACCATAGATCCAAAAGATGCCAAGGATTTTGATGATGCCTTGTCTTTTGAAGTGTTGGATAATGGCTTGTATGAAATAGGAATCCATATTGCCGATGTGTCGCACTATGTACAGGAAGGCACTATTCTGGATGATGAAGCTTACGAGCGTGCAACTTCTGTTTATTTAGTAGATCGCGTGGTGCCGATGCTTCCAGAAGTGTTATCAAACAATGCCTGTTCGTTGCGTCCGCATGAGGAAAAATATACCTTTTCTGCGGTATTTCAAATAAATGATAAAGCTGAGATTAAAAAGGAGTGGTTTGGAAGAACTGTAACTTATAGTGATGCACGTTATGCTTACGAAGAGGCACAAGCGGTTATCGAAAATAATCATGATTTTGTCATTCCTGCGAAGGCAGGAATCTCATTAATTGAAACACTTATACCACAAGAAGTTGCACTTACAGGAAAAGCATACAATACCACACCAGAGTTAGCAAAAGCTATTTTAACTCTAGACAAACTCGCTAAAATCATGCGCAATCAACGTATGCGAGATGGCGCGATTTCTTTTGATAAAGTTGAAGTAAAATTCAATTTAGATGAAGCAGCAAACCCAGTAGGCGTATTTTTTAAAACCAGTAAGGATGCTAATAAACTGATTGAAGAATTCATGCTATTGGCCAACAGAAAAGTATCGGAATTTATTGGAAAACAAACCCCAAAAAAGACATTTGTATATCGTGTACATGACGAACCCGATGATAGTAAACTAGCAGCATTACAAAATGTAGTAGGTCGCTTTGGGTATAAATTGGATTTTAAAGATAGAAAGAGTACAACCGCATCCTTAAATAATTTATTACAGGAAGTTGCTGGCAAAAAAGAGCAAAATCTAGTAGATACGTTGACCATAAGAAGTATGAGTAAAGCCGAATATACCACACGAAATATTGGACATTACGGTTTAGCGTTTGATTATTACAGTCACTTTACATCACCAATTCGTCGTTATCCAGATGTTATGGCACATCGTTTATTACAGCATTATTTGGATGGTGGAAAATCTGCCAACGAAGAAGTTTACGAAGAAAAATGTAACCACTCCAGTAGTATGGAAGGTTTAGCAACTCGTGCAGAACGCGATTCTATAAAATACATGCAAATTCGTTTTATGGAAGACCATAAGGATGAAGAATTTGTTGGTGTGATTACGGGTGTAACCGATTGGGGAATTTATGTTGAAATCATTCAAAATAAATGTGAAGGTATGGTAAGTGTTCGCGATATGAAAGACGATCATTATGCCTTCGATCAAGACCAATATGCTATGGTTGGTAGAAATAATGGTTTAGTATATCAACTTGGAGATGAAGTGGTTGTAAAAGTTAAGAACACCGATTTAGTGAAGAAGCATTTGGATTTTAATTTGATAGGGAAGCCTGAAGATTGATTTTTAATACTGTAAATCAATTTAGTTTATAAAAAACAGTAAATTTACTTTTGAAATAATGCCATACAATTAAACATACATTAAAAGGTTAAAATGAGTAAAGTTCAAAAGATAATAGTCGATGATGTACAAATATCTTTAACTAAAATAAAAGATGAAGATTATATTTGTTTAACAGATATGATTAAGGCAAAAGATGGAGACTTCTTCATAAGTGACTGGCTTAGAAATAGTAATACTCTTGAATATCTAGGAGCATGGGAAGTTATGAATAACTCAGATTTTAATTATGGCGAATTCGCCATAATTAAAAGTGAATCAGGTGTAAATAGCTTCAAAGTAAGCGTAAAAGAATGGGTATCAAGAACAAAATCAATTGGAATTACGGCAAAAACTGGTAGATATGGAGGAACTTATGCTCATAAGGATATAGCTTTTAATTTTGGAATGTGGATAAGTCCAGTATTCCAATTATATATAGTAAAGGAATATCAACGCCTGAAAGAACAGGAAAAAGACACTTTTAATCTTGAATGGGATATAAAAAGAGTTTTGAGTAAAGTAAATTATGGTATGCATACTAATGCAATACAAGAACATATAATTCCAAAATCAAAATTACCAATAGAAAAACGGGGTATAGAATATGCTAAAGAAGCAGATTTATTAAATCTAGCAATGTTTGGGTGTACCGCTAAAGAATGGAGAAATGTTAACTCTAATCATGTAAAAGATGGAAAAAACATTAGAGATTTTGCAAGTATAAATGAATTAATGGTGTTATCCAACATAGAGTCCCTAAACGCTGAAATGATAAAGTTTGGAACTCCAAAAGCCAATAGGTATAAAATACTTTATGAGACTGCTCGTAAGCAATTAGAACAATTAAAAGGCGTTAATATAATTAAAGCAGTCCGAAAGCAAAGTAGCACAACGTATATAGAAGCGCAAGAAATGACAGGAGAAGAATTAGAACGAGAGACTTCAAAATCAATATTAGAAAAAAATAAGCAGGCGTTATCAGAGTTTAAAAAAAAATCAAAAAAATAAAGATTTGATTTAAACGTAATAAATTATTTTTATCCCACAAAAGCACTAACATTCAATGATTTAATATCATAGATAAGCTCATCTCTATTAAACTAACACATTTTTATTTCTTTATTTCAATCACAAGAAGTACCGTAAAAATCATCATAACTTAATATTTTCCTAAAGTAAATACCCAACGTAATAATTAGTGATAGTTTTGCGTTACCGATAAAATTTAAAAACGAAAAATGAAACATTCCATAGCCACAGTATTAGTACTTCTTTTTACCATGTCAGCAATCGGCCAAAAACCCATAGAAAAAACCGTTGGGGAATTCAGCGAATTAAAAGTATATGATTTAATAGAAGTAGAACTCGTAAAATCTAAAGAAGACAAAGTTGTTATAACAGGAAAAAATGCCAAAGATGTTATAGTAAACAACAAAAATGGCACTTTAAAGATTAAAATGAAGTTGGAAGAAGCTTTTGATGGTAACAATACCAAAGTAAAACTGTATTACACAAATGTCGATGTCATAGATGTCAATGAAGGTGCCAATGTACATTCCAAAGGCGTTATTGAACAATTTGAAATAGATTTAAACGCCCAAGAAGGCGGAAAAATTAATGTTGTTCTAGACGTGAAGTATGCAAATGTTAGAGCTGTAACAGGCGCGGATATTGTAGCTTCAGGTGCAGCCAAAAACCAAGATGTATCCATTTATACAGGCGGCGATTACGATGGTAAAGACTTAAAAACAGAACATACCGAAGTTTCTATTAGAGCTGCAGGCGAAGCCAATGTAAATGCTTCTAAAAAAGTAACAGCTAAAGTAAGAGCAGGCGGCGATATTTTTATTTACGGTAACCCTGAACATGTTGATGAAAGCAGAGTTCTTGGCGGAAGAATAAAAAAAATAGTGGAGTAAATTCTTTTGTAAAATAAATATTAAAAAAAGCTATTGAAAATCAATAGCTTTTTTTGTTTTATTTAAATACAGGAATTAAAATAATAGAGGAAAAACCATATAGTAACCATACACGAACCATACAGAGTTGTTTTTAAGTCTTGGTTTTACTACCTTCGATATACAACAAACTATATATTCCGGTGAAAAGCACCAATTACATCTCCCTGCTTCTATTATTTAGTTTTTCATTTATTTTAAAAGCTCAAGAGCGACCCCCTATCAATATTTTTTACTCAAATGACTACGGTGGGGAGTCTCAAAACTGGTCGGTTTCGCAATCGGAAAAACGTAATATATACGTTGCCAACAATAAGGGTTTATTGGAATATAACGGTGCAAAATGGAATTTATACGAATCTCCAAACCAAACCATTATCCGTTCCGTAAAAGTAAAGGATAGTTTAATTTATACGGGCAGTTATCGTGATTTTGGCTATTGGAAAAGAAATAATTATGGTGTTTTAAATTATACTTCTCTCTCTAAAGAACTCGGCATAGAATTTTTAGAAGATGAAGAGTTTTGGAATATCATGTTTCTTGATAAGTCAATACTATTTCAATCTCTAGACCGTATTCTTATTTACAACACATCCACAAAAGGGTATAGCACTATTGGTTCTGAAACTAAAATTTCTAGATTATTTAAGATTAGTTCAAATTTTTATTTTCAAAGTTTAAACAAAGGTTTGTACAAAATTGAAAATGGTAAAGCACTTTTGGTTTCAGATCATGACATATTAAAGAGCAATGTGATTGTCAATATTTTTAATCATAATAATGCTACTTTAATACTAACTCAGGATAAAGGTTTTTATAACCTCAAGGATAATACTATAATACCTTGGAATATCCCTGCCAATAAAACACTAGCCGATGTAAGTGTTTTTAGTTGTATTCAACTGAAAGATAAGAGTTATATGTTGGGGACTATTTCAAACGGAATAATACATTTAGAAACTACAGGCAAAATAAATTACCAGATAGCACAGGCAAATGGGTTGAGTAATAATACAGTGCTGGCGATACACGAAGATTTAGATAATAACATATGGCTTGGTTTAGACAATGGGATCAATTGCATAAACATGAATTCGCCTTGCACTATTTATTTTGATAGTACAGGAAGAATAGGTAGTGTATATACTTCTAAGGTTTATAATGACATGCTGTATTTAGGAACCAATCAAGGGTTGTTTTGTAAGCCATTAAAAAATAATGGAGATTTTCAGTTTGTAGAAGGCACACAAGGTCAGGTTTGGTTTTTGGATGTTATTGATAAAGTTTTGTTTTGTGGTCATAATTCGGGCACTTTTACAATTAAAGATAAAAAGGCAAATAAAATTGCCAACGTTCAGGGCACATGGCAAATAAAACCAATAAAAGAACATGATAATTTGTTGATTCAGGGAAATTATGATGGCCTGAATATACTTCATAAAAATAATGGACAATGGCAATTAAGAAATAAAATAAAAGGTTTTGATATCTCTAGCAGATATTTTGAATTTTTAAATACTGAAGAAATTTATGTAAACCATGAATACAAAGGTGTTTTTAAACTGAAATTGAATACTAATTTTACGGAAGTACTGACATTTTCTAGAGATACTTTAGTAGTAAAAGGTTTAAACTCTAGCCTTATAAAATATGATGGAAATTTGTTATACACGATTAGAAAAGGTGTTTTTAACTATGATACGCTTGATAATAAATTTAAAAAAGACACTTTGTTGAGCCAGTTAATAGAGAAAGCAAATTTCACTTCTGGTAAGTTAGTATCTGATAATAGTACCAATAAGTTATGGAGTTTTTCTTCAAGGGGCATCAATTATTTAACGACATCAAAACTTAGTGGAGAAAAAAAAGTAAATGCAATTCCTTTTCCTGAAGAGATTAGAAAAGACGTCGTAGATTATGAGAGCATAACCCAATTAAAAGAACAAAAATTCTTGTTGGGATCCACCAGCGGATATATCGTTGTTGACTTAGATAAAATTGTAAACCACGAACATGAAATTAATATCAATCAAATTTCTGTAAGTAGATTAAAAAATAACGATTCTATCAGACTTGTTGATATCACAACTAGGGCAGAATTTAAAAACAAAGAAAACAATATCAAGTTCTCCTATAGTATATCAGAGTTCTTTAAAACCCAAAAACCAGAGTACCAATACAAATTAGAAGGTATTTATGATACGTGGAGCGATTGGACATCTAATGGAGATGTGTTATTTGAAAACCTTCCTTACGGCAATTATAAATTTGTTGTAAAAGGAAGAGTAGGTAATCAAGAAACTTCAAATACGGCCTTTTATACTTTTAATATAGACAGGCCTTGGATGCTTTCAAATATTGCAATTGCTGCATATGTTATCGGTCTATTGCTCTTCTCTTTATTAATGCATAACATTTATAAAGGTTACTACAAAAAACAAAGAGAACGTTTAATGTTAAAAACAACGAGGGAATTTGAATTAAAAGAACTAGAAAACAAACAACAATTAATGCGTTTTAAAAACGAAAAGCTTAGAGAAGATATAGATAACAAGAATAGAGAATTAGGGATTTCCACAATGAACCTCATTAAGAAAAATGAATTTTTAAGCAGCATTAAAAAAGAATTGGAAACTATAGATGACAGCAGAAATATAAAAAATGTCATTAAAATAATTGATAGAAACTTAAACAATAACGACGATTGGAATTTGTTCCAAGAAGCTTTTAATAATGCCGATAAAGATTTCCTTAAGAAAATTAAACAAATACATCCAGCTTTAACAGCTAACGATTTGAGATTGTGCGCCTATCTTCGTCTAAACTTATCTTCAAAAGAAATTGCTCCCTTACTTAATATTTCTCCAAGAAGTGTAGAAGTGAAACGTTACAGGTTGCGTAAAAAAATGGAACTACCTCACGAATCTAATCTGTCTGACTATATTTTGGAAATTTAATTTCTACAACAAACCTGCTTTTTACCCATACATTACCGCAACATTTAGGGGCTTTTGTCACTTTAGTGTATAATTCCACCACGAATAAAAATCAGTAAAGCCAAGAGGTTATTTAGGTTATTCATAAAATACACCCTGTTTTTTTGTCATGTATATTTTTTGTAGCGGTATAAAATGTGGATTTCTTAAAGTTCGGCATTAATTTTAAACAAATCTTAAAACTAAACTAAATATGAGACAAAAACTCTTTAAAATTCTAATGTTCTTATGTTTTTCCTATGCAAGTGGGCAAACTATAGAGGTTAGTGGAAATGTACAAGACAATACAGGTGTTCCCATACCTGGTGTTAATGTGATTGTTAAAGGCACTAGCACCGGTGCCGTAACAGATTTTGATGGTAATTTTACTATTCCAGATCTACAAACGGGCGCTACTCTTGTTTTTAGCTATGTTGGTTATGTAACCAAAGAAATTGTTGTAGCTAATGCTACTAAATTAACCATTCAATTAGAAGAAGACCTTGCCCAACTCGATGAGGTTGTTGTTATTGGGTACGGTACTCAAACCAAAAAGGAAATAACTGGAGCAGTAAGTGTAGTTTCAAGTGAAACTATTGAAGCTCTCAAACCAACACGTGTTGAACAAGCATTACAAGGTCAGGTTGCTGGTGTTAATATTACTTCACAATCTGGTTCTCCCGGAGGAAATGCTACTATTAGTATTAGAGGGGTTTCTACAAATGGCGATAGTCGTCCGTTAATTTTGGTCGATGGTAATGTGATTGAAGACTTAAGTGTTATTAACCCAAACGACATTGAAAGTGTAAATGTATTGAAAGATGCTACGGCTGGTATTTATGGTGTAAGAGCGGCAAATGGTGTTATTTTAATTACCACTAAAACTGGTAGAAAAGAAATGCCATTGACTATTGAATATGATATGTACGCCGGTTTTCAAGAAACAACCAGAAAAATACCGGTCTTAAATGCTACCGAGTATGGTGCTTTAGTAAATGAAGCTTTTGCTGCAGGTGGACAAACACCTCCTTTTAGTGACTTGTCTCAATTAGGAATTGGTACAGATTGGCAGGATGAAGTGTTTCAAAAAGCACCAATTTTTAACCATAGTATTACTTTTAAAGGTGGAAAGGAAAAATCAACCTATTCCTTTAGCAGTTCGTTTATTACCCAAGACGGTATTGTAGGTGGCTCAAAATCTAATTTCACACGTTTTACGCAACGTGCCAGTTACAACTTAGATTTTTTAGAAAATTTTAAATTTACCTCAGGATTGTTTTTCACAAGATCCAGCAAACGGAATTTAGTAGAATCAGCATTGGGTTCTGTACTGTTTAATGCCTTGAATATGGATCCTACGTTATCGGTTTTTGATGAAAATGGAGATGCTACTATAGCGGAAGGCTTAGGTAACGAAGTTGTAAACCCTATAGCCCAAACCTTTAATGCGAATGACTTGACCAAGACCATTCGATTAAGTGGTAACGCAGGATTATCCTATAATTTTTTAGACCATTTTACAGCGCAAACAAACATTCAATTTAATTACTCTGAAGTGGATGGAAATGTTTTTAGACCTGTACAGAACTATGGTAGTGGAAAAGTGTTTAATGTAGATAGAAGTGAGATTGTTGAAACCTTAAATTATTTTAGGGATTATACTTTTGATGCATTTGTAAAATACGAAAACACCTTTAAAGACACTCATAATTTAAATGTACTTTTAGGGACTTCAGTCTTTAAGACAACTGGGGTTTTTACTGGGTTTAGAGGTTTTGATGTTGGCAGAACTGCAAGCATTGATTCAGCAGAAGAGGTTGAAAGTGTAAATGTCAATAGAGGTTTTGACCCTAGATTTGATTCTAGATTATTATCATATTTTACAAGAGTTCAATACGATTACAAAGGAAAATATTTGTTATCAGCAGTTGTTCGTAGAGATGGTTCCACAAAATTTGGACCAGAAAATAGATTTGGTTATTTCCCATCAGGTTCTTTAGGTTGGATTGTTTCAGATGAAGATTTCTTAGCAGATAGCAGTAGCATTAACTTCTTAAAGTTAAGAGCATCATACGGTATTCTTGGTAATGATAGAATTCCAGATTTTAGATACCTGTCTCTATTAAGCGGCGAGGGCACATATGTGTTTAATGATGCTGTAGTTTCAGGTGCTGCTCTAGGCCCTGTGGCAAACCCAGAAATTCGCTGGGAAAAGCAAAAAACCATTGATATTGGAGTTGATTTAAAATTATTTGACAATAAAATTGATATTACAGCAGATTACTTCAAGAGAACAACAGAGGATTTATTAGTAGTACCCCAGGTTTCAGGTATTCTAGGTGTTGGTGCTCCTGGAGCAGGCCCGCCTGTAGTTAATGGTGGAGAGGTTGAAAATAAAGGTTTTGAGTTCGCTATTGGATATTCAAATCAAATTAATGATAATTTCAAATTTGGAATTAAATATAATGTCACTACCATAAAAAATGAAGTATTAAATGTAAATACGGACGGTGGATTTATTGCCGGTGGTGCTTTTGGTGTGGGTCAAGATCCACCATCAAGAATGGAAGCGGGCCAACCAATTGGTTATTTCAGGGGGTTTAAAACTGATGGAATATTCCAGACCCAAGCAGAGATAGACAATGGTACTCCAATTAACAACCAAGTACTTCCGGGCGATATCAGATTTGTAGATTTAAATAATGATGGCGTTATTGATGATGATGACAAGACATACATTGGAGATCCGCTTCCCGATGCTACAATGGGGCTTAATATTTCAATAGACTATAAGAACTTTGATTTTCTAGCATATGCTTTCGCTTCAGTTGGAAACGAAATTGTTAGGAATTACGAGCGCAATCAACCCTTAACAAATAGAAGTGTAACCTTTTTAGACCGTTGGACGGGTCCTGGAACTAGTAATAGTACGCCAAGAGTAACTTCTGGAGCAACTTCAAACGGTTTATTTTCAGATTTCTTTGTAGAAGACGGATCTTTTATTCGCTTACAAAATGTACAGTTAGGATATACGTTCAAAAAGTTAATTGAAAATTCAAAACTTGATAAATTGCGACTGTACGTGTCTGCAAGCAACCTGTTTACATTAACAGAGTATAGAGGTTACGACCCAACAGCATCTTCTGGTGCACCAATTGGAGGGGGCATAGATCAAGGCTTCTACCCAAACCCAAGAACATATTTATTTGGAGTTAACTTAAAATTTTAATGTACTATGAGACTTATAAAAACTAAATACACGGTACTTTTTACCTTATTGCTTATGTACTCTTGTGGAGACGATTTTATTGATGTTGACCCACAAGACCCTAGTTCAAACACTTTTTTTAATACTGAAGCTGAATATAGATCGGCTCTGATCGCAGCATACGATCCCTTACATTCTACATATCTAAATGTAATGCTTGGTGAGATTGCATCAGACAATACTTTGGCTGGTGGCGAAAGCGCTACTGATGTTCCAGGTATTCAGGAAATAGATGATATGATTCACACGCCTGTAAACCAACAGTTAAGAGATATATGGAGTTGGATGTATGGTGGCGTTAATAGAGCTAATTTTATAATGGAATTTCAAGATAAAGCCGATTTCTCAGGAAAAAATGTTGTTTTGGCCGAAACACGCTTTTTAAGAGCCTACTACTATTTTGAACTTGTAAAATGGTTTGGTGACATTCCTTTTGTGGTTGATAGAAGATTTATCTTAGGTGAAGAATTTGACTTGGATAGAACGCCCAAACAAGAAGTTTATGCACTTATTGAGGAAGACTTAATATTTGCGTCAAACAACTTACCTGCTGTTCAGTCAGAAATAGGAAGGGCTACAAAAGGAGCAGCTCAAGCATTATTGGGAAAAGCATATTTATTCCAAAATAAGTACAGCGAAGCTGCTACTGTTTTAGAAGATGTAATTGCTACTGGTCCATATGATTTGCTTACGGATTATTCAACAATGTTTGAAAATGACAATGAAAACAATATTGAATCTGTTTTCGAAGTCCAGTATTCTGATGCTCAAGGAGCCGGGTTTGACTGTTTACAATGTAGTGAAGGAAATGTAGCTGTAGGGTTCAACGGTATTAGAAACTATTCTGGACCAGAATTCGAATCTGGTTTCAGTTTTAATGTTCCTGTCCAAGAAGTTGTAGATGCTTTTGAAGATGGAGACCTTCGTAAAGATGTCGCTATTCTAGATATAGACGCATGGGCCGAAGATACTGGTGCAACATTCGCTACTGGATATGAACATACAGGATACTTTAACAGAAAATATATTTCCCGTCAAGGAGATTTAAATACTGGAGATCCTAACTTAACTAACCCCAATAATTACAGGGCAATTCGTTTTGCCGATGTATTGTTAATGGCTGCTGAGGCATTAAACAAGGGAGCTATAAGCGACACGAGAGCACAGCAATACTTAAACCGAGTTAGAAATAGAGCTGGTTTATCTAATGTAAGTGTTACAGGAACTAATTTAACCAATGCTATTTATAAAGATAGACGTGTAGAGTTGGTCGGAGAGGGACATCGTTTTTTCGACTTGGTAAGAACCGGAAGAGCAGCCCAAGAGATAGATGGGTTTGTAGCAGGAAAGCATGAAGTATTTCCTATTCCATTAATTGAGATACAATTAGCAGGTAATAGATGGCAACAAAATCCACAGTATTAAAATAAAAAATTGAAAATATGAAAACAATAAAATATTTATTTAGCTTAAGTATTGTTCTGCTCTTCTTTTTGGGTTGTGCTGAGGACGATAACGATTTAAGTTTTGTAGCTGAAATTGCAGCACCATCTGATGTGTCAGCAGTTTTTAACATAGAACAAGACAATAGCGGAAAGGTATCAATAACACCAAACGCAACAGGAGCTTCAAATTTCAATATCACACTTGGAGACGCAACAGAACCTGTAAATGTCAAACAGGGAGAGAGTATCGATCACGTATATGCCGAGGGCGCCTACACTATTACGATTGTAGCAGTTGGACTAAACGGATTGACGGCTGAGACAACGGAACCGCTAGAGGTATCTTTTAAAGCTCCAGAAAATATAGAGGTAGTTATTGAAAACGATGTAGCTGTTTCCAAAAAAGTAAATATTACAGCAAATGCAGATTTTGCCATAATGTATGAATTTTATTCAGGAGAAGATGGGGTTACGCAACCAGTTTTAACGGGTAATATTGGAGAGACAATTTCTTATAACTATGAAAATGCTGGAACCTATGATGTTAGAGTCATTATTAAGGGAGCTGCAATCGAAACAACAGAATATACCGAAACGTTTGAGGTTACTGAGATTTTAGCACCGATAACATCTGCACCAAGACCAAGAAACAGACCTGAAGAAGATGTAATTTCAATTTATAGTGCTGTTTATATGGATGTTCCAGATACTGACTATTTTCCAGATTGGGGACAAGGTGGTCAAGGTAGCTCTTGGGCTGAGTTTGATTTGAATGATGATAAAATGTTACAGTATATAAACTTAAGCTATCAAGGCATTGCTTTAGCGGATGGAATAACTGTAGATGTTTCGAATATGGAATACTTGCATCTTGATGTTTGGACTGCTAGTGAAGGTATGCGAATAGAGACTTCCCTAATAAATAATACAGCTGGTGGAGCTACGGAGGCGCCGGTTTGGAGCGATTTAACTACTGGAGAATGGACTTCCATAGAAATTCCTATTTCAGATTATACAGATCAAGGGTTAACAGTTACAGAAATTTTCCAGATGAAATTTGTTGGAGAACCTTGGGCTGAAGGCACAGTATTTATTGATAATATTTATTTTTATAAAGAAAGCTCGGCACCATTTAATGATGGTTTATTGACCAATGGGGATTTTGAATCAGGAAGTGATCCTTGGATTGTAGGCGTAGATGACAATACACCTGTAACTGTAGTAACAGATTCTGGAAACACCTATTATTCTGTGAATGTAGCTGCTGCAGGAAACCCTTGGGAAGTTAATATGAGCCAGAAAGTTGAAATTATTCAAGACGAAACATATACGCTCATTTTTGATGCTTGGTCAGATACGAACAGATCTATAGTATCTGGAATTGGCTTAAGTGCAGATCCGTGGTCCAGTACCACAGAAGCAGTTACTATAACGCCTACAAAAACAACCTATTCATTAACATTGGTTGCAGGAGGTTTTGGTGCCTTAGATGCAAGAGTAATATTCGATTTGGGAGCAGATGCAGGTATGGTAAACATAGATAATGTCTCTTTGTTTTTAGGAGATGGCCCATTTGATGATGGTTTATTGACCAATGGCGATTTTGAAGCTGGAAGCGATCCTTGGATTGTAGGCGTAGATGATAATGCTCCAATAACTGTGGTAACAGATTCTGGTAATACCTATTATTCAGTAAATGTAGCTGCTGCAGGAAACCCTTGGGAAGTTAATATGAGCCAGAAAGTTGAAATTATTCAAGACGTAACCTATACGCTTACGTTCGATGCTTGGTCAGATACAAACCGATCTATAGTAGCTGGAATAGGTTTAAGTGCAGATCCATGGTCTAGCGAAACAGAAATTGTTGACATTACAACCACCAGAACTACTTACACACTAACACTCACCTCAACAGGTTTTGGAGCCTTGGATGCGAGGGTTATATTCGATATGGGAGCAGATGCAGGTATGGTAAATATCGATAATGTCTCTTTAACCTCTAATTAAATATTAATACTTAAAAGGCAATTATGAAAAATTATAAATATATAGTAACATTTATCTTAAGCGCACTTGTTTTAGTTGGGTGTCAAGATGAAGATCAGGAATTAGGAGAATTAATTGCTCCAACCAATGTCCAAGTAACTGCTGAAATTGTTGGTCAGGACACTAGCAATCCTTTTGGAGACGGCTCTGGACTTGTGAAATTTGTAGGTTCATCGGATAATGCGCTTACCTACAGATACGATTTTGGAGATGGTTCAGATGTAGTTTCTGCGCCATTAGGGGTTGTTTCGCATGTATTTGCAAAAACAGGTGTAAACACATATACGGTTACAGTTTTGGCTTCGGGCACAGGAGGTATTACTACTTCTATGAGTATGAACATTGATGTGTTTAGTTCTTTCGAAGATGAAGAAGCCAGAGACCTATTAAGTGGTGGCGCTGGACTAAGTAAAACATGGTATTGGGCAGCAGATAAACCTCAAAATATTGGTTTAGGACCAAATGAAGTTCAAGCAGGTGGAGAGCATACATTCAATGCGTGGTTCCAATCTACAGCATGGCATTCAGACAAATTATGTATGTATGATGCAGAAATGGTGTTTTCACAATCTCCTGATGGAGACTTAACATTTGAGCAAATAGCAGGTCAAGCATATCTTCCCGGTGGTTTCGCAGGAGAATTAGGTGTTGCTGGAGATACTTGTCATGGTACCGACGTCGTACCATCACTAGTGGGCGTTAAAAATGTTCAACTCGTACCTTCTTCTTCTATTGCTACTATAGATGGTGGTTATAGAGGCACAACTATTAGTTTTACCGATGGAGGTTTCATGAGCTGGTATGTAGGCAATAGTAACTTTGAAATTATAACAATTACAGAGGATAGATTACACGTAAGGGTTACTGAACCAGGTTTTGCTTGGTATTGTGTTTTTCAAACAGATAACCCAAACGATTAGGGAAACACTATTAAGTGAATTTATCCTTAAAAATGTTTGCCAAAGAGGGAGTCATATGGCTTCCTCTTTTTAGTTTTAGTAACTATACAAAAACAGATTTATTCCGCATTAGATAATTATTATAAACAATACATTTAATATAGAAAATTTAACCTTATCTCAATTAATTGCCTGTTTCACTAAAATAGAAGAAAACCAAAACATACAACAAACCTATTACCGACCTATACATTACCACAACAATTCTACTATTTTGAGGCAAGCCCTCACAAACCCTTAATAAAAGTATAATTCAACAAAACACTATGTTTATTGATGTTTTGTCTAAATATGGCATGTTTTTTTATCATGTATGCTTTTTGTTGCGGTAAAAAATGTCGATTTAATAATAGTATGGGTTAAGTTTACACTAATCAGGCTTGCCTTCTTACAAGTCAGGATTTAAGTTTTATTCAAAGCAGTAAAAACCAACAAAAACTAATCGACATATATTAATTATGAATGTTACGCAAAACAACTTTTTAAAGTTAATCTTCATGTTATTTGCCACAACATTATTTGCACAAGCAGATAAGGTCGTTGTTCAAAGCAATAGTGATGGCATGTTTCTTACCGTTAATGGTGAAAAAATGATGATTAATGGTATGAATTGGGATTACTTCCCAATCGGCACCAACTACAACTACAGTCTCTGGAAACAAAGTGATGATATTATTAAAGCAGCATTGGATGCTGAAATGGGATTACTTAAAAACATGGGTGTAAATACCATTAGGCAATATACTGGTGTGCAACCTAAATGGATCAAATACATCTATGAGAATTATGGTATCTACACAATGCTTAACCATTCATTTGGACGTTATGGATTAACTCTCAATGGTGCATGGGTTGCTGTAACAGATTATAGAGATCCAGCAACGCAAGAGTTGTTGTTGTCTGAAGTCACAGAAATGGCTGAAACTTATAAAAACACCCCAGGACTGTTGTTATTCCTTTTAGGTAATGAAAATAACTATGGTCTGTTTTGGGCAGGTGCCGAAACAGAGGATTTTCCAGATGAAGAAGATAAAAAACGTGAAGTTGGGGAAAAACGTGGAAGACCCATGTATAAATTGATGAACGACGCGGTTCTTAAAATGAAAGCAATAGACAGTAATCATCCCATGGCAATTTGTAATGGAGATTTCTTGTTTGCAGATATTGTAGCCGAAGAATGTAAAGACATAGACATCTATGGTGTAAATATGTATCGTGGTAAATCTTTTGGAGATGCTTTTGAACGTGCAAAAAATGAACTTAATAAACCAATTCTATTTACAGAGTTTGGTTGTGATGCATTCAATGCCATTACAAACAAAGAGGACCAACGCATGCAAGCATTTTTTATGGTGGAAAACTGGAAGGAAATCTATCAAAATGCAGCTGGCTTAGGAAAAGCGGAAAACTCTCTTGGAGGTTTTACATTTCAATTTAGTGACGGTTGGTGGAAGTACGGGCAAACGAAAAACTTGGATGTTCACGACAACAACGCATCTTGGGCTAATGGAGGCTATTATCTCGATTTAGAACCAGGGGAAAATAACATGAATGAGGAGTGGTTTGGGATTTGTGCCAAAGGGCCAACAAACGATAGAGGGCTTTACGATTTATATCCAAGAGCTGCATATTACGCATTAAAGGAAGCGCATAGTTTGGATCCTTATGCTAAAGATGTAAGTGCAGATTTTGTGGAAAATTATTTTAATAATATAGAATTAATGGAAGCGGTACTTAAAGCTAGAGGCGATAAGGCAGCTTTAACTGGTGGTAGTTCAGGAAAAATTCGTGTTAGTAATTTAAGAGCCGAGTTTACAACTTATAATACTGGTGGTACTTTACTAGAAACTCCAGATAGTCCAGATCCTGATGCTAACACATATCCAGATCAGTTAGGTTTCGACCATATGCAATCTTATTTTATCGGAATAGAAGGCAATCCTGCTCCAAATATGAGAGCAGAGGTGAATTTCAATATCCTTGGAAATGTGGCTTCAAATCCAATAGACGAAATTTTTTATGAAAACAGAGGGCGTCCTATAACAGTTGAAACAGATGAAGGTCCGGTTGTTATTGCAGATCCTAACCGTGTTCAAATTTATAATGCGTCTTATGAATGGAGTACTAAGGGTTTTGATATCAGAGGATTTTACAGAACCGGACACTACCATTGGGGTTATGATGGTGATTTCTTCGGTCTGTATCCTGAAGCTAATTACGGGCCTAACTTAGACATCTATAACGGTGAAGTTTCAGGTTTTGAAATAGATGGAAAAAAAGCATTAAAAGGATTAAAAGCTGCCTTTGGTCCTCAATTATGGTGGGGTGCAAACCCAGCAGTACTTTTAAAATACAGCACTAAAATTGGAAAGTTTGATGTAACTGGCGTATATCACGAAGATATTGATGATATAGGTGAAGTAGTAACTTCAAATGCAATTCCAATGCCTAAAACCCGTAGGTTAGGATTGCATATTGAAAGAGAGTTTGGACACTTCGGAATTGAATTAGGAGGTCTTTGGGCTGGTGAACCATTGAACGGTAGAGAATTTCAATTTACAGAGGGAGAGCCAGGAAACTATACCGTTTTTACGGATGAAATTAATTCAGATGACAACTGGGGCGCTAAAGCAAAAATCACATATTCTAAAGGAGGGTTTAATTGGTACGCACAAGGAGCAGCCATGGGATTGGTTGCTAATGGTGGCGCAGATGCTACGAGAACTTTTACAGGCTGGAAACTTAAAGATAGCGGAAGCGGAAACCAAACAAATTTCTTGACAGGGTTTGCATTCAACGCAGGTAAATTTCAAATAGCACCAAACTTTTTATGGCAAAAACCAATTGTTGGGCCCATGCCAAACGATGTTCAGGCTCCAGGAAGATTAAGAAATATATTTAACGATCCATTTGCTGTAAGAGGAAATAGAGAAACCACAGCAGGCGAGCTTTTAATAACCTACGACCCTACGCCGGGAACTTGGATGTACGAATGGGATAACGATAGGGCCGAAGATGCCAAATTAGCATTTAATTTAGGTTTTGTCTTCAGGCACCACCCAACGGCTCAAGATGCGGCAATAGGATTTTTAAGCAATCGTACATTATTTGCATTCCCAAACTCAGCTCCGGCTCAAGATTTATGGGAAGCACATACACGAATCGTTTCAAAAGTACATCCAGACTTAGGGCTTATCGCAAATTTATATGCAGGTAATGCACAAGCTAATGGTAGTGACGACAGATTAATTAAGCGAGTAGGTGGAGATATTAGGGTGATTTATAACAAATTAAAATTGACACATTCTTTTAAAATTAACGATTGGGGACCTTTTGATTACCATCGGGATTTCAACTTAACCTATCCCGTGCAGTTAATGTTAGACCTTTCGACAACACTAGGAAAACCAAAATGGTTTGTGCTTCCAAATACTAAGGTTGGTATTCGAGGTACGTGGCGTTCTTTGAATGAGAATTCGCCTAGATATGCACCAAATGCTGTAGCTCCCAACACCTTTCCTCCTGTTCCAACCGCAAGTACTGTTGGTTTTGATGATGGAAGTGAGTGGGAAATAAGAACATATGTACACATCAACATTGGAAAATAAAAAAGATATAGAAATGAAAAACATAAAATTTATATATGCAAAAGCAGCATGTTTACTAGTATTGGCATGTATTGCCTTTGTAAGCTGTGAAAGAGATCCTTCAGATGAAGTAGAATTTGCTCAATTTCCAGCAACTGCTGAAATATTTATAGATGCACCAATTGGTTTGGGTACCGATTTTTATTTTCCTTACGGAGGATCAAAAGCAACGGCGTGGTCTGTGGATGATGAAGTAAGTTATAAGGGAACTGCATCCATGAGATTTGATGTACCGGATGCAAACGATCCTGAGGGAAACTATGCAGGTGCTATATTCAGAATAGATGGCGAAGGTTCTGGTAGAAATCTATCAGGATTTGATGCCCTAACTTTTTGGGCAAAAGCATTACAATCTGTTACAGTCGGGGAATTTGGTTTTGGTGAAGATTTTGGTGAAAACAAATTTTTAACCACAAGAACCAATGTAAGCTTAACCACAAACTGGAAAAAATACATTATCCCTATTCCAGACCCTTCTAAATTAATTCAAGAACGTGGCATGCTAAGATATTCTGCAGGTGGTATTGGACCAGTTGGTGCAGAAGTAGGATACACATTTTGGATAGATGAAGTACAATTCGAAAAACTGGGCACTCTTGCACAGCCCCAACCAAAAATGTTAAACGGTGTTGACGTTGAGGAAACTACTTTTATTGGCACTACAATAAATTTAGCAGAACGCGGACTGACACAAACTTACAATTTAGAGACAGGTGTGAACCAAGTAGTTACTGCAGCACCATCTTATTTTACATTCAACTCTACAAATCCAGAAGTTGCAAGTGTCAATGAGTTTGGGATTGTAACTGTTTTAGGTTCTGGAACTACTAAAATAACTGCTACAATAGCTGGTGTTGAAGCTAAGGGCTCATTAACTATTGAATCTATTGGAACTTTTCAAGCTGCTCCTACGCCAACACGACCCCAACAAAACGTAATTTCTGTTTTTAGTGATGCCTATACAAATATTGCAGTAGATTATTATAACGGATTTTTTACCCCTGATGGGCAAACAACTTTAGGCGGTGCACCACCGGCAACATTAGGTACTGGACAAGTTATTAATTATACCGCATTGAATTTTGTGGGTATCGGATTTTTTCTAAATGTCGCATCAGTCAACGCCACAGGAATGACACATCTCCATGTGGACATCAACGTACAAGAAGTAGTGGATCCAGGGGATTTTATTAGAATCCAATTGTTGAATTCAGTCGGAAATAACGAAACATCTGGAGCTGTAACCCTGAACAGTTCTCAATTAATATCCGATCAATGGGTAAGTTTCGATTTACCATTAGCAGATTTTGCAGGTTTATCAGCTAGAAATGAACTTGGGCTTCTATTCTTCATTTCAGATTCTACCATTTCCAACATTTTTGTGGATAACATTTATTTCTATAAAGAATAACAAGCGGATTATAACATTCAAAAATAAAACAATGCATAAACTAAATATACATACAATGAGAATAAGAGCAATAGCTATTACATCTTTTTTGCTAGTGTCATTTTTTGTAATCTCTAGCTGTTCTACAGACGAAACTCAAAGAGTAACAAACTTTACCAAATTAACAATGTTTGATGAGTTTGATACAGACGGCGCTCCAAATTCTGAAATCTGGAATTATAACATTGGTACAGGTCAAAACGGTTGGGGCAATAACGAATTACAATATTACACAGACCGAACAGAAAACGTTACCGTACAAAACGGTGTGTTAATAATAACAGCCAAAAAGGAAGATTTTAATGGATCTTCATACACTTCAGCAAGACTTTTAACGAGAGGTAAATTCGAACAAACTTACGGGCGTTTTGAAGCACGCATAAGGTTGCCTTACGGAAAAGGTATTTGGCCAGCATTCTGGTTATTAGGGGACGATTCTGGTGGTACGGAAGTTTGGCCGCAAATAGGAGAAATAGATATTATGGAGTATGTAGGAGATAAACCTAATAGCATGTTCGGCACCGTTCACGGCCCCGGTTATTCTGGAGGGGAATCCGTAAGTAAATCTTTTGTTTTACAGAATGATAGATTCGATACCGGCTTTCACATTTTTGGAATTGAATGGGGCCCAGATTATATCAATTATTATGTAGATGATGTGCTGTACAACCAAATTACACCAGAAGATGTTCCTGGAGAATGGGTGTTTAATCGCGGACCATTCTATATTATAATAAATATGGCGGTTGGTGGCGCTTTACCGGGAGCTCCAAATGCCGAAACACAATTTCCACAGACCATGCTTGTAGATTACGTACGAGTGTATGAAAGAAACAACTAATTCAAAATAAAAATATACAGGTTACTTAATTCAACTTTAAAATTAAAAATAACATTATGAAAAAATTAATGAGCACTTTTAAATATATATCAATTTTGATAGTAGCATTAGCCTTCGTAGGATGTGAGGAAGATGATGCTGTTTTACCTAAAGTTGAAGCAGGCTTCACATATACGCTCAACGTAAATACTGGAACCGTAACTTTTATAAACATTTCTGAGAATGCAAATGCCTACGAATGGGATTTAGGAGACGGCACGAGTTCTACATTGATCAACCCCGTAAAAACCTATGCAAACGGCACCTATACCATTGTTCTAAAAGCAAAAAACGTTGCAGGGGCTTTTGATACGTTTGAAGACACAATCACAATCGCAATTCCCGAAGTTGTAGCTTTTCCTATTACGTTCGATAATGCCGATGTTGACTATGGCGCTACGGTTTTTAACGGAACAGCTTTTCAGATTGTCGATAATCCAGCACTTTCTGGGTCTAATGCAACTGCTTCTAAAGTAGGCGAAATAACTAATAGCGGTGCAGCATTTGAAGGTGTTGCTTTTGAATTAGGAGAAGATTTAGATTTATCTACTGACAAATCTGTAAAAATGAATTTCTGGTCAGATATCCCAATTTCTATTTTATTGAAACTGGAAATTACCGAAAGTGATGCTGTTGAAACAACAGTAAGTCACGGCGGTACTGGATGGGAAGAGTTATTATTTAGTTTTAGTTCGTCAAAATCGTACCCTAAGATTGTCATTTTTGTTGACGGGCCTGGTACTACATCTGGTAAATTTTACATCGATGATTTGACTCAGGTTGAAACACCACCATTACCATGTATTGCAGAAACGATGCAGTCTTTAAACGCAGCAGATTTCAACTTAACATTTATGGCTGATCCTTCTGCAAGTGTTATCGAAGACAATACGACTTTTGAATATGCAGACAATCCAGATGCATTAACAGATGCAAATAAGAGTTGTAAAGTTGGTAAGGTTACAAACAGCAACCAAAATCCTTGGGATAATATGCAAATTGATTTAGCAGATAAATTAACCTTTACTTCTGGGTCAAATTTCACTATGAAAGTTTATGCGCCACAAGCTGGTTATAAAGTTACTTTAAAGTTAGAAGAAAAAGGAAATGCAGGAAATGCTAAAGAATTCCCTTCTACTGAGGCAACTACAAAAACCAACGAATGGGAAGAATTAACTTTTCCTGTTGAAGCTACAGACAGCAATAAATACGACAAGATTGTCATATTCTTTGATTTACAAACACAAAACGGAAACACTTATTTCTTCGATGATTTAAAATTAAACGCTGGAACTGGTGGCGGCGGAGGCGGTGGTGCTTTTGACGACGGATTGTTAACAAACGGTGATTTTGAAGATGGCAGTACTGCTTGGATTGGAAACGCAGTTGATGTTCAAACAGAAGGTGGAAACTCCTTCAACTTTGCGAATGTGATGACGGCAGGTAATCCTTTTGATGTCAACTTAAGTCAAGTAGTGCCCATCACTCCTGGAGCAACTTATGCACTTTCCTTTGAAGCTTCATCGGACGGTAATCGTACAATGTTGGCTGGAATTGGCTTAAACCAAGACCCATGGAGCAATAATGTATCTGAAGTTAATTTAACAAGCACACCGCAAACTTTTACATTGGAACTTAAGGCAACAGACCCAGCTTCATCAACGGATTTTGGTGGTGCAAACAGTCGTGTCATATTCGATATGGGAGCTGCAACAGGTGTTGTAGTTATAGATAATGTGTCCTTATTCTTAAAAACCGGCACAGGTGGTGGTGGCGGAGGCGGTGGCGCTGAAGGAGAGTTTACCACAAACGGAGATTTTGAAACTGGAGATACATCAGGTTATACCATATTTGATGCAAATGGTGGCGTTTTTACAGTTACCAACGAAGAATCCAATGGTGGAAGTTTCTCAGGAAAGTTAACCTCTGGAGAAGGTACAGAAGTTGTTGTAAAACAAGCCAATATTGGTATTGGAACTGTAACACCAAATACTGAAGTTACGATTACGTTTGATATGAAGGGCACTTTGATGGGTGCTGGAGGTGTTATTTTTGTTGAGTTTTTCTCTGAGTTAGCAAGTGAGGGTGTTTCTAAAGCTGAAATATTAAGTGGAGGACCTTTGGCGCCTACAGCCGAGTGGCAGTCTTTCTCGTTCACAACTACAACTGGAAATGATGTTAGCGGAGGCGTGACAGTACAATTAAAAACCGCTTGTGGCCCAGTTAGCGGTTGTGGTGTAGAAGCTTATTTCGATAACGTTTCAGTAAAATTCGCCAACTAGATTTCGATGAAAATAAAATAAAGGGCTAGTTTAAACTAGCCTTTTAAATATTCAACCAACCATAATTAGTTAAATGAAAAGTACAATTTATAAAGACGACATAAAAACTTCAAACCAAATGGATAACATCAAAGGAGAATTGATCACTTTTGAAAATGAATCTTATTACAAGATTTCCAACAGCGATAAAATGCGCCCATTCTTTATGAGCATTGTTAGTGATTCAAATCATTGGATGTTTATTTCAAGTAATGGTGGTTTAACGGCAGGACGTAAAAATGCTGAATATTCATTGTTTCCATATTATACAGACGATAAAATAACAGAATCGGCAGATATTACAGGAAGCAAAACCATTTTTCAAATTCACGTTAAAGGCAAAACGTATGTTTGGGAACCTTTTTCTATAAGACAGGCAGGGTTATACCGCATCACTAGAAATTTATACAAGAATAGTTATGGTAATAAAGTTGTTTTAGAAGAGGTCAATACAGATTTAGGACTTACCTATAGATACCAATGGAGTTCTAGTAATCAATTTGGGTTTGTAAAGAAATCAACCATTATAAACAACTCTTTTAAAACTATAAGTATTACGTTTTTAGATGGGTTACAAAATATTTTACCTGCCACCGTAACTTCAGATTTACAAAACAGTAGAAGTAATTTAGTGGATGCTTATAAAAAAAGCGAATTACTACCCAAAGTTGGTTTAGGTATTTATGCGCTAAGTGCTGTTATTGTTGATAAAGCTGAACCTAGCGAAGCTTTAAAATCAAATATTGTATGGTCTGTAGGAGCAGAAAACCCTACATATTTAGTGTCGTCTTTACAGCTTGACAATTTTAGAAGAGGAAATAATGTGACACAAGAAACAGATATTAAAGCAGAAAAAGGGGCGTATTTTATTTCTTCAGATATTGAACTAGAAGAGAATTCAGAAAAAAACTGGATGTTTGTTGCAAATGTAAATCAATCTATTACAGATGTTGTTCAAATTTCAGAAACCATTAAAAACGAAGAAGATATCATGCATCTTGTTCAGAACGATATTGATACTGGTACACAAGCCTTAATTGATTTAACAGGAGCATCCGATGGATTACAACGTTCCGCAGATACATTAACAAATACAAGACATTTTTCAAACACACTTTTCAATATCATGCGCGGCGGTATTTTTGATGATGGTTATTCAATTGAAAAAGGGGATTTTGTAAAATACTTTAGTAAAGCCAATAAAACCGTTTTCAAGGAAAAGGAATCTGTTTTAAATAGTTTAAGCGAAATAGTTACTTTAAAGGACATTCGAAATCTTGCCGAGAAAGATGATAATAAAGACTTTCAACGCCTATGTTTTGAATATTTACCTTTAAAATTTAGCCGAAGACATGGCGACCCCAGCAGACCTTGGAACAAGTTTTCTATTAACACAAGAAGTGAAGTTGATGGGTCTAAAATTTTGGATTACGAAGGCAATTGGCGCGATATTTTCCAGAATTGGGAAGCATTGGCACTCTCCTACCCCGAGTTTATAGAAGGCATGATTCATAAGTTTTTAAACGCAACAACTTTTGAAGGTTACAATCCGTATCGCGTAACTAAAGGTGGTTTTGATTGGGAAATTATTGAAGAAAATGACCCTTGGTCTTACATAGGCTACTGGGGCGATCATCAAATCATATACCTTTTAAAATTTCTGGAAATTATTGAAGACCACTACCCCGGCACTTTAGAAAAGCGTTTCAATCAAGACATATTTGTGTATGCTAACGTGCCTTATGTCATAAAAAGTTACGAAGACACTTTAAAAAACCCTAAAGACACCATTGATTTTAACCATAAGTTAGATGAGGAAATCAATAAAAGAAGAGCTACTATAGGAGTTGATGGCGCCTTATTACAAGACCAAAACGCTAACATTTATAGAGTTAATCTAGTTGAAAAGCTATTGGCTACAGTATTGTCGAAAGTTTCAAATTTTATTCCAGAAGGCGGCATTTGGTTAAACACGCAACGTCCAGAATGGAACGATGCCAACAACGCATTAGTTGGTAATGGTGTCTCTATGGTAACATTATATTACATCTATAGATTCTTAAATTTCTTTGAAGCTATTGTTTCAAAAGCAGAGACAAAAGAGGTCAAAGTATCCCAAGAAATGGCAGTTTTCTTTAATGAAGTTGCTGCTACACTTCAAAATAAAGCTAGTATTTTATCAGGCACTATTTCCGATGAAAATCGTAAAACAGTGCTTGACGGTTTAGGAAAAGCAGGAAGCAAATACCGAGAAACTATTTATACTAAAGGATTTTCAAACTCTAAATCTGAGTTAAGTTTAGAATCAATTTCCAGTTTTATCGAAGTCACTAAATCGTATTTAGAACATAGTATAGATGCGAACAAGCGCAATGATAACATGTATCATGCCTATAATTTAATGACTGTTGAAAATGAAAAAGAAGTGTCTATTTCATATTTATCAGAAATGCTGGAAGGTCAAGTGGCCGCATTAAGTTCGGGTTACCTCTCTCCTACCCAAGCTTTGAGTTTGTTGGACGGCTTAAAAAATAGTGCGCTGTTTAGAGAAGACCAATACAGTTATATTTTATATCCAGATAAAAACTTATCACGATTTGACAAAAAGAACAATATACCATCTGAAAAAGTAGCACAATCTACGCTTCTAAAAAAATTAGTTGCAGATGGCAATAGGCAAATTGTTGAACAAGACGTTCATGGGGATTATCATTTTAATGGCAATTTTAATAATGCGAAAAGTTTAGAGGATGCCTTAGATAATTTGGATGCTTCATACCAATTTTTGGTAAAAAAGGAAGAGGCGTTATTGCTTCAAACTTTTGAAGACATTTTCGACCATAAATCGTTCACAGGACGTTCAGGAACATTTTTCGGTTACGAAGGCCTGGGTTCTATTTATTGGCACATGGTCTCTAAATTGTTATTGGCAGTTCAAGAAAACTGTCTATTGGCTATTAATACCAATGAAACTGATGACGTCATAGGAAGATTATTAGACCATTATTACGAAATAAATGCAGGTATTGGTGTGCATAAATCGCCGGAATTATATGGTGCTTTCCCAACAGATCCGTATTCGCATACACCTGCCACCAAAGGTGCGCAACAACCAGGAATGACGGGGCAAGTTAAAGAAGATGTGTTGAGCAGATTTGGTGAATTAGGTGTTTTTGTTGAACGTGGAAAATTAAGCTTTAAACCCAATTTATTGCAAACAAAGGAATTTTTAAAAACAGCTTCAACATTCAGTTTTACGAATCTTAAAAAGGAAACGCAAGCTATAGCATTGGAAGCGAACTCTCTATGTTTCACTTATTGCCAAGTTCCTATAATTTATACCCTTTCGGATAACGAAAAAATAGAAGTGGTTTTCAACAACGATGCAAAAGTTGAGTTTGACAAAATGCACCTTGATTTAGAGGTTTCCAAATCTATTTTCGAACGAAAAGGAGACGTAAATCACATCACGGTTTCAATTAAAAAATAGAAACGCAATGTTAAAACGAATCAAATTTATAACACTTTCAATAGTAATATTAATGCTAGGATGTAATGATATGCCAAAAGAGAAACAAAAAATAACGGCAGCAGATATTTTAGGAAATCCAGAGTATTTAGCGATTTCATACGGCGGCTATCGTCAAAAAACACGGGATATTCAACCCACAATAGATGAGCTGAAAGATGATATGAAACTACTATCTGCTATGGGAATAAGAATATTGCGAACCTACAATGTACAGTTGGCTCAGGCTTCAAATTTACTAAAAGCAATTAGTGAATTAAAAACCGAAGACCCAAATTTTGAAATGTATGTGATGCTTGGTGCATGGATTGATTGCCAAAACGCTTGGACAGATAAAGCACCAAATCACGAAGTTGAAAGTGAACAAAATGCAGGAGAAATAGACCGTGCTGTAGCATTGACAAAACAATATCCGGACATTGTTAAAATAATAGCAGTAGGTAATGAAGCCATGGTAAATTGGGCAGCAAGTTATTTTGTACGTCCAAATGTGATTTTAAAATGGGTAAACCATTTACAAAACTTAAAGAAAAAAGGAACACTTCCAAAAGATTTATGGATTACCAGTTCTGATGACTTCTCGTCATGGGGCGGTGGAGACCCTAGTTATCATACAAAAGATTTAGAACAACTCATCAAGGCAGTAGATTATATTTCTATGCATACCTATCCTATGCATAACTCTCACTATAATCCTGCCTTTTGGTTGGTTCCTGAACAAGAAGTCAATCTTACGGACGACGAAAAAATCGAGGCCGCCATGCAGCGTTCCTTAGAGTTTGCTCAAAAACAACACGATAGTGTTTCAAACTATATGAAAAGTTTAGGTGTAGATAAACCCGTTCATATTGGAGAAACAGGTTGGGCAACGGTTTCAAACGGGCATTATGGAAAAGACGGCTCTAGAGCAACTGATGAGTATAAATCAGGACGCTATTATAAGTTACTTAGAGAGTGGACCAACAAAAACAATATTTCATGTTTTTATTTTGAAGCTTTTGATGAACAATGGAAAGACGCCGCGAACACATTAGGTTCTGAAAATCACTTTGGATTGATCAACCTAAAAGGGCAAGCAAAATATGCCATTTGGGATTTAGTTGATAAAGGCGTTTTTAAAGGGTTGACCAGAAATGGCAAACCCATAACAAAAACCTACAATGGAAATAAGGAATTGTTAATGAAGGAGGTATTAGTGCCTCCAATGGCTCAAGAATTGGCACATTAATGTGCCTAAAATAGACCCTTCAGGTTTTAAAAACCTGAAGGGTCTGAAAACTTACAAATAAAGACCTGCGAGGTTTTAAATCACGAAGCTTCGGGACTGAAGGGTCTCAAAAACAGACTAAAATGAAACTAATAAAATTAAATATCATCTGTCTTTTATTAATTGTAATGAGTTGTAACGAAACAAACAAACAATTGCAGGTTGAGGTTTTTGAAACTTCAGCAAAAGGAAACAAACTCACTAAGATTTCTGAGTTTCAAACGGCTGATAGTTTGGTAACCATCAAACTAAAACCAGAGGAAACCTTCCAAACCATTACTGGGTTTGGAGGTGCTTTTACGGAGTCTTCAGCTTACTTATTGAATAAGCTAAGCCAAAAAAACAGAGACACCATTTTAAAGGCATATTTCGCGAAAGATGGTGCTAATTATTCGTTAACCAGAACACACATGAATTCTTGTGATTTCTCATTAACAAATTACTCATATACACCTGTTGAAGGCGATAAAAACCTAGAGCATTTTACCATTCAGGAAGATATGGACGATTTAATCCCGATGATAAAAGATGCCATAGCAGTATCTGAAGACGGATTTAAAATCTTCGCATCGCCTTGGTCTGCTGCGCCTTGGATGAAAGACAATAACAATTGGGTTGGCGGTAAATTACTTCCTGAATATTACGACACTTGGGCATTGTTTTTTTCAAAATATTTAGACGCTTATAAAGCTGAAGGGATTGAAATTTGGGGATTTACGGTTGAAAACGAACCACACGGAAACGGAAATAACTGGGAAAGCATGCATTTTTCGCCAAAGGAAATGACCGATTTTGTGCAATTTCATTTAGGTCCGAAATTGGAAACCGATGGCTACGGCGATAAAATTATTTTAGGCTACGATCAAAACAGAGCAGATTTAAAAGAATGGGTAGATGAAATGTACCGCGATCAAGCGTCCTCAAAATACTTTGATGGTACAGCGATTCATTGGTATGACAGTACCTATGATTATTTTCCGGAGGAATTACAATATGCGCACTATAAAGCACCAAATAAATACTTAATTGAAACCGAAGGCTGTGTAGATTCTGAAATCCCACATTGGCAAGACGATGCATGGTACTGGAAAAAAGAAGCCACAGATTGGGGGTGGGATTGGGCATCTGCAGAAGATAAACACTTACACCCTAAATATGCACCAGTAAATAGATATGCACGAGATATCATTGGTTGTTTAAATAATTGGGTTGACGGTTGGGTAGATTGGAATATGGTTTTAGACAGACAAGGCGGCCCAAACTGGTTCAAAAACTGGTGTGTTGCGCCTGTAATAGTAGATCCTGATGCAGATGAAGTGT
Source organism: Algibacter sp. 2305UL17-15 (assembly GCF_040720935.1). Classification (NCBI taxonomy): domain Bacteria; kingdom Pseudomonadati; phylum Bacteroidota; class Flavobacteriia; order Flavobacteriales; family Flavobacteriaceae; genus Algibacter; species Algibacter sp. 2305UL17-15. The sequence continues at coordinate 268,555 of NZ_JBFDAE010000001.1, forward strand.
ACTTCACTCCTATTTACTATACCATGGCGCATTTCAGTAAATACATAAGACCAGAAGCCAAAATTATTGGATTGGAAAACTCGGATGTTAAACTGATGGTAACTGCAGCACAAAACCCAGATGGTTCAATTGCTGTTGTGCTTTTTAATGAATTTGAAATCCCAAAATCCGTTACCCTATCATTGAATGAAAAAAATGTAGAAATTACAATAGATGCGCGAGCCATCCAAACTATTATGATTCCTAAACTATAAAAAAGACTAACTAAAATAAATCAAGTAATTATGTCAACAACCACAACTAAAGTACCATTCGGACAAAAAGTTGCCTTCGGCGTCGGTATGCTTGCCAATCAAATGTTTCCAGCAGTACTCGGTATTTTTATGGTTGTGCTTGTGCAAGACCTTGGATTTCCCGGATGGATGTGGGGCGTGATCTATTTTTTTCCTAGAATTTTCGATTCCATAACAGATCCTATCATGGGTTTTATATCAGATAATACAAAATCACGTTGGGGACGAAGAAGGCAATATGTTTTTTTAGGTGCAATCATCATGGGCATTTCCTTTGTAGTTATGTGGCAACTATACAGAGAAAATGGCGTGGATTATAATTTCATGTATTTTATACTTTGGTCGTTTGTGTTTTATCTTGGGTTGACCATTTTTAGTGTCCCCTACGTTGCCATGGGCTATGAAATGAGTAACGATTTCCATGAGCGCACAAATATCATGGCTGTTGCACAATGGATTGGGCAATGGGCGTGGGTAGTCGCACCTTGGTTTTGGGTAGTAATGTACGATCCAGATCTGTTCGAATCGGCCGATGTTGCTACAAGAACGCTTTCCGTATGGGTTGGTGTGACCTGTATGATATTTGCTATGATTCCTGCTATTTTTATAAAGGGAAAATCTACTTTAAATGAAGATTACTCGCCGCTTAGCTTCAAGACCATTGGAGGGAGTCTTAAGGAAATACTGGATGGTTTTAAAGAAGCTTTTGCATTAAAACCTTTTAGAAAACTATGTATCGCAACGTTTTTGGTGTTTAATGCCTTTAATACCATTGCGGCATTTTCATTTTTTATAATTGTATATCATCTTTTTGGCGGCGATGCTGGAGCAGCAGGCATTTGGCCCACACTTTTTGGCTCTTTGGGAGCGTTGGGAACAACCTTTTTAGTAATTCCTATAGTGACTCGAATGTCAAAAAAATTGGGTAAAAAGAAAGCCTTTATCTATTCTCAAGGCATATCAATTTTGGGTTATTTGATGTTGTGGTTTCTATTTATTCCAGGTAAACCCTATATGTTCATATTTGCTTTGCCTTTTTTCGCCTTTGGTATAGGGAGTTTGTTTGTACTGATGATGTCAATGACTGCCGATGTTATCGATTTAGATGAACTCAATACAGGAAAGAGAAGAGAAGGCACCTTTGGAGCCATTTATTGGTGGATGGTAAAATTTGGTTTTGCCATTGCAGGAGGTTTAAGTGGTGTAATTATGAGTTCCGTTGGTTTTGATTCTGGGGCTAAAATCCAACCTGAAGGCGCGATTGATGGTTTGAGATTGTTTTTCTCTGGAGTACCTATCGCAGGAACACTTATCGCGATGTGGGTCATGCGTGATTATAATGTGACGGAAGAACGCGCTGGAGAAATACGAAAAGCTCTTGATGATCGTAAAAGTGATTCTGAACCAATAGCACCTTCATATTATCAAATTGATAAATTATTATCGTTTTCAAACGTAGATTTAGATTTGGATACAGACATAGATTTTACTTCAAAATCAAAAGCAGAAATCAAAAGCCATTTTAAAGATACTTTAAATAATGGTTTACACGGATTATGTTTTAGTCCGTACCTCGAAGGCCAGGATATTGGAGATATACTTTCAGAAGCACAGATACTTCAAAGAATGGAAGTTGTTAGACCTTACGCAAAATGGGTACGTTCTTTTTCTTGTACTGATGGTAATGAATTTATTCCGAAAGTAGCCCATAAATGCGGCATTAGAACCATGGTTGGTGCTTGGATCGGTAGTGATAAAACTAAAAATGAAGTGGAGATTAAAGCACTCATAGATTTGGCTAAAAAAGGACATGTAGATATTGCGGTAGTTGGTAACGAGGTGTTGCTTAGAAATGAACTATCAGAAAGCGAAGTCATTAATTACATAAAAAGAGTAAAAAAGGCAATACCAAATATTCCTGTTGGATATGTTGATGCTTATTATCAATACAACGATCACCCAAAACTTGTGGAGGCATGTGATGTTATTTTGGCCAATTGCTACCCGTTTTGGGAGGGTGCTAATATAAACCAAGCGTCTGCATATTTAAGGCAAATGTATGCCTTCACGAAAAATCTAGCCAACGGAAAACCTGTTATTATCACGGAAACGGGATGGCCTAATAGAGGCGATAGTACTAAAAACGCTGCGCCTTCAAAGGAAAATGCCATGAAATACTTTATAAAAGCAAACGCTTGGGCTCAAGAAAATAATATAGACATGTTCTATTTCTCGTCGTTTGATGAATCATGGAAAGTGCATCACGAAGGAGATGTTGGGCAACGATGGGGATTATGGGATAAAAATGAACAACCAAAATACAGCTAATTATGTCATACAGAGCAGATAAAATAATGTCTCTTTCGGGAGCCAACCTTAATGATAAAACATCAAAAGGGTTAGAAAACTTATTCAAACGTGTACTTAAAAACGGTATGCATGGCATATGCTCCAGTCCTTATGAAGAAGGGCAGGAACCCGGAGATCAACTTACAGAAAAACAGATTAGAAGACGTTTAAAAATCATCAAACCTTACACAAAGTGGGTCCGTTCTTTTTCTTGTACAGATGGGAACGAATTAATTCCTAAAATAGCAAAGGAATTTGGTATAAAAACGCTTGTAGGAGCTTGGTTGGGCGACGATGCCGAAATTAATAAAAGAGAAATTGAAGGTCTCAAACAATTGGCAAATAATGGCTATGTTGATATTGCTGCGGTTGGTAACGAAGTGATGTATCGTGGAGATTTAAGCGAAGAAGAACTTCTGGATTTCATCTATGATGTTAAAAAAGAGATTACAAATGTACCCGTTGGATATGTTGACGCTTATTATGAATTTACAAAAAGACCAAAAATAACCGAAGCTTGTGATGTTATTTTAGCAAACTGTTACCCATATTGGGAAGGTTGTAGCATTGAGTATTCTTTAATTTATATGAAGGATATGTATAACCAAGCTGTAAAAGCGGCAAACGGAAAAAAAGTAATTATTACAGAAACTGGATGGCCAAGTGAAGGAGAAGGGCTAGGCGGGGCGTTCCCGTCAACTGCTAATGCCATGAAGTATTTCATCAACGCTCAGCTATGGTCTAAAGAAGACGCTATCGAGATCTTTTATTTTTCATCTTTCGATGAGTCATGGAAAGTTGGTAACGAAGGCGATGTAGGTGCGTTTTGGGGTTTATGGGATAAAAATGAAAAGCCTAAGTTTTATAGGAACCCCATTGGGATTAGGAAGTAAAAGATTATTCTAGTAAGTCTGAGTTTATCACTAAAAATAAAAATATTGCTGTGCAATGAGCAATAGATACAGGCCTTAAAACATTATCATTTAATGTTTTAAGGCTTCTTTTTGTAAGTGATTAAAAATCAAATCTATACAAACTTACAAATCACTACAACATTACCACAACATTACCATTAACCCCATTGGTTTTAACGCCTTAGCAAAGCATTCGATAATCCATAAAACATCAACCATAACAGGGTTTTGTTGATAGATTGTTAAAAAAACAGAACTTTTTTTGAGATGTATGTTTTTTGTATGGGTATCTCATGCTAATTTATCAATGGTTGCATCTTAAATTTGGAATTCAACAAAACTGAGAATTTATTAATATTAATTTAAAACTATTTAAGATGAAAAAAATTACATTATTACTTTTATTATTCACAGCATATTTTGGATATGCACAACCAACTACTGATCCAGCAACACCGCCGATGCGAAATGCAGGAGATGTTATTTCTATATTTAGTGGTGAATATACAGATGTAGCAGGTTCGGATTTTAACCCTAATTGGGGCCAATCGGGATTTGGTACAGCAAATACTGCATTCGACACAGGATCTGGTAACATTGTTCTAGCCTACCCTAATTTTAATTATCAGGGAGTGCAATATGGATCTCCTCAAAATATATCGGCAATGGAATTTTTACATGTAGATATATATATAACGAGTGCCATGAACCCTAATGTTTATGTAATTAGTTCTGGAGCTGAAATTGCTCATCCAATTACAAATACAGGAGCTAACACTTGGATAAGTGTAGATATTCCAGTTTCTGGAATTACCGGTGATACAACAAATGCCATACAATTTAAGTTTGATGGTGGCAATGGTACAACGGATGCTATATATGTAGATAATTTATATTTCTGGAAAGCTGCTGTAGATCCTGCAACAGATGCAACATTAAGCGATTTACAAATTGATAATGTTCAAATCCCAGGTTTTGGACCTGGAACAACTACATATAATTATGCAGTTGCACCAGGAACTGTTGTAGTGCCTCAAATTACTTTGGCTACTACAACTAATGCGGGCGCAACACGTATCATCAATCAAGCAACTAGTATTCCTGGAACAGCCACAGTAGATGTTACTGCTTCAAATGGTACAGATATGCAAACTTATACCGTAAATATTTTTGCCAGTGGCCCTCCAACAGCTGCGCCAACGCCACCCGCTAGAGCTGCAGCCGATGTAAAATCAATTTTTAGTGATGCATATACTGATATTGCTGTTGATACTTATGATACGCCTTGGTGCCCAGGAACAACTACTGAAGAAAGTATTGGTGGTGATGCCGTGAAAAAAGTTAGTGGCTTAGGTTGTGAGGGTGTAGAGTTCTTAACAGGTAGATTTGATGCAACAGCATTTACTCACTTCCATATGGATATTTTTACTGAGACAGCAACTATGGATAAAAGTTTCAATGTAAAATTTTCTAACTGGAATGGCGGAGGCGGAGAAGCTAACGCTATAGAATATTCTGCGACCAATGCCAATATTTTACCTAATCCAAATCCAGGAACGTGGATATCTATAGACCTTCCCTTGTCTAGTTTTACAGCTGGTAGTAGAAACGATTTGGTGCAGTTTATAATTTCATCTGATTTAGGAACTGTTTACTATGATAACCTATATTTATACAAAGGCAATCCTTTAAGTAACGACGATTTCAACAAAACAGCGTTTACAGCATACCCTAACCCAACACAGGATAATTGGACAGTTAAAGGACAAGATGCTAAAATTGAGACTATAAATGTATTTGACATTTTAGGAAAGCAAGTGTTAAGACTTTCTCCAAACAATAGAGAAGCACTAATTGATGGTTCTAGCTTAAAATCTGGTATCTATTTTGCGCACATAAAGACATTGACTGGGATTAATAGCGTTAAGCTAATCAAGCAATAGTTAAATTCAAAAAGTTTAGTTTAATTAAAAAGAGTGCTTTTTTTTAAAAGCGCTCTTTTTTTGTTTATGCTTTTATTTCTTTACTTTGTGAGAAGATTTATTTTACATAGATGTTTGACGATATAATTACAGCAATTCCATTTGGTATTATACTGGCCTTTACTATAGGTCCAGTATTTTTTGTGCTTCTTGAAACTAGTGCTACCAAAGGCTTTAGAAGTGCTTTAATTTTTGATTGTGGTGTTATGTTAGCCGATATTTTATTCATAATTGTTGCTTTTTATAGTACAAATAAATTAATGGAGAAGATTAAAGATGATCCTAACTTTTTAATATTTGGAGGTGTGCTTTTAGTTGCTTATGGATTAATTTCATTTATAAAAACCTCCAAATCCTTTCGAGAGATTGTTAGAGAGTACCATAAAGTTGAAATAAAAAAGGGCTACGGAAAACTGTTTTTAAAAGGTTTCTTGCTTAATTTTATAAATATTGGCGTGTTGCTGGGTTGGGTTGCTTTTATAGTCTTAGGAAACTCCCTAACTGAATCTGAAAATGGTGTTGTTACATTTCTTTCAACCATACTTATCGTTTATTTTTTGGTAGATTTAATAAAAATTGTAGTTGCTAAAAAGCTTAAAAATAAACTCACGCCCCGTTTAATTTTTAAAACAAAAAAAGTAATCGCTTTGGTGATTCTAGGTTTTGGTGTATTACTTTTAGTGCAGGGCTTCTTTCCAAAGGAAAAAGAACTTATTAAAGAGAAATTAGATATAATTAATCCTATTAGGAGTAAACATCCAAAGTAACTCGAAAGCTTTTGTTGGGGTGTCGAGCGGTCTCCAAGTTTTGGGAGAACCGCTATATCATTGGTTTTAAAGATGTAAAACAAAAAAGCTTCCAGAATAAACCGAAAGCTTTTGTTGAGGCGTCGAGCGGAATCGAACCGCTGTAGCAGGTTTTGCAGACCTGTGCCTAAGCCACTCGGCCACGACGCCTTTTTTTCCTGCGGAAGCAGGAATCTCTTAAAGAGAGCACAAATGTAAAAAATTCTGGGACTTTAATTAATAAAAAATCACTTTTTACGCTTATCGGTCATTTTTATGGTTACTTTTTGAACATCACCACCAATTGGAGGGTTTAGCTTACTTACCCAAACAGTTGCTTTTTTTACCAATTTATCTTCGTTAAAAATACGATCCAAGATCCGTCTGCAAACGGTTTCAAGCAAGTGGGAAGGGATGTCCATTTCTTCTTTAATTACTTTATTTAGAAACACATAATCCACCGTGTCACTTAATTTATCGCTTTTTGCCGAGGCTTGTAAATCTGCTTCAACCTGTAAATCTACACGATAATCACTACCTATTTTTGTTTCTTCCGTTAGGCACCCGTGATTTGCAAAAATTCTAATGTTTTCGACTTTTATAATTCCCATTACAACTGATTTTAAGTCGGTAAAATTACCTAATTTTGCCTATATTTTTGTTTAATTAAATGAGTTTCTATTTAGAAACTGCGAATTGCAACATACTTTTATGTCTGAAGAAAGAAAATCACTCAATTTTATAGAGCAAATCATAGAAGAAGATTTACGAAATGGCATGTCTAAAGAGGACTTGCGCTTTAGATTTCCGCCAGAACCAAACGGCTATTTGCATATTGGCCATACAAAAGCCATAGGTATAAGTTTTGGCTTGGGCGAAAGTTATAATGCACCGGTAAACCTTAGGTTTGATGACACCAATCCGGCAAAAGAAGAACAAGAATATGTAGATGCCATAAAAAAGGATATTGCTTGGTTGGGCTATACATGGGATAAGGAATTGTTCTCATCCGATTATTTTCAGCAACTATACGATTGGGCAGTACTTCTTATTAAACAAGGAAAAGCCTATGTTGACTCTCAATCTAGTGAAGCCATGGCAGAACAAAAAGGCACACCAACGCAACCAGGTATTGATGGGCCATATAGGAATAGGAGTGTTGAAGAAAACCTTGATTTGTTCGAACGCATGAAAAATGGCGAGTTCGATGAAGGCAAACATATTTTACGTGCAAAAATAGACATGCAACACCCAAACATGTTGATGCGCGACCCGATTATGTACCGCGTGATAAAAAAAGACCACCATAGAACAGGGAATAATTGGTGTATTTACCCCATGTATGATTGGACGCATGGCGAAAGCGATTATATAGAACAAATTTCACACTCTTTATGTTCTTTGGAGTTTAAGCCCCACAGAGAGCTTTACGATTGGTTTCTAGACCAAGTTGTAGATGAAGATAAGTTACGCCCTAAGCAGCGTGAATTTGCGCGCTTAAACTTGAGTTATACCATTATGAGTAAACGAAAGTTGTTGAAGCTGGTTGAAGATGGTGTTGTAAACGGATGGGACGATCCAAGAATGCCTACAATTTCTGGTTTGCGTAGAAGAGGCTACACACCTACTGCAATAAAAAAGTTTGTGGAAACCGTTGGTGTCGCCAAACGGGAGAATGTTATAGATGTGTCGCTTTTAGAATTCTGTATTCGTGAGGATTTGAATAAAAAAGCACCACGTGTAATGGCGGTTTTAAACCCTATAAAATTGGTAATCACTAATTATCCTGAAGATAAAATAGAATGGCTTGATGCTGAAAATAATCAAGAAGACGACAATGCTGGTTTTAGAAAAGTACCTTTTTCCCGTGAGTTATATATTGAAAAAGAAGATTTTAAAGAAGAAGCTGGTAATAAGTTTTTTAGATTGAAATTAGGAGGCGAAGTGCGCCTTAAAAACGCCTACATCATTAAAGCTGAAAGTGTTGAAAAGGATGCCAATGGCGACATTACAGAAATACATTGTACGTATTCTGAAGACACAGAACGCAAAATAAAAGGGACATTACATTGGGTATCTATTGCGCATGCTATAAAAGCTGAGGTTAGAGAGTATGACAGATTGTTTATAGATGAAGCTCCAGACAGTCATCAAGGCAAGGACTTTATGGATTTTATCAACCCTAATTCCTTAAAAATTAGCGATGCTTTTGTGGAACCGAGTTTGAAAGCAGCTAAAATAGGAGACAGGTTTCAGTTTCAACGTTTAGGGTATTTTAATGTGGATGATGATGCAACATCAGATAAATTGGTTTTTAATAAAACGGTTGGTTTGCGTGATACTTGGGCTAAAGTAAAGCCTAAACAAGCTACAAATCAAAATCAGCAAAAACAACTACAACAAAATAATAGACCTGCCATTGAGCAAATAAAATCTTATGGTAAAAAGTATGATAGATTGCCAGAGGATAAGCGAGCAGAGGCTAAAGCTGAAATTCAAGAATTAGCTAAAAATGTGAGTTATGATGAGGTAGCACCGTTGTTTAATACATCGGTTAAAAAATCAGGAACACGTATTATTACTATGATTACATTGGGTGTTTTGCTTAAAAACGGTTTAGAGAAAAACGAAGCAATCAATGAATTCATTTCAAAGGCTAAAGAAGATAAAAATGAATTATTAGTGGCTGAGGCTCAGTCTCTTTAATCACTCTTAATTCAATGGGGGAGGAATTAAAAATAATCGCTCTATTAAAATTTTAGCTATATTTAACTACTAACTATAATATTTTAAGATATGGAATTATTTAATTTTCCTGCAATGCTTGTTGCAGCAGTTTCGGCATTAGTTGTCGGGTTTATTTGGTACAACCCAAAAGTATTTGGAAACGCATGGATGAAGGAAGCGGGCATGACAGATGAGCAAGTAAAAGGCGGAAACATGATGAAAATTTTCGGCCTAGCGCTATTTTTTGCGTTTTTGTTATCAACTGCGCTTCCCGGAATAGTTATCCACCAACTGGGCGCTTTTAGTCTTGTAGGAGGCGACCCATCAACAGCTTTACCATCTTATGAAGCTTTTGTTTCAGATTACTCCGATGCCTTTAGAACCTTTAAACACGGTGCTTTTCATGGTGTTCTAACAGGTGTTTTTATAGTATTGCCTATTCTTGGCACCAATGCGTTGTTCGAGCGCAAAAGTGCTAAATATATATTCATAAATAGTGGCTATTGGATTGTTACCCTTGCTATAATGGGAGCTATTATCTGTGGATGGAGATAATTTTGTAAAGTTTTAACATATTTAAAGACTGAAGCTATTTAACTTCGGTCTTTTTTCATTTTATATTGATACACTATAACGTTTACGAAAGTATAAATAGCGTTCCACAAGACTGGGACAACTTGGTAGAACAGAATATTTTTCTTAAAACATGTTATTTAAAGGCTTTAGAAGAAGCCGCTCCTAGCAATATAAACCTGTATTATATTGGCGTTTTTAAAGACGAAGCTTTGATTGGTGTAGCTCTAATTCAACGTGTACAGCTCTATCTTAAAGATATGTTTCGAGACACGAAAGTGTCATGCATTAAAACTTTTTTAAAGGAAAATATATCAAAGGTGCTTAAAGGAAATATCCTGGTAGTTGGAAATTTAACGCATACAGGGCAACATGGCATGTTTTTTAGTGCTGAAAAAGTATCTAAAACGCAATTTTACGAAGAAATTTTTAAAGGCATTTCAGAAATTAAGCAACTTATTAAGACTAAACAAAGTAAAAAGATTCGGTTAATATTGCTGAAAGATTTTTTTTCTGAAGATACTATGCTGCATACCGAGTTTTTTGAAAAAGAAAAGCTCCATAAAGCTATTGTACAACCAAATATGATCATGCCTATTAGAGATAATTGGCTTCAATTTGAAGATTATATCAAGTGTTTGAACAAAAAGTACAGAACACGGTATAAGCGCGCAAAAAAGAAACTAAATGGAATTAGGAGTCAAGAATTGGATTTGGAGACCATTAAAGATAACTCTGAACAATTGCATCAATTATACTTGAATGTATCTAATAACGCCAAATTTAACACGTTTATACTGCCCGAAAATCACTTTTACGCGTACAAGCTTCATTTAAAAGAAAATTTTAGGGTTTTTGGGTATTATTTAAAAGGCGAGCTGATTGGGTTTTACACGTTAATTTTGAACAACACCCAGCTGGAAACGTATTTTTTGGGATACCATTCTGAACATCAATACCCCAATCAATTGTATTTAAATATGTTGTATGATATGGTAAAATTTGCCATTCAGAATAAATTTGAAACCATTGTGTATGCCAGAACCGCTATGGAAATAAAGAGTTCTGTAGGAGCGCAACCTAAACCTATGGTGTTGTATTTAAAACATACCAATAGTGTTTTGAACGGTATTTTAAAACAAGTATTTAAGTTGATGAACCCGAAACAGGATTGGAGGGAGCGTCATCCGTTTAGTTAAAATAAGGTTTTAATATTACCTGAAATTGATTTGACCTGCAAGTTTTTTAAGACCTCGTAGGTCTGATTAACTTATAGATAGATATCTACAAGACCGGAAAAACATCTTTCAGCAATATTAATCGAGTTCAAGTATTAAGTATTTGATATTATTTTCGACTTAACTCTAAACATTTCATCATGAAAAAAATACTTTTTCTCTTTTTAATAGTTCCCTTTTTGAGTTTCACTCAGGAAATGAATAACGATAAACTTCAAGAAATTTATACATCTGTAAGCGATTCCATCAATGGTAAATCCGGAGGTTGGCAGTTTTTTATTAAGGAAATTCCGTTAATGTGCATTACAGATACTAACCATAATAGAATGCGCATTATATCTCCAATAGCAGATGCCAAAAGCCTAAACGATGAATTGATTAAAGCAGCCTTAGTGGCAAATTTTCATACTGCTTTAGATGTTAAATATGCAGTTTCTGATGGTGTACTATGGTCTGTGTTTATTCATCCTCTAAAAGAATTATCAGACCATCAGGTTAAGGATGCCGTAAGTCAAGTGTATTATGCCAATATTAATTTTGGGACTACTTTTGCCAGTACTTCATTAACCTTTCCTGGAAGTATCAATAGTGAAAAAACTAAAGAAGAGCAGGTAAAAGAAGTTCCAAAGTTTAAGAAGTTGTAACTTAATAATTTTGTCTGACCTGCAAGGTTTTTGAATACCTTGTAGGTCTTATTTGGCTTTTAAAGTTTATCCTTTCAAGTTATAAAACAGGGCTTTCATATTAAATTTGTTCAGTAGTAACTTCGTCTTTGGGAATGTTTAAACCGGTTTTAAAGTTTGGTAAAATCATTTCCTCCATAGCTTTGTCTTTTAGTTTTTCAGCTTCTAAGAAATACCAAATCTTTTTATCTTCACTATAGATGCCCAGTAAATAACTTTTTGATTTTATGCGCATGTTATTCATTTTTATCTGGTTGAGACTCTCAACATAGCAACGGTATTGGTCATCTTCAAAAACCACTTCAGAAACGCTAATTATATCAGATTTCTCAAAAATTAAACCTTGTTCTTCTATTTTCTTAAAAGTTGTTTTTAATAATTCTAGAGCTTTCTCCTTACCACCCATAACTTTAATAATAGTAGGGTAGGTGTGCTTAAAAACGGTTTCAAAATCTTTTTTAAGAGTTGCTTCAGCAGTTATTTTGGCATCTCTTAGGGCAAATTTCTTTAATTCTTCCTTTGTTTGAGCAAAAGAAATGCTGCTAACAGAAATTAGCAGCATGAGTAGTATTGAAGTTATTTTATGCATCTTTCTTCTTTTTAGCAGCTTTCATGGCTTCGCCAATTTGGTTACTCGCGGCAAAGCTGGCCACCATATCATTCAGCATATTACTGCCTGCTTGTGGCGCATTTGGCAATAAAATTAAATTACTATTTGTTTCTTCTCCTAAAGATTGTAACGTATCATAATGTTGCGTTACAACAATAAGCGCAGAGGCTTCTTGACTGTTAATGCCAACACGATTCAACACTTCAACCGACTCTTCCAAACCACGTGCAATTTCTCGACGTTGGTCTGCAATACCTTGACCTTGCAAACGCTTGCTTTCAGCTTCGGCTTTTGCCTTTTCAACTATTAAAATACGTTGCGCATCGCCTTCAAATTGTGCTGCGGTTTTTTCTCTATCGGCAGCATTAATTCTGTTCATGGCTGCTTTTACCTGTGCATCAGGGTCAATATCTGTTACCAATGTTTTAATGATATCGTAACCATATTCCATCATCGCATCGTTCAATTCAGCTTTTACGGCTAAGGCGATATCATCTTTTTTAACAAAAACATCATCCAGTTTCATTTTTGGTACTTCGGCACGTACCACATCAAATACATAACTTGTAATTTGATCGTGCGGATAATCCAGTTTATAAAAGGCATCATATACCTTATCTTTAATTACTTTGTATTGCACGGAAACTTTTAGGCGTACAAATACATCATCTAAAGTTTTGGTTTCAATAATAACATCCAATTGTTGAATTTTAAGGCTTAATTTACCCGCAATTCTATCTACCAACGGAATTTTCAACTGTAAACCAGACTGACGAATACTTTGAAACTTACCAAAACGTTCTATAATAGCTGCGGTTTGTTGCTTAACAACGAAGAATGACGAGATTAAAATTAGTAATCCAAAAAAAATAATGGGGATTAAAAAGAAATTCATAGTTGTGTTTTTAAATGGTTATAAAATGGAGTTACTAATTTAAACTATATTTGGGCATTAAACCCTAAAATACTATGAAAATTAATAGGCTTATACTGTTAGTAGCATTTCTACTATGTTTTGTTACAAAAAGTTTTTCCCAGCGTGGTAATTACCGCATCAATAATGGTTTTTCTATATTTGGAGGGGTTACAAAATTTGATATTGCTACCGATAATTTTGAAACGTCCCAAGGCGATGGTTTTTTGGGCGGAATGACGGCTACTGTTGATATTCCTTTGCGTTGGTATAACGTTAGTTATGGCATGCAACTCTCTGAAAGTAATATTGATATTCTTGGAAGACCAGCTTTGATAAGTACACAAGATGAATTTGTAAATTACAAAATGTTTGCAGCACAAATTGCGATGCAATTGCACGTAAAAGTAATTCCAGATTATTTTACAATTGATTTGGGACCGATGTTACAATACAATGGCGAATTAGAGTTTAAGGATAAAGCCCAAGAAGACTATTATATAAATAATTATACAACTCTATCTGCAAAAGACATTACCAAGATTTCTCAATTTAATTTTAATGGTGTTGTTGGTGCTTCGGTTGGGGTTAAAAACTTTAATCTGAAAGCACAGTATATTTACGGATTTACCAATATTTTGAAGAAACTTGAGAAGGAAGGCTTGGATACTTTAGGCGGAAATTCTCGTTTTAAGGGCCATCAGAATATGTTGGTTTTAGGAGCTATGATTTCGTTTTAACTTTGTCATTCCTGCGAAGGCAGGAATCTATTACTGAGTATAATTCAAAGTCTCCTCAATAGCTATATCTAATTGCTTTACTTTTTCTTTTGTAGGTTCTATAGCATCAGATTTTACGGTTTCTCCTCGTGTATAGCCAATATATTTTAACCAACCATCTGACCGGATTTTTCTGCGTTTAGAAATCATTACATATGCAGTATCTTTTTTTAATTGCGTTGTTTCTGAAACCACATCGTCAATACTTATTTTAGGGTAGAGGTCTGCCAATATTTTTTTCGCCATATAGAAATGCCCAATTTCGTTGGGATGAACACCATCTGGAATAAAAGTACTGTCCGATTTTTGTGTTTTAATAGCCACTAATTCTTCATTTAAATAGCTGTTTAAATTGATGACTTTTGTAGCGCCTAAATCCATCAACCAATTGGAATAATCTGCTAAAACCCCACCGTAATTAAAGTACGGGTTTTTATAAGAATGAGGTTCGTCATCAAAAGAAATGCGATCTTTAATTGGGTCTGGATCAAAGGGTGTAGGCGTCAAAAAAATGATTTGAGCACCTGTATTTTCAACGTTACGCATCAGGTCTAAAATACCCATTTTATAGTTCTCGAAACGGGTTTCATCAAAATTAGAAAAAACACCATCGTTCATGCCGTAACAAGCCAACACTACGTCTGGTTTTATGAGTTTTAAAGCGTTATCTAATCTAGAGTGAATGCAAGGTCGAGGATAGGGATGATTTGCTTCAGAATCTCCCGAGGCTGTTTCACTAGATAAACCAATGCTTATGATATCTAAAGTTTTTTGAGGATGATTTTTGCGTAAGTAATATTCTAAAAAATCGACGTATTTGCCGTTTTGTGTGATGCTGTTGCCGAGGATTAGAACTTTTTTGTTATGGAGTGGGAGGGTTTGGTTTTCTTCTTTTTTGCAGGAGAAAATGATAAGTGTAAATATGAATAAGTAAATGTAGTTTTTCATGTGAAAGGAAAATTATTGCTTATTGATTTCCAACAAGAGTTCTAATTTTATCCAGATAAGATTTGGCTATTCTAGCTTTCTTTGAGCTAACGTGGTAATTGCTATATCGACAGGTTTTACATAAATCATGTAAATTTCGATATAAAGTACCAGCACCATTTATTCTTTGTTCTACTAATTTGATAGTGGACTGGTTCTTAGATATTCTCACGCCTTCATCTCTGCTTTTCGAATAATATTGCTCAAAGCTAGAATATTCAAAAGCTTCGTCATCCCTAAAGGGAAATATGTCTTCTTGAACTAAGTGTAAAGCAGAATAAAAAGCAGTCGTAATTACCCAATCTAGATAGTTTCCATCTTTTAGTAGAAATTCACAAGCTTCGTAATTGTGCTGAGAATGGGATTTAGGCATTAATTGAACTCATTTTATAGTCCATAAAAAAGCCATCAGACACTAATAAATTAGTATTAAAAACTTCCTCTTCTCTATCAGAAAACATAAACATTACATTGTAATACTTGTCTTCAATAATTTCTTCTTCTAATGAAGCTGCAAAATCATAACTAATCAAGAAATCTTCTGAGATGAATTGCTTTTCTGGTAAAGTAATTAGGATTATAAAATCGTCGTAAGATTTAATCTTTAAATGAGCAGAAATAGGGTTTAATTTATGCTCTATCATAAATTCTAGCATCCTTTGAGTAAAAGTTGCCGATTTATTGATATTTTCATTTAGCTTATCAATATATAGTTGGTTAGATTCAACACGACCTTCTTTTTTACCTTTTAAATAGGCGTTGATAACGTCATCATTGGTAAAAATAGAATCTTTGTCAACGGAAACCTGCCAAGTGTGGGATTCGTTAGAATCTTTTTTGGAGTTTTGTGTGGTGGTGCTCATAATTTTTGATAAAAAGTGATTAAATTAAGCTATTAATTAATATCTTTTTACTAAGCGAAAGTACAAAACTTATACCAAAGTAAAATAAATTTTATATGATTTCGTATTTTGAAAGTGAGATTTTCCGATGAAATAGATTTTTAAAGAGATAAAACAGCGTACTCAATCCGCTTAACAGTCTCCGCTTTCCCAATCATAAACATAATATCAAACACATCAGGACCTTGTAAAGCACCTACCAATGCTAAACGCAATGGCATCATCACTTTTCCGAAACCAATTTCGTTTTCTGTTATCCAGCCTTTAATATCTTTTTGTAAGGCTTCAACAGTAAAATCATCAATGTGTAAAATGATGCTTTTTAGTTGTGTCATCAATTCAGAAGTCCCTTCTTTTAAGGCTTTTTTAGCAGCCTTTTCGTCATAAGACGTTGGTGCAGTAAAAAAGAAATGACTTAATTCCCAAAAATCTGAAACAAAGGTTGCACGCTCTTTAATGAGGCCAATAACCATAGAGATGTAATTTATGTCGATGTCATGACGAGGAGCTTGCGACGTGGTAATCTCATTATTTGATTGAGATTGCTTCGTTTCACTCGCAATGATATTTAGCTTTTCATCTACAATTGGCTTATACAGCTCAGCTAAAACATCATTATCCTGTTTTTGCATGTAATGATGGTTAAACCATTTGGTTTTATCAGGATCAAAACGTGCGCCCGCTTTGTGTACTTTCTTCAAATCGAAAGCTTCAATTAATTCATCTAGAGAGAAAATTTCTTGCTCTGTTCCTGGATTCCAACCTAAAAAAGCTAAAAAGTTGACCATGGCTTCAGGGAAATAACCATCTTCTTTATAACCACGGGAAACAGCGCCAGTTTTTGGGTCTGTCCATTCTAAAGGAAATACTGGGAATCCTAATTTATCGCCATCACGTTTACTTAATTTTCCTTTTCCTGTGGGTTTTAAAATCAAAGGTAAATGTGCAAATTCTGGAGTTTCCCATCCAAAAGCTTGGTATAATTGGTAATGCAATGCCAAAGAAGGCAGCCACTCTTCGCCACGAATAACATGCGAGATTTTCATTAAGTGATCGTCCACAATATTTGCTAGGTGATAAGTAGGCATCCCATCACTTTTAAATAACACTTTATCATCTAAAATATTAGTATCTATTTTAATGTCGCCACGAATAATATCTTTTAAATGTAATGTAGAGACGTTGCATGCAACGTCTCTACATTTAAACCGAATGACATAATCGTCGCCAGTATCCAATTTTGCCCGAACCTCTTCCGCTGAAAGCGATAAAGAATTACTTAACTTCAATCGGTTATGCCAATTATAGATAAAGGTTTTTCCTTTGGCTTCGTGGTCTTTTCTATGAAAATCTAATGTTTCAGCAGTATCAAAAGCATAATATGCGTTTCCTGAAGCAATTAATTCTTCGGCGTAAGCTTTATATAAATGTTTACGTTCACTTTGTCTGTATGACTCTTTTGTCATTCCCTCGAAGGAGGGAATTTGTGGTCCTTCGTCAAATTCTAATCCACACCAATTTAGGGCATCAATAATATACTGTTCTGCACCTTCTACGTAACGTGTTTGGTCCGTATCTTCAATACGTAAAATAAAAGTACCGTTGTGTTTTTTAGCAAATAAATAGTTGAATAAAGCGGTACGAACTCCACCGATATGTAAAGGTCCCGTTGGGCTTGGTGCAAAACGCACACGAACGTTTTTGGTCATGTTTTGTAAATTTGTGGCAAAGATACGATTATCAAGACATTTTTTTAGACACGGATTTACACGGATTAGTTTTGCATGCGCAGATTATTAAAAAAATTGTCTCGCAAAGTCGCAGAGGCGCAAAGAATTTAGAACGTTTTATTAAGTTATTGTAAATTGATTAATGTAAAAGGCTTTGACCTACTCCAAACAAGGGAGATTAATGCGCAACAGTTTCCCTCCTAATAAGGAGGGATTAAGGGAGGTGTTTTTTTTTAATCTGAAAACTTCATAACTATCTTTCATTCAAATGAACACACCCCTTACGCTCCTGGATGCGTCAGGAAGGTTCGCGAGATTTTTTAAGATATAGATTTCACGGATTTACACGGATTAGTTTTTCAAGTGAAGATTATTAAAAAAATGTCTCGCGCAAAGGCGCAAAGGCGCAAAGAGTTTAGAACGTTTTATTGAGTTTTTTGTGATTTGATTAATGTAAAAGGCTTAACCGCTCCTTAATCCACTCCAAGGAGGGGAAACTTACAGGCAACAGTTTCCCTCCTAATAAGGAGGGATTAAGGGAGGTGTTTTTTTTCAATCTTAAATTTCATCACTATCTTTCATTTAAATCAACAATTCCTTCGCGCCTTTGCGCCTTTGCGCGAGATATTTAAGTTTCTTAGTTTGACAAACCCACAATTAACAACCCCTTAAGCATCTTATAGAAATAAAATTGTAGTTTAGTGTTTTAAATGGCTTTGTGTCATGGTATTTACCCCAAATCATGGATAATTTCAAAAACATACAAGAAAAGTTAGAGCGATTCATCAGACGCTATCATACTAATGAATTGCTTAAAGGCGGCATTTTATTTTTCGCCATTGGTTTACTGTATTTTCTATTCACACTTTTAGTAGAACATTTTTTATGGCTTAATACTACCGCTAGAACACTGTTATTTTGGGGTTTTGTTATAGTAGAATTGGGCTTGCTCGCAAAATTTGTGGCAATTCCGTTAGCCAAATTATTCAAGCTTAAAAAAGGAATAGACTACAATAAAGCTGCTAAAATCATTGGAAAGCATTTTCCGGAGGTAGATGATAAACTCCTAAACGTTATTCAGCTTAAAAACAGTAAAGAGCAATCGGAATTATTATTGGCAAGTATTAACCAGAAATCTGTGGCCTTAAATCCAATTCCGTTTAAACTCGCCGTTAATTTCACGAAGAATTTAGCGTATTTAAAATACGCCGTAATTCCTGTTATTATTCTGTTACTGGTTTATATAACCGGTAATTTTAATTGGTTTAGCGATAGTTATAAACGCGTGGTTGATTATAAAACAGCTTACGAACCACCAGCACCATTTCAGTTTTTTGTGGTTAATGATGACATGAATGCCATTGAAGGGAAAGATTTTAAATTACTAGTAAAAACTGCTGGGGAGATTGTTCCAGAAAATGCGCAAATAACTTATAATAATGAAACTTATTTTTTGCAGCAAACGGCATTAGGCGAATTTGAATATGTGTTTTCACAAGTACAGAATGATGTTGAATTTAATTTATCTGCTAATGATGTGAATTCAAAACCATATCAGCTAAATATTGTAGAAGTACCGTCATTACTAAGTTTCGAGATGGTGTTGGACTATCCAAATCACACTAGAAAGAAAGATGAAATTTTAAAAAGTACTGGAAATGCCATTGTTCCTGAAGGCACAAAAGTGACATGGCAACTTAAGACGAAATCTACTGAAAAGGTGTCATTATATTCTAAAGACACCATCAATTTTGCTTTAGATGAAGCAGGCAGTTTTAAAACTTCTAAAAGTCTATTTAACGATTACGATTACACCTTGAGCACCAGCAATAAAAACCTGAAAGACTATGAAAATTTATCGTTTTCTATTGATGTGGTCAAGGATGAATTTCCAGAATTGAACGTACAGATGAAAGTGGATAGTCTGGATTTACAAACACTCTATTTTTACGGACAAGTGAGTGACGATTATGGATTGAGCAAATTACAATTGGTATATTATCCTTCGGAAAATGAAGCGGGTAAGAAGGCCAAATCTATTGAATTAACTGGTTCCAATGTTTCAGAATTCATTTCTGCATTTCCTGATAATCTAGAAATCAAGGATGGAATTTCATACCAATTATATTTTCAAGTATTTGACAATGATAGAGTTAACAAGTATAAAAGCCGAAAGAGCAGTCTTTTTAATTATCGTAAACGCACCCAAGAAGAGGAACAAGGCAAACAATTAGTGGAACAGGGCAAAACCATTAAGGATTTAAACAAATCGCTTCAAAAATTTGAAGAGCAAAAAAAACGGTTAGATGAATTGACTAAAACCGGTAAAGAAAAAAAGAGCTTAAATTTTAATGATAAAAAGAAGTTAGCATCATTTTTTAAACGGCAGAAGCAGCAGGACGAAATGATGAAAAATTTCAATAAAAAATTGAAGGAGAATCTTGAAAACTTTCAGAAGGAAAATCAAAAAGAAGATCCGTTTAAAGAAGATTTAAAGAAACGTTTAGCGGAAAATGAAGAACAGCTTAAAAAGGACGAAAAGTTGTTGGACGAGATTAAAAAACTTCAGGAAAAGATAAATAATGAAGAATTAATTAAAAAGCTTGAAGAAGTTGCAAAACAGAACAAGAATAAAAAACGAAGTTTAGAACAGTTATTGGAATTGACCAAACGTTTTTACGTTGAAAAGAAACTGGAAAAGCTTGCGGACGATTTAAATAAGTTGGCAGAAGAGCAAGAAGAATTATCAAACGAAGCTGAGGAAGAAAATACCAAGGAAAAGCAAGATGCTTTAAATGAAGACTTCAAGAAATTTCAAGAAGCACTAGAAGAACTCAAAAAAGATAGTGATGCTTTAAAAAAACCAATCGATATTCCCCAAGACAAGTTGGATGAAAAGGAAGTTAATGAAGAACAGCAAAAAGCTTCAGAAGAATTAGAGAAAAAGGAAAAATCAGAGGAGCATTCAGAAGAAAAAAAACAAAGCCAAAAAAACGCAAAAAAAAGTCAGAAAAAGGCAGCTCAAAAGATGAAGCAGATGAGCAGTAACATGCAAAGTGCCATGCAATCCATGAGCGGCGACCAAATGCAGGAAGACACGGAAATGTTGCGCCAAATTTTGGATAATTTAGTATTGTTTTCATTTGATGAAGAAGCGTTGATGGAGCAATTCAAATCTATAGATATCAACCATAATAAATATGCTAGCTATCTCAGAAAGCAAAATAATCTCAAGGAACATTTTGAGCATATAGACGATAGTTTATTTGCCTTGTCTTTACGTCAGCCAAAAATGTCAGAACAGATTAATAAGGAAATATCAGAAGTTTATTTTAACATTGAAAAAGCGCTGGATTTATTAGCAGAAAATCAATTATACAAAGGTGTCTCCAATCAGCAATTCGCTATTACATCCACTAATAATTTAGCTGATATGTTAAGCGACATTTTAGACAATATGCAGGAAAGTATGAGCATGTCTGCTGGAAAGGGAGGAGAGGGCGAAATGCAATTACCAGATATTATTATGAGTCAGGAAGAGCTCAATAAAATGATGGAAAAGGGCATGGAAAAAGGAGAAAAGGGAAAGCCTAAAGAAGGTGAAGGTGAAAAAGAAGGTGACAAAGGTAAGAAGGGAGAAAAAGGCAATAAAGGAAAAGATGGTAAGGATGGAAAAGATGGAAAAGACGCAGAAGGTAAAGATGGCGAACAAAATGGAGGCGAAGGAGAAGGCAATAATCAATATGATGACGGTTTACTTTACGAGATTTACCAAAGACAGCAACAATTACGTGAAGCTTTAGACAAACGATTAGAAAAAGAAGGTTTAGGCGGTATTGGAGATAAGTTATCCAGACAAATGGAGGAGATAGAATTGGACTTATTGAACAAAGGTTTTACGAACCAAACGCTCCAAAAGATGATGGACTTAAAGCATCAATTATTGAAATTGGAGAATGCAACATTTCAACAAGGCGAAGAAAATAAGAGAGAATCTGAAACCAATAAAAACAGGTTTGATAATAACACCAACACGCAAATTCCGACAGCAAAACAATATTTTCAAACTACAGAAATATTAAACAGACAAGCTTTACCTTTGCAGCAAGTTTATAAAAAGAAAGTGCAGCACTATTTCAAAAAAGCTAATGATTAATTTCAATTACGAAACAGATTTTAAATTAGAATCCGAAGTCAATATTTCTACATGGATTTTAAATACCATTGCTTCTGAAGGGTATAAAATAGAAGAAATAAATTACGTGTTTTGTGACGACGACTATCTTCATAAATTGAATGTGGAATTTTTGAAACACGATACTTTGACCGACATAATCAGCTTTGATTATTCTATCGGAAAAATTATACAGGGAGATATTTTCATTTCCATTGAAAGAGTAGCAGATAATGCGAAAGATTTTAATGTTTCGTTTGAAGAAGAATTACATCGTGTGCTCATTCATGGTGTTTTACATTATTGTGGTTATAAGGATAAAACTGATGATGATGCTAAGGTGATGCGTAAAAGGGAAAACCACTACTTGTCTCAATTAAATTAAATAAAAGATTTCATCGTATATTTGCAAATTAATTTCCATGAAGATGGAAACCTATTATTGATGTGTTCCACGTGGAACATATCTTTAGAAAAAGAAGAATTATGTTTAACGAAGTTTATGATGTCATAGTTGTCGGCGCAGGTCACGCAGGAAGTGAAGCTGCTGCTGCTGCTGCAAACATGGGGAGCAAAACCTTGCTTATTACCATGAACTTACAGAACATTGCACAAATGTCCTGTAATCCCGCTATGGGCGGAATTGCTAAGGGGCAAATCGTGCGAGAGATTGATGCGCTTGGTGGTTATAGCGGGATTGTTTCAGATACCTCCGCTATTCAATTTAAAATGTTAAATAAGTCCAAAGGTCCTGCCATGTGGAGTCCAAGAGTCCAAAGCGACAGAATGCGTTTTGCTGAAGATTGGAGAATGCTTTTGGAAGGTACTCCTAATCTTGATTTTTATCAAGAAATGGTTTCTGGTTTAATCGTAAAAAATCATAAAGTCGTTGGTGTAAAAACATCTTTGGGAATTGAGATAAAAGCGAAATCCGTAGTGCTAACAAATGGTACTTTTTTAAATGGCTTAATTCATATTGGTGATAAGAATTTTGGAGGCGGAAGAGCAGGGGAAAGAGCAGCAACTGGAATTACAGAACAACTTGTAAATTTAGGTTTTGAATCCGGTAGAATGAAAACGGGAACGCCGCCAAGAGTAGATGGACGATCTTTAGATTATTCTAAAATGATTGAACAGCCTGGAGATGAAAATCCTGAAAAATTCTCTTATTTGGATAGTACAAAACCATTAGAAAATCAGCGGTCTTGCCATATGACTTACACAAGTCTTGAAGTACATGATTTGTTGCGTGAAGGGTTTGACAGATCGCCAATGTTTAATGGTAGAATTAAAAGTTTAGGGCCAAGATATTGTCCTTCTATTGAAGACAAGATTAATCGTTTTGCAGATAAAGACAGGCATCAATTATTTATAGAACCAGAAGGTTGGAATACATGTGAAGTGTATGTAAATGGTTTTTCTACATCGCTACCGGAAGATGTTCAATTTAAAGCATTACGTTCTGTAGTTGGTTTTGAAAACGTAAAGTTTTTTAGACCAGGATATGCTATTGAATATGATTATTTTCCTCCAACACAATTAAAGCATACTTTGGAAACTAAGCTTGTTGAGGGTTTATATTTTGCAGGTCAGATTAACGGAACAACAGGGTACGAAGAAGCAGCTTCGCAAGGCTTAATGGCGGGTATAAATGCCAGTTTAAAAGTTCGAGAAAAAGAGCCGTTTACTTTAAAAAGAGATGAGGCTTACATTGGTGTTTTGGTTGATGATTTAATTACAAAAGGCACAGAAGAGCCATATCGCATGTTTACATCTCGTGCTGAATACAGAACATTGTTGCGTCAGGATAATGCAGATAAAAGATTAACACCAAAGGGATATGAGCTGGGATTGGCTTCAGAAAAGCGATTAAAACGCATGGAGGAGAAGCATGAAGCAGCAGAAAAATTCGTTAGCTTTTTTGAAACCCAAAGTGTAAAACCTGAAGTTATAAATCCGATTTTAGAGTCCAAAAAATCTGCTCCAGTAAAACAATCTGGTAAGCTTTTTAAAGTATTTGCAAGACCTAATATTGAAATGGATGATGTTAGAAAAGTAGAGAGTGTTGAAGCTTATATTCAAGAAAACAATTTGGATAGAGAGGTGATAGAGCAGGCGGAAATACAAGTTAAATATTCAGGTTATATCGCCAAGGAAAAAAATAATGCAGATAAGCTAACGCGATTGGAGTACGTTAAAATTCCAGAGAATTTTGACTATTCGCAAATCAAATCCATGAGTTTTGAGGCGCGTGAAAAGTTGAAAAAAATTCAACCAACAACGGTGTCCCAGGCATCAAGAATTAGCGGCGTATCACCAAATGATATTTCTGTTTTGTTGGTTTATATGGGACGCTAAATTCCTCCGAAGGCAGGAATCTTTCGCCTTAAAAGGCGTGTAGTTTTTAATTTTTGAAACGCTATTTTGTTTTAACGTTCCACGTGGAACATTTGATTTTTTTCGTCATTCCTGCAAAGACAGGAATCTATTTCCGGAAATTTGGCTTTGCAATTTTTACGTTCTATGAGGAACACCTTAAATAAGTTTTCATAAGACCTGATAGGTTTTCAAAACCTGTCAGGTCTGAAAAAACATTCGTGTATTTCCCGAAAAATCGGGACAAGCTATGGCAATAAAAAATTCAAATCACACACATTTAAAAGTAAAAGACCACTCCGTTTCTGGAGAGGAATTCGAATTGATTCTAAATTCAGAATATGGTTTTTTACAAACCACACCTCGACCATCTTCTGATAAATTACCCAGTTATTATCAAAGTGAGGATTATATTTCGCATACAGATTCTAAAAGAAACTTATTCGAAAAAGTATATCATTTAGTCAGAACTATTTCACTTAAAAAGAAATTAAACTTAATTGATTCTTTTCCTTCAGGCGACAAAAAACTTTTAGATATAGGATGCGGTACAGGCGATTTTTTACAAACCGCACAACAAAACGGATGGATTGTTTCGGGAATAGAACCAAACGGACAAGCTAGACAAATTGCCAATAAAAAAACAAACAATTCTGTTTTTGAAACAGAGCAACTTTTAAAGTTTTCAGAAGATAGTTTTGATGTGATTACGCTTTGGCATGTGTTAGAGCATTTGCCAAATTTAGAAGAGCATGTTTCCATTTTTAAAAAATTGCTAAAACCTAACGGAAGATTAATTATTGCTGTACCAAATTATAAAAGTTACGATGCAAACCATTATAAACAGTTTTGGGCTGCATATGATGTACCAAGACATCTTTGGCATTTTAATCAAGATTCAATTTCAAAATTAGTTTCGAAAGAATCTTTTAAAGTTGAAAAAGTTAAACCTATGTGGTTCGATTCATTTTATGTAAGCATGCTTTCTGAAAAATATAAATCAGGAAACATGAATCCTATTAAAGGGTTTTGGATTGGATTGGTTTCAAATTTAAAGGCTTTGGCATCAAAAGAAGCTTCTTCTTTGATTTATGTGATTGAAAATAGCTAGAATTCATTTTGACAATACAATCTCATTCTTAAATTTAAGCAATGCGCAAATACTAGTCGGGTTTTTAAAAATTGCTTAAATCGCTTTATTTGAGCCGAAAAACTATAAGTTATTCTTATTCAAAATTTAAAAAGCCATAATTATTCTTTATATGTTAAAAACCAACCAATTCCACTTTCAATTTTAATTGACTTTATTACATTTGTGCGGATTTGAAAAAAAGTCAAAATTCAATTATAAACTTAAAATCAAAATTATGAAACATATAATTTATGCTGCTCTTTTAGTGTTAGTTGTAACATCTTGCCAAAAACCAAACAAAATAGGTTTTGTAGATAATGGAACTGTCATTAACGATTTTCAAGAAAAAAAGGATCTTGAAGATAAATTTAAGATTCAAGAGCAAGCTTTTACTAAAAAATTTGATAGTATAGATGGTGCTTTTAAAATTGAAGTTCAAAAATTTCAATTGGCAGCGAATAAAATGTCACAAAAAAAGGCAGAAGCGCGTTACCAAGAGTTGGGTCAGTTAAAACAAATTAACGATCAACAAAAACAACAAGAAGCGCAACAATTACAATTGGCTTTTCAAACCGAGATAGATTCTTTAATTGTTAAAGTTAAAAACTTTGTAAAGGACTATGGCAAAACTAATGGTTATACTTATATATTAGGTACAAGTGATGCAGCCGCATCTGTACTTTATGGGACTGATGAAAATGATTTGACCCAAACTATTTTAGAAGCGCTTAATGCAAAGTACAAAAAATAGTAAAATTTAAAATATTTTAAATAATTGAAAGTCAAGTAAATAGCTTGACTTTTTTTATGCCTTAAAGTTAAATTTTAAAAAATAATTTCAACTTCATGCAACCCCTCACATTTTAATCTGTCAATAATAGTATCAATCAATCATCAATTTATGCTGCCCCGAAATTTCGGGAGTTTCAGCATCAAAAAACGAACAGATCAAAATGAAGCACATTCTACTAAGCATATGCCTATTATTTGTCACAGTATTAACTGCCCAAAACTATAGTATAAGAGGAACAGTTAAAGACTCCAAAAACGGCGAAACCCTTATGGGTGCTGCCGTATTTTTAAAAAGCACTACCAATGGTGCAGTTACAAACCCCTATGGTTTTTATTCCTTAACCGCGAAAGAAGGTACATACACCTTGGTCGTTTCCTATATGGGATATCAAGAGATTTCAAGAGAAATTACTCTGAAAGAAGATTATGTATTGGATTTTGAACTTATGGAATCCTCGGAACAACTCGATGAAATCATTATTACCGCAGAGGAATCAGAACGCATTAGCATTAAAAAACCTCAAATGAGTGTTTCTAAATTGAATGCATCTACCATCAAACAGATTCCTGCGGTTTTAGGAGAAGTAGATGTTATTAAATCCATCCAAATGCTTCCTGGGGTTACCAACGGTGGTGAGGGAACTGCTGGTTTTAATGTTAGAGGTGGTGCTGCAGACCAGAATTTGGTGCTGTTGGATGAAGCCATCATTTACAACACGTCTCATTTTTTCGGTTTCTTTTCGGTGTTTAATAATGATGCTATTAAGAACGTCAAATTATACAAAGGGGATATTCCTGCAAAGTTTGGCGGACGCGTATCTTCCGTGTTAGATGTGCATCAAAAAGACGGCAATAGTAAAGCATTTGCACTAAGTGGCGGTGTGGGATTAATTTCTAGTCGGTTAACCGCAGAAGCACCACTTTTTAAGGATAAAGGATCATTTTTAATTGCGGGCCGTTCGTCTTATGCACATTTATTAATGAAAGGCATTGAAGAAATCAAAGACGATAAAATTTCGTTTTATGATTTAAACTTAAAAACGAATTACGAAATCAATAAAAATAATCGTGTGTATTTGTCTGGTTATTTTGGAAGAGATGTGTTCGACTTATCGAATGTTATTAAAAACAACTATGGCAATGCATCAGCAAATTTAAGATGGAACCATGTGTTCAATGATAAGCTGTTTTCAAATCTGTCTTTAATTTATAGCAAGTACGATTATCAAATTATATTGGATTTTGTGAAGCTAGATTGGATAGCTGATATCAAAAATTACAACGTAAAATACGATTTTGGATACTATGTAAACGATAAACTGAAAATTGATTTTGGAGCAAGCGGCATTATGTACAACCTAAATCCGGGGGAAGTAAAACCAACTTCGGATACTTCTCCCATCAATCCTTTAAAATTAGAGCAAAAACGAGCTTTTGAAAGTGGCTTATATGTAAGTGCGGAAATGGAACTAACTGATAAATTAACGCTGAATTATGGTTTAAGATATAGCAGGTTTAATAGACTGGGCGGACAGAATATCATGAATTATGTAAATAATATGCCAGTAGTTTACAATGACGAATTAGACATTTATGAAGAAGGCGAAGAAACGGGAGACACCTTTTTCAAGAAGAGTGAAAGCATAGAAACATTTGATAATTTTGAACCAAGATTAGGGGTTTCATATCAGTTAAACGGATCTTCATCTGTAAAAGCAAGCTTCACAAAATCTTCCCAGTATTTACATTTATTATCGAACACATCGGCAGTAACGCCATTGGATGTGTGGACGCCTAGCGGAAAATATATCAAGCCTCAATTATCCAAACAATATGCATTAGGCTATTATAAAAACTTTAAAGACAGCAAGTATTCATTGGAATTGGAAACCTATTTTAAAACCGTTGACAATAGAATTGATTACGTAGATGGATCTGATTTAATAGGCACAAATACCATTGAAACCGAAATTTTAAGCGGAGAGGCCAGAGCCTACGGATTGGAAGTTTTATTAAGAAAAAACAAAGGACGATTTACAGGTTGGTTTGCCTACACACTCTCTAAATCTGAACAACGTACTCCTGGAGGTGTAGCTGGTGGACTGGGCATTAACGATGGCAAATGGTACAATACCGCTTATGATAGAACCCACGACATTTCGATTACTGGAGCTTATAAATTAAACGATAGATGGAATTTTAGTGCAAATGCAGTTTTCCAAACAGGAAGACCTGTAACCTATCCCGACGGACAATATAAATATGAAGGCTTATCCATCGCCAGTTTTTCCGATAGAAATGCGAGCAGATTGCCAGCGTATCATAGACTGGATGTTTCAGCAACGTATAGTCCTAAAAAGAACTTAAATAGAAAATGGCAAGGCGAATGGGTGTTTGGAATTTACAATGCTTACAATCGTAAAAATGCAGCTTCGGTGTCCTTCCGTCAGAATGATGAAACGGGTGTTAATGAAGCCACTAGAACAGCCATTTTTGGGATCATTCCTTCAATAACGTATAACTTCAAATTCTAGATATCATGAAATTTTATATAAAATCACTTTTATTACTATTATGTATCGGCATTACATCTTGTGAAGATGTTATAGATGTTGCTATTCCGACGGCAAAACCAAGATTGGTTATAGAAGCCTCTTTAGATTGGCAAAAAGGCACTTCGGGAAATAATCAAACTATAAAATTAAGTACTTCAACACCCTATTTTGAAAACACAACCAATAGTGCTGTTACGGGCGCTTCTGTAAAAGTTACCAATATCGATAGCACTACTGAATATGTTTTTACAGATGAAAATGATGGCACTTATACCATCGATAATTTTGTGCCAGTAATAAATAACAGCTACACTTTGGAAGTTATTTATAACAATGAAACCTACAGCGCAACGGAAACATTGAAATCTGTTTCGCCAATAAAACGCGTAGAACAATCTTTAGAGGCGGGTTTTGATGACGAATTACTAGCTGTATCTATTTTCTGGGATGATCCAGCAGATGAAGAAAATTTCTATCTCATAAAATTGATCGATAAATTTGAAATACTACCAACATTTGAAGATTTTCCAGATGAATTTGTAAACGGAAATGAGTTAGATACCTTTTTTGAAGATGAATATGTTACAGGTGATAAGATAGAATTTACCTTGTATGGCATTTCAGAACGCTATAATAATTATATGAGTTTATTAATAGAACAATATGATAGTGCCGGCGATCCTTTTAGTGCTGTTCCAGGAAAATTAAAAGGTAATTGTATCAATTTAGATGCGCCTAAAGATTATGCTTTTGGATATTTTAGGCTATCGGAGTTTGATATGGTAATCTATACGGTTGAGTAAATTAATAATCTAAAATTATCGGTTTTAATAGCCTCTTGATGATATCGAAAATGTAAATATTTTTCATTTCGGCTATCGAGTGCAGCTCTTAGGGTTGTCAACCCGATTTGAAAACTCAAAAAAAACACCCCTAAAGTCCCCTCAAGGGGAAAAAAAATAACAAAAAATCAATTAACATGTGCTGGACTTGTTTCAGTATCAAAAAGCACAATATCATGAAAACAAATCATCTATTTTACCTAATTCTTACATTAAGCTTAACTCTTGCATCATGTTCGCTAGATGTTGTCATAGCATCAGACGATATTATTTCAGAAGAACGCGTTTTATCAAACTTTGATGAAATTGATGTTTCAAGCGATATGGAGGTCATTATTAAACAAGGTCTTACGCAATCGGTTAAAGTTACAACTAGCAATAATTTGCAAAATAAAGTGACTACAAGAGTCAATAACAGAAAATTAACGGCAAGAATAAATGGATCTATTACCAGATTAAAAGTATTGCGATTAGAAATTACAATGCCTACAATTACACGGTTAGAACTTTCAGCAGATAGTTTCGGGACACTTTCAGGATTTGAAAATTTAGATACATTTCGATTAAAGGTATCAAGCGATGCGTCTATTGACTTGACATCAGGTTCTGCAAAAAGTATGACTATTGAGGCTAGTAGCGATGCGAAAATTGAAGGATTTGACTTTAAAGTTAATACGTGTAATGTAAATTGTTCATCGGATGCCAGTATTTCTATAACCTGTTTAGATGCGTTATCTGGTTCTGTAAGTAGCGATGGGGTTTTATTTTACAAAGGGAATCCAAGGATTAATGTGACAACAAGTAGTGATGGGGCGGTTATTAATTCGAATTAAAATTTAGGGTCAGACCTGAAGGTTTTTAAAACCTTCAGGTCTCTAAAGCGCTAATTTCAAATAAATCGTAACTTTCGTGCAACCTTTTGAAATTTCTATTGTCTATAAATAATAGATACCCTAATCCGATAATTAGATTACATCCAAAAAATAGTGAATAACCAAGTACTATTTACACATAAAGACCTTGTTGAGAGGAGTAAATTAGGCGACCGCAAAACGCAGTACAAGCTCTATTCACTATACGTTAACGCAATGTTTAACGTGAGTGTTAGAATGGTAAAATCAAAAGAGGATGCAGAGGATATTTTACAGGAAAGTTTTATAGATGCCTTTAAAAATCTGGATAGTTTTAGATACGAAAGCACTTTTGGATCTTGGTTAAAACGCATAGTCATCAATAAAAGCATCAACCATTTAAAGTTGAAACGCATACCCCTAATTGCTTTAGAGGAACACGAAAATTGGATACCTCAACAAGAAGAAGACATTAAAGAAGAAGATTTAGACATAAGTAGCATAAAAACCGCGATAAAACAGCTTCCAGAAGGCTACCAAACCATTATCAATTTATATTTAATTGAAGGATATGACCATGTTGAGATAGGAGAAATTTTAGGAATTAGCACTTCCACATCCAAATCTCAATACCACAGAGCAAAAAAGAAATTAGTAGGATTAATGAGTTGAAAACCATGGACGAATTAAAAAAATATACAGCAAAACACAGTAGGAAGTTTGATGATTTCGATTTGGATGAAGTGGACAAACTAAGACTTTGGAGCGCTATTGTTTCCGAATTGCCAGAAGTACCTAAAAAAGTCATTCCGCTTTGGAGAAAAACATCTTTTAGAGTAGCCGCAAGTATTGTGCTTTTATTGGGGTGCACACTATTCTTTTATATGAAAGGAAACCAATACATACAACATCAAATGGTTAATGAAGAGTTGTATGAAATCGATAACCATTACAAGCTTCTAGTGAATAACCAAATAGAATTAATAAAGAACAATGCACATTTATCTAAAGAAGACCAAGACGATTTTTTATCGCTGGTAGATGATTTGGATAAAGAATATGCAAAACTAAAAGAAGAACTGAAATTAGGTATTAACAACCAAAAAATTATTGAAGCCATAATTACAAATTATAGAAAAAAAATACAACTCATGGAAGATTTGCTAGAGCGATCTTATCCTACACAAAACAATTTTGAAGATGAAGCGATTATTTTATAAAATTATACTCTATGGCGCATTTATGTTGTTTTCATGTATGGTTATGGGACAGAATAAACTAAGCAAAGAAATCAAGAAAACATACCCTTTTACCAATCAAGGAGCGTTTTATTTAGACAATAAATACGGCGATGTTTTTATCAACGGATGGGATAAAGATTCTATTCAAATCCACGTTATAATAGATGTAAAAGGTAAAAGTTTAGATAAAGCTAAAGATCTTTTAAAGCGTATAAATCCGAATATTGTGAATACGAATAAGCAAGTTATCGTAAAATCGGAAATTACAGATAAGGAGACTTCTTTTTTCAATAAATACATTAATAAAATAGACCCTTTTAAAAGTGAAAAATCGAATACTGATATTAGATACACCATTAATTTACCAAAATCGGCAGAGATAGAAATATTCAACAAATATGGAGACATCATTATTTCGGGTTGGAACGGAAAATTATTAGCCGATGTTGAACATGGCGATTTACGGATTATTGATAACATAGCGCACTCAAAATTGTCTATTAAATACGGAAAGCTAAAAGCAAATACGTTGCACAGTTCTGATATTTATGCGAAAGATGCGACGGTATCCTTTGATAATTCTGAGGTGTTGAGGTTAGAATCTGATGGTTCTATAATAGCAATCGAAGCTGTAAATGAATTGGATATAGATTCAAATAAAGATGATATAGAAATCACAGATGCAAACAACATATTTGGTAAAGTAAAATATTCTAAACTGGTTCTAAATACCATCACTAGCAAAGTGAATTTAAACTTGAATTTAGCTGAACTGCGTATTTTAAATCTGGATACAGAATCGCCGGTAGTAAACGTACACCAAAGGTCTTCTGAAGTTTATATCAACATTTCAAACACCAATTTTAATTTTGGTGCAGAACTAGAGCAAGGGGTTTTAAGAATACCAAAAAGTGTCCAGAATATAACCAGTAAGGTACTGGACGAAAAAAATAAAATAAGACAAATAAGAGCTAATTATGGCAAGAAAAACAAAGGTATTTTCGATTTTACGGGCTATAAAGGCATCATTATTTTAAAAGAACTATAAAACCACAGACCAATGCAAAAAATAATCATAACAGCAATCGTTTTAGCAATGTGTAGCTCTGTTTTTTCACAAAAGAAAGAAACTGACGAATACATTCAATTTGATGATAGAAAAAACACGGTTCATGGTGTTTATATAGGTTTAACCCAACATTTAGGAGAACTTTCCGATGAATGGGCAAGTTTTACGACTCTTAAATTGGCGTATGTAGCCAACAGAAAGCTGGAAATTGGCGTAGCGGGAACGTTTTTTTTCAGCGAACAACCCAATACAACGGGTGTTTTTAGAGGCGATGAAACCTTACTCATTGGGGGCTATGCAGGCTTGCATCTAGAACCTATACTATTTGGCACCAAATTTATAAGTGTCTCGTTTCCAATATTAATTGGTGGTGGCGCCATAACGCTTTTAGAAGAAAAAGAATCTGGAGGCTATGATTTTACTACGGACGAAATTGATGCTGGTAAAATAGAATTCGACTCTTTCTTTATAGTAGAACCTGGTGTGAATTTACAATACAACATTTCAAGGTTTGTGCAATTAGAAACAGGAGTTAAATATCGGTTTTCAGACGCATTTAGAGTGGTGCATTCCGATAAAGATTATATGAATGGGTTTTCAGCAGGATTAGGACTTAAAATTGGCATTTTTAATATGGGTAGAAAGAAGAAGAAAATTAAGGATGATTTTTAGTGATAAATGTTTCCCAGACCTATCAGTCCCGACGCTTCGGGATTAAAACCCGAAAGGTCTAATTTTGGTTTACTCCGCTTTCTTATGAAGTAGTCTAGTCAACTTTATCGATAAATCCGTCAAAATAATTTTAGAATTCCCATTCCGTTCAATATGGTAAATAGCATCTTGTAGTTCATTACTAATATCCATAATATTATTGCCATGCACAAAAGGCGCAAAATTTTCCAATTTAAACTTTTCGGTTTTTGGCTCAAAAAACACCAAATCGGTTGCATTATAATTCAAAAGTAACGCCTGACGGAAAAAATCCAAACAAAAATTCAAAAACTGCTTTTGGGTTTCACGCCCTGTTTTGGCAATATCCTCACTCCAAGAAATTAAATCATGAATGGCAGCTTTGTTCCCTTTGGCTTTAAAAGCACTCCGAATCCAAAAGATAAACCATGTTTCAAATTGTGTGTCTTCAGAATCATGATATACTAAATCACAAGCTTTATTATAATTTCCGTTAGATTGATGTGCTATTTTAGTAGCTATAGAAGTCTCTAAATTGTACTGTTTAATGATAGCGTCTTTAATCACCTCTTCTGCCAAGGGCGGAAAATGTAATATTTGACAACGCGAGCGAATGGTATTGATGATTTGCTCTTCATCTTCAGCAATCAATAAAAAAATCGTTTTATTTGGAGGCTCTTCAATCAACTTTAAAAGTTTATTTGCGCAAGCAGTATTCATCTTTTCTGCCATCCAAATCAGCATCACTTTATAACCACCTTCATAAGATTTTAAGGTTAATGACTTTACAATATTGAGCGCTTCTTCAACCCCAATCTGTCCTTGTTTATTATCAACGCCCAGCAGTTTGTACCAATCAAATAAATTGCCGTAAGGTTGTTCCTTTAAAAGTTGCCGCCATTCTTCCAAATAAAAACTGGAAACCGGTTTGCTTTTCACTTTATCGCTTGTAGTAACAGGAAACGCAAAATGTAAATCGGGATGCGAAAAGTTTTTGAATTTTAAATTGCAAGCTTCATTTCCCGTATTATTTTCTCCTTCAGAATTTGAACATAAAATATATTGGGCATAGGCCAATGCCATAGGTAAAGTTCCAGAACCTTCGTTCCCTATAAATAATTGTGCATGCGGAATTCTACCATTATCAGCACTTTTGGTAAGGTGTGATTTTATGTGTTCTTGTCCTAAAACGTCTGAAAATAACATTTAACAAACCTACATATTTTTTTCTATTTTAGACCTTTGTCAGGTTAGATACTGAAACAAGTTCAGCACAGGAAACCTGAAAGGTCTCTAAACCAATCAATTCTTTTTTGAAAAACTTTTGAATTTCAAACGTTTTCGTGAAAAAACAGATTTTAAATGGGGTTTTAATTAGTTACATTTGTGAATCAAATAGTTAAAAATAAATTTAAATATATAATGAAGACTCTAAACGATTTTAATTTCGAAAATAAAAAAGCCTTAATCCGTGTAGATTTTAATGTGCCTTTAAATGATAATTTTGAAGTTACGGATGCTACGAGAATAGTATCTGCGAAACCAACAATTATCAAGATTTTAGAAGATGGCGGAAGCTGTATTTTAATGTCGCATTTAGGGCGTCCAAAAGGATTTCAAGATGAGTTTTCGTTAAAACATATTGCAAAAAAAGTTGAAGATATTTTAGGCGTAGAAGTAAAAACAATTGCCGATTGTATTGGTAATGATGTTGAAGCTGCTGCGGCAAATTTACAACCAGGAGAAATTCTATTATTAGAAAACTTGCGTTTCTATAAAGAGGAAACTGCCGGAGATAAAGATTTTGCCGAAAAATTATCGAAATTAGGAGATATCTATGTAAACGATGCCTTTGGAACGGCTCACAGAGCGCATGCATCTACAACTATTGTAGCTCAGTTTTTTGAAGGCAAAAAATGCTTCGGCAACTTATTGGCCCAAGAAATTGAAAGCATCAATAAAGTAATGGAAACAGGAGAAAAACCTGTTTTAGCAATCTTAGGAGGTGCAAAAGTATCTTCTAAAATCACAATTATTGAAAATATTTTGGATAAAGTAGATCACCTTATTATTGGTGGTGGTATGGCATTTACTTTTGTAAAAGCACAAGGAGGTAAAATAGGAAATTCTATTTGTGAAGACGATAAAATGCCTTTAGCTTTAGATATCTTAAAACAAGCCAAAGCCAAAAACGTTCAGATTCATATTCCTGTTGACACTATTGCTGCGGATGATTTTAGTAACGATGCAAATACTCAAATTTTAGATATCAACGAAATTCCCGATGGATGGGAAGGTGTTGATGCAGGGCCAAAATCTAGAAAACAATTTCATGATATAGTGATGCAATCTAAAACTATTCTTTGGAACGGACCACTTGGGGTTTTTGAAATGGAAAGCTTTGCTCAAGGTACTATTGAGCTTGGAAATTCTATTGCTGAAGCCACTAAAAACGGCGCATTTTCACTTGTAGGTGGAGGAGATTCTGTTGCTGCGGTAAAACAATTTGGTTTTGAAGATAAAGTAAGTTATGTAAGTACAGGCGGTGGCGCAATGCTTGAAAGCTTGGAAGGAAAAACATTGCCCGGAATTGCTGCTATTTTGGAATAGAATAAATGAGTTTTTTGATGGCTCTCACAGATCTTTAACACCTGTGAGAGCTTGATAATGGTGCAAATATAAATTAGGAACAATTTTTGTATATTTGATATATTATGAATACAACCAACTTTACGAGAGAAGAATTGGCACAGTATATATTACATACTGCTAAAGATTCTGTTGTTAATAAAATAAAAAATATTGTTTCAAAAGAACACGACGGCAAAATTGTTGCCTATACTACCAAAGGAAAACCTTTAAGTGAAAATCAGTTCAGAGCAGAGGTTCAAAAAGGAATGGACGATGTAAAATCTGGTCGTATTATTTCAGAAGAAGATTTAGCTAAAGAGATTGAAAATTGGTAAATGACAAAATCTTCATATAAAGTTTATTGGTCTTATTCTGCTAAAACCAATTTAAAAGACATTTACGGTTTTATAAAACAAAAATCCAAACAAGGTGCTAAAAACGTTTTAGCTGATATTAGAAAGGCATCAAAATCATTACATTTTCCTGAGCAAACTTAAGTAGATGAATATGTTCCATCTTGTAGGAGAATAATTGTTAGGAACTATAAAATATTATATACTTTTGACGAAGTTAAGAATATTTTAACTGTGGTAAGAGTTTTTGATACAAGACAAAATCCAGACTCTATTAAGAAATAAATAGCATTTAAGTTTTCAAATTCCCCGAAAAAATACGATTTTAGCAGTAATATCGTTCACTTATAAATTGAATAGATACTATGGCTTATCGTTTTTTTATAACATTCTTTCTCATAATTAGTGGTGTTTGTTTTGCGCAAACCCAAGATTCTACAACTGTAAAAGTTGAAGTCGTTAAAGACACTTTAGTTGATCTAAAACAAGAGAGCATGGTGTCTATCGAAGCCATTATTGAAGAAGATAGTCTTTCTATAAAAACATTTAAAGATGACGAGTTTTCGGCTGAAATTGATGCAAAATGGCGAGAGGAATTATACAACAATACCCTGTTTGATACCATCTACAAATCGGTAACAGAACTTACTTTTGAAGAAATAGATTATCCTGAATTACCAACCGATACGCTTAAAAAGCGCTTAGAAGAATTAAATGCAAGAACGCCGTTTAATGTAGAGTACAATCCATCTTTAGAAAGCGTCATAAAATCTTATTTAAAACACAGAAGAAAGCATTTACAAAAATTGATGACCATGAGTGCTTTCTATTTTCCGTTGTTTGAGCAGGAGTTGGACAATCAAAATATTCCGTTGGAAATAAAATATTTAGCCATAGTAGAATCTGCTTTAAAACCAAATGCAAAATCTAGAGTTGGCGCAACAGGTCTTTGGCAGTTTATGTTCAGTACTGGGAAAATGTATGGTCTGGATGTAAGTAGTTATGTTGATGAACGCAGCGACCCTATTAAATCTACTACCGCAGCAGCAAAATATTTGGCAAGATTGTATAAGATTTTTGGCGATTGGGATTTAGCTTTAGCAGCCTATAATTCGGGACCGGGAAATGTATCAAAAGCCATTCGCAGGTCTGGAGGTTATAGAAACTATTGGAATATTCGTCATAATTTACCACGGGAAACGGCAGGTTATTTACCAGCATTTTTAGCGAATATGTATATTTTTGAGTATGCCGAAGCACACGGTTTTAAACGCTATAAACCAGAGCAAGTGTATTTTGAGACAGATACGGTTGTGGTAAAACAGATGATAAGTTTAGATCAAGTTTCTGAAATTACAAAAACACCAATTGAAAAATTACAGTTTTTAAACCCTTCCTATAAACTAGACATTATTCCCGTAGTGAAAGGTGAAAACTACACATTGCGTTTGCCAACTGATGTTATTGGAACATTTGTGAATAACGAAAATGAAATTTATGCTTTAGCCAAGGCAGAGAGAGATAAACAAGAAAAACCATTGCCACAGCTGTTTAACGCTGATGATAAAGTGCGTTATCGCGTTAAATCTGGTGATTATCTCGGGAAAATTTCAAGAAAATATGGCGTAAGGGTAAGTGATATAAAAAAATGGAATGGCTTACGAAGTAACAATTTAAAGATTGGTCAGCGATTGACAATTTATCCCAGAAAACCTAACGTTACAGCATCTACCAACGTAACCGCTAAAGTAAAACCTAAGCCTATTTCTGGTGAAGTGTTTATCTACACAGTTAAGAATGGCGACTCACTTTGGAGTATTTCGCAAAAATTTTCTGGAGTTTCTATGCAGAATATTAAAGATTGGAACGGTATTAGTGGTAGTAGATTAAAACCTGGAATGAAACTCAAAATTTCCAAAGGCTAATTTCCAAAAAAATATAAAAAAATATAGAGATGAAAAAAATATTAGGTGTTTTACTAATAACATTGCTGGTAGTATCATGTAAAGATGGAAACTCCAAAAATGATAGAATACTGTTTGATTCACAAGGAAGAGTTAATCATATATCCGTGGTTGTTGATAATGAAGCATGGAACGGTATTTTGGGAGAAGCTATAAGAGATGTGCTGGCAACTCCTATTTATGGCTTGCCTCAAGATGAGCCAACCTTCAACATTAATCAAATTCCACCACAAGTATTTACAGATTTTATAACGAGGACTAGAACTGTTTTAAAGATAGAATTAGGTAAACCAGCAGGAATTCATTTCAAGGATGATGTTTATGCTACACCACAAAAAGTCATTGTAATCTCAGGGAAACATAAAAATGAAATTATAGCTCTTTTAAAAGAAAACGGGCCTAAAATTATTGAAACTTTCAAGAATATCGAATTAAGCTATAAACAAAGCCAAATGCGAAAATCTTTATACAATGCTCAGGTTATTAAGAAAAACTTAGGGTTAACTATTGAGTTTCCCTCAGTCTATAGAATAGGGAAAACGAATGCTAAGGATGAAGACAAATTTTACTGGATAAAACAAGATATTAGAACTGGTTACACGAATATTTTATTATATGAATTACCACATTCGGCGATAAATAGGGATAGTAGTTTAGTAGAACAGATTATAAAAATAAGAGATTCTATTGGGAAAAAATATATTGAAGGCCCATTAGAAGGCAGTTATATGATAACCGAAAACATGTACACACCTTTTCATACCGAAATAATTTTAGACAACAAGCCAACTTTAGAAACCAAAGGCATGTGGAAAGTACATGGAGCCGTTATGGCAGGACCATATATTAATTACGCCATAGAAGATAAAATTAATAAGAGATGGATTATAGCCGAAGGGTTTACTTTTGCACCCTCTGTAGAAAAACGCGATTATATGTTTGAGCTAGAAGCAATTATTAAAACCATAAAAATAGATAAATAATTATTTGTGTCCATATTAAGGATAAAAGATAAAAGACATAGGACAAGTACATTTCCCAAATTGCTAAAAAAAAAAGCTTATTATAACCCGTTGTGCATTTTGGCCCTTTTTAATAAACAAATGTCAGTTGACAAAATTTTCTCAAAATGCACAACGGGTATTATAATATATATCGATTTTTCTAAACACTAAAAATAATACAACTTAGAAACATTTAGGCATAAAAAAACCAACACGTAATATGTTGGTTTTTTGCTTTTTATAAAGATTGTAAACTATTCAGCTTTATCTTTTTTTGGCTCGTCTTCTTCTTTACTGGCATCTTTAAATTCTTTAATACCGCTTCCTAATCCGCGCATTAATTCAGGTATTTTTTTGCCGCCAAATATCAGTAATACAACCACTACAATTAATGTTATTTGTAGAGGGCCAATTACGCCTAGAAATATAGTTGATAAAATCATAATTTATTAATTTGGTACAAAGTTAAATAATTAAAGTTTAATAAAATCGTTTTTAACACTATTAGTAGTGCTTTAGTTAAGATAAACCCGACACGTTGAGATAATTTTATTTAATTTTGTTTTCAATTATGAGTGAACAGAAACCAAAAAGAATTAGAAGGAGACTACTGGATAAGTATCGCTTGGTAATACTTAACGAGAATACCTTTGAAGAACGCCTCTCTTTAAAACTGACCCGGTTAAACGTTTTTGTGGTGGTTACACTTTCTAGCATTATTTTGGTTTGTCTCACCATATTATTGATTGCTTATTCTCCTTTAAAAGAATATATCCCTGGCTATTCCTCTACAGCCTTAAAAAAACAGGCTACAGAGTTGAGTTTTAAAACAGATTCGTTACAGCAAGTATTGGCTATGAACGAGAATTACTTTAACTCCATAAAAAAAGTACTAAGAGGCGATGTAAGTATGGAAAATTTCAATAAAGATTCTATTATTGAAGCCACAAAACTAGAAATAAGTGAAGTAGATTTAAATCCAACCAAGGAAGATTCGTTGCTTCGAGCAAAAGTCGATAAAGAAGATAAGTATAACCTTTTTGAGTCTGCTACTTCGGTTACAAACTTTGTATTGTTTCCTCCTGTAAACGGAACAATTAGCGAACCTTATAATATCAAGGAAAAGCACTATGCAGTTGATATTGTTGTCGCAAAAGACACACCCATAAAAGCTACTGCCGATGGCATTGTTATTTTTGCAGAATGGACAGCAGGCACGGGACACGTGATTATTTTAGAACATAGTTACGGACTAATTTCAGTTTACAAGCATAATGCAACCTTAACAAAATCTCAAGGCGATTTGGTTAAAGCAGGTGAAGTTATTGCCACTTCTGGTAACACGGGAGAATTATCCACAGGCCCTCATTTGCATTTTGAATTATGGAGTGACGGTTACCCAATTAATCCAACTAATTTTATAGATTTCGAATAAATGATATCAATAAAAGCTGCAATAGCAAAACCTTTTGCAAATAGAGTTTATAAAAAAACTCAAAAATGGGCGAATAACCCCATTGTAACGCAAGAGAAGGTATTTCAAAATTTAATCAACAAAGCATCCAAAACACTTTTTGGTAAGGATCATAATTTTAGTGAAATCAAATCACATGAAGATTTTGTTAAACGAGTTCCAGTAAGAGATTATGAAGCGTTAAAACCTTATGTTGAAAAAGTAGTTGCAGGTGAAGAACATATTTTATGGAAAGGCAAACCCATCTATTTTGCAAAAACCTCTGGTACAACATCTGGGGTAAAATATATCCCGA
The DNA here is from genome assembly GCF_040720935.1 of Algibacter sp. 2305UL17-15. Classification (NCBI taxonomy): domain Bacteria; kingdom Pseudomonadati; phylum Bacteroidota; class Flavobacteriia; order Flavobacteriales; family Flavobacteriaceae; genus Algibacter; species Algibacter sp. 2305UL17-15. The sequence continues at coordinate 309,463 of NZ_JBFDAE010000001.1, forward strand.
TTACAAAACCTTCTATTGAGGCACAAGTAGATGCTTCTCGCAACGCCATTTTACATTACATCCATGAAACTGGAAATACCGAGTTTGTAGATGGTAAAATGATTTTTTTACAAGGAAGCCCTATCCTAACTAAAAAGAACGGTATAAATATTGGTCGGTTATCAGGAATTTCAGCACACTATGTACCTAAGTATCTTCAGAAAAATAGAATGCCATCATGGGAAACCAATTGTATTGAAGATTGGGAAACCAAAGTTAACGCCATTGTAGAAGAGACCTTAAATGAAGATATGACAGTTATCGCAGGCATACCGTCTTGGGTTCAAATGTATTTTGAAAAATTGCAACAAAAAACAGGTAAAAAAGTAGGAGATATTTTTAAAAACTTCAATCTATTTATTTTTGGAGGTGTTAATTATGAACCTTATCGGGCGAAGTTCGAAAACTTAATAGGTAGAAAAGTAGATAGCATAGAATTATATCCAGCAAGTGAAGGTTTTTTTGCTTTTCAAGACAAACAGAACGAAAGAGGCATGTTATTGCAGTTAAATTCTGGTATTTTCTATGAGTTTATAAAAGCAGATGAATTTTTTAATGAAAACCCAAAACGCATCACTATCAAAGACGTTGAAGTAGGGGTTAATTATGTCATGATAATTTCAACAAACGCAGGCCTTTGGGCATATAACCTAGGAGACACAGTCGAGTTTACCTCAACCAAACCTTACAGGGTCATTGTTTCCGGACGTATAAAACACTTTATTTCCGCTTTTGGAGAGCACGTAATAGGTAAAGAAGTAGAGCAAGCAATGCAGGACGCTACAGAAGGCAGTACTATTAGAGTGTCAGAGTTTACAGTAGCACCACAGATAAACCCTAGTGAAGGTTTGCCCTACCATGAATGGTTTGTAGAGTTTGAAAATGAACCTAAGAATTTATCTGATTTTCAAGAAAAAATAGACCAATCTTTACAACAACAAAACAGCTATTATTTCGATTTAATTAAAGGGAAGGTGTTACAACCATTAAAAATCACTAGAGTTGAAAAAGACGGTTTTCAAAATTATATGAAATCCGTTGGAAAATTAGGGGGGCAAAATAAAATCCCCAGGTTATCAAACGATAGAAAAATAGCCGATGCAATTTCTGACTTGGTTGCAAAAAAATAGTATTACATTTGCAGCGTTTTTAAAAACAGCATGAAACACACCAAGCGCCACGAAAGAACTAGAGCACAAGAAAGCTCTAATGCCATTGAAAGGATGTATATTACGATGCGTCACTTGTTCAATCGTGGGTTTTATAAGCCAATGGGTATTTCGGGCGAAACGTTAAGACAAGCACTACTCTTATTACGCCCTGAGATTTATGGTTCTGTTGCCGAGGAAAAAGTAGAGCTAGAAGGTTTGCTTTATGTTATTGATAGATTGCCTAGAGGAATTGAAGAATGTTCTGTTATCAATCTAACCAGTGATGAAGGCTATTCCGAATCGCTTTTTAAACCTATTATTCCAAAAAAACGCCGCCGAAACTGTTATAGAATAGATGAGGAGCAGATGAATATTGAAATTACCCGAGGCCGCTCTGAAATTTATGATATCCTAACCCATCTTACATTTCTTTTTATAGAATCTCATAAAATAAGCAAACGCGTGCTTGTCGATGAACAGGAAACTACCTCAAGAGATTGGAAGAAGCTTGAAAAAACTATAAATGCTTCTAAAAAACTGACCCAAAAAGAGCGTGAAGTTGCCATAACACACGCATCCAATATTTTAGGCAGAACCTTTAACGAAATCACTTCAATATATAATAGTTTTGCAATTCCAACACAACCAGAACGCTTATTACATATTGTATATTGGCTCGGTAAACTGGCAATTGAGGAGCAAACATCGCTTAATAAACGTGCCGTTACTTTTAGTCCAGTATTGCGCGAAGAAATTGGGCACCATATACATGGCGAAATCTGGGCAAATACCATTAAGAAAACACTCCACAAGCAGCATCTTTTAAACAGGCCAATACATGTTATAAGTGCCAATATGCATAGTGTAATGAATACGCTTTTTGCCCCTAGTGCTTTAAAGGAATTAGCATTAAAACAAGATATTTTTGAGGTCTATAAAACCCTTGGTAATAATTTAAATACCGGGTTAAGAAATAAAGTTCGCAAAGAAGCGTTACAAGAAGGGATGATTTATATTCAAGACACTTCTGGAGCTAATATTGATGTGCAAATATTTGATACGGAAAAAATTGATATTTCAAAATTAGATATTAAAGTTAATCAAAGCACACTTAAATCGAAAAAACCTATTATATTGGTCATGGATTATGCTTTTGGAGAGCAAGCCTATGAAACGATTGATGAATTATTGAAACCTTTTGAAAAAAATGACGAAAAGATTCACTTAAATGTTGAATCAATTTCAGTAATGGGAAAAGCAGGGATTTTAGAAGGAGATAAAGGCGATATTATGATTCCATCAGCACATATTTTTGAAGGAACAGCCGATAATTATCCTTTTAAAAATGAGCTAAAAAAAGAAGATTTGGAATGCAAGGGTGTTTCAATATACGAAGGAGCAATGATTACCGTATTGGGAACCTCGCTTCAAAATAAAAACATCTTAAAGTTCTTTTTTACGTCATCCTGGAATGTGATAGGATTAGAAATGGAAGGTGCCCATTATCAAAAAGCAATTCAAGCAGCATCTAAAGTAAGAGGAAATATAAGAGCTGATGTAAAGGTAAGATATGCTTACTACGCTAGTGATAACCCATTAAAGACAGGGAGTACACTTGCGTCTGGAGGTCTCGGAACCTCAGGAGTTAGACCAACATATGTAATAACACGTACCATGTTAGAACAAATATTTAATTAATAGATTTTATTATGAGTAAAGATTTACCTCAACAACCACAACAATCTGAGGAAGTGGATTTAGGGCAGTTGTTTAACCTAATTGGGAAAATGTTTGAAAAACTTTTTTCTTTTATAGGACAAATTATCAGCAAACTATATGATGTTTTATTGCTATTGCTGATCCATTTTTTTAAAAGGATAAAATGGTATATCCTAGTTGTTGTACTTGGAATAATTGTTGGATATTTTCTTGATAAGAAGGCATCAAAAGTATATGGTGCTAGTATGCAGTTAGAAACTAATTATAATTCTGCTAGACAGGTTTATGAAAATATAAGTTTTTTAAACCAACTAGCCGCTGTAGATCAAGATTCTGTAGAGTTAGGAAAACGCTTAAATATTTCTCCAAGCGAGGCCAAATCTATAAAAGGGTTCTCTATAAAACCTAATATAGACGAAAATGATAAAATGAAGTTGTTTTCTGATTTTAGAGCTCAGTTAGACTCTCTTACAAGAAGCACTTTTACTTATAACGACTATATTGATGGATTGTCATCGCACAGCTTCAGCACACATCAAATCGAAGTAACTTCTGATGATAAATTCATTTATTCTAAACTTAATGACGGCTTGCCTAAAGAATTAGCTGATAATTCTTATCTGAATGAAATAAAAGATGTTACATTAGAAAATTTTGTTAGGAGAGAAAAGGTTTTGCAAGCCCAAAAAAGGACTTTAGACTCTTTAAGTGATTTTTATTTAGACATAAGAAAATCTGAAGCTGCAAAAAACACAGCTACAAGCGGTTCTGGCACAAATCTTTTTTTAGGTGAAATGAGGCAGGAGAGCCTAGTTGTAGATGAGACAAAGATTATAGAAAGAAGACTGGAACTAGACAATGAGAGATTAAAACTTTATTTGGAAAGCGTTGAAAATAAATATATTGTAAATCCAATTTCTGAATTTCCAGCAGCAGGCTACGATATAAGGCAATGGACAGAAAAGGCTAAGTTTAGGTTACCTTTGTTGTTTGCCCTTATTACACTAATATTTTTTATTGGCTTAGGACTTGTGAAATATTTGAATAAAGAAGAACAACGTTTATTAGGTGAGAGAAAATGAAACTATTAATAACGGGTGGCGCTGGTTTTATCGGTTCCCATGTCATTAAATTATTTGTCTTAAAATATCCCAACTATAAAATCTATAATTTAGATGCGCTTACCTATGCAGGAAATTTAGAAAACCTAAAGGCTATTGAAACCCAAGCCAACTATAGCTTCATAAAAGGGGATATCAATAACGAAGTATTTATTTCTAAACTTTTTTTGAAACACGACTTCGATGCAGTGATTCATTTAGCAGCAGAATCTCATGTAGATCGCTCTATAAAAGACCCTCTAGCATTTGTAAAGACGAATATAATTGGAACTTTAAACCTTTTAAATGCGTTTAAATCTTGTGGTGAAAATAGATTGAAAAATAAGATTTTCTATCATATCAGTACAGATGAGGTTTATGGCACACTTGGCGAAACAGGATTATTTACAGAAAATACTGCTTACGACCCTAATTCTCCATATGCTGCCTCCAAAGCAAGTTCAGACCATTTTGTGAGGGCATTTGGAGAAACCTACGGCGTTCCATATATCATTAGTAATTGCTCCAATAATTATGGCCCTAATCAGTTTCCAGAAAAATTAATTCCATTATTCATTAATAATATTCTAGAAAAGAAACCATTACCTGTTTACGGAGATGGTAACTACACTAGAGATTGGTTGTTCGTAAAAGATCATGCCAAAGCGATAGATGTTGTTTTGCACAAAGGAAAAACAGGAGAAACTTATAATATTGGTGGTTGGAATGAGTGGAAGAACATAGATTTGGTTAAATTGTTATGTTCAAAAATGGATGATAAGTTACATCTAAAAAAAGGCACTTCAGAAAATCTTATAACTTATGTAAAGGATAGACCTGGGCACGATTTAAGATATGCCATAGATGCATCTAAGATTAAAGAAGCACTGGATTGGAAACCATCCGTTACCTTTGAAGAAGGCTTAGATGAAACCATTCATTGGTATTTGAATAACGAACAATGGTTAAAAAACGTGATTAATAAGGATTATTTGTCGTATTACGAAAAGCAATATAATTAAAGTATGAAAGGTATAGTTTTGGCAGGCGGTTCGGGAACACGTTTACATCCACTAACTAAAGTGGTTAGCAAACAATTGATGCCTATTTATGATAAGCCAATGATATATTACCCGCTTTCTACCTTAATGTCGGCAGGAATCAATGAAATACTCATCATATCTACGCCAAAAGATTTACCGGTTTTTCAAGAATTATTGGGCGATGGGAAAAAATACGGTTGCAGTTTTAAATATGCTGTACAAGAAAACCCGAACGGCCTTGCTGAAGCTTTTATTATAGGAAAAGAATTTGTAGGAAAAGATAGTGTAGCCTTAATTTTAGGAGACAATATTTTTTATGGATCGGGCTTGTCAAAAATTTTAGCATCCTGTAACAACCCTAAAGGAGGCACCATTTTTGCGTATCATGTTCATGACCCACAACGCTACGGCGTGGTAGAGTTCGATGAAAACAACAAGGCGATTTCTATAGAAGAAAAACCTAAAAACCCCAAATCTAATTATGTTGTTCCGGGTATTTATTTTTATGATAATATTGTTTTGGATATTGTTAAAGATTTAAAACCAAGTGCTAGAGGCGAGTTGGAAATTACCGATGTAAACAAAGCCTATTTAAAACAAGGGCTTTTGAATGTAGAAGTTTTGGATAAGGGAATTGCTTGGTTAGACACAGGAACGTTTAATTCTTTAATGCAGGCCTCTCAATTTGTTCAGGTCATTGAAGAGCGCCAAGGTTTAAAAATAGGCAGTATTGAAGAAACAGCGTATAAAATGGGATACATAAACAAATTACAACTTACAGAGCTTGCCAAACCATTGTTAAAAAGTGGTTACGGACAATATTTACAAAAGCTACAATAGTTTATGGAAATTGAAAACACAAGTTTAAACGGGTGCTTTATAATTAACTCCAAAGTATTTAAAGATAATAGAGGAAGTTTTTTTGAAACTTTTAATCGTGATATATTTAAAAAAGTAACTGGAATTACAACCGATTTTGTACAAGACAATCAATCAACATCTAAAAAAGGTGTATTAAGGGGGCTTCATTTTCAAAAAGGAGACTATGCTCAAGCAAAATTGATTCGAGTTGTAAAAGGTAAAGTTCTAGACGTATGTGTAGATCTAAGACCTAATTCACCCTCGTTTGGCAAACATTTTAAAGTTATTTTAGATGCTATTGAAAACAAACAAATATATGTTCCAAGGGGGTTTGCCCATGGGTTTTTGACATTGGAGGAGCAAACAACACTCACCTATAAGTGTGATAATTATTACAATAAAGCCTCGGAAGGCGGCATTATTTTTAATGATGACACTTTGAACATAGACTGGGAATTTCCTTTTGAAAAAATGATTCTGTCCGATAAGGACATGGTACTTCCAACGTTTCAATCAATTTTAAAATGAACATTAAAGTATTAGTTACCGGTGCAAATGGTCAGTTAGGGAAAACTATTGAAGAGTTATTCGAAAATAATAACGATGGTATTGATTTTATGTTTTTATCCAAATCAGAGCTTGATATTACAGACAAGGATGCTCTAAATGATGTATTCCAAAAGAATTCATTTAACTATTGTATGAACTGTGCAGCATATACCAATGTAGAACAAGCTGAAAAAACACCAGATATAGCATATAAAATTAATGCCGAAGGCGTAAAGAACTTAGCTGAAATTTGCAAAGAACAAAATACTATCTTGTTGCACATATCAACAGATTATGTATTTGATGGCACAAAAAGGACACCTTATACTATCTCAGATAAAACAAACCCAATTAATGAATACGGCACATCCAAATTGCTAGGAGAGCAATATATCCAACAACTACTTAAAAAATATTTCATTATAAGAACGTCGTGGTTGTACAGTAAAAAATATGGAAAGAATTTTTATAAAACTATTATAGAAAAATCAAAAACCGAAAGCAAATTGAGTATTACAGACTCGCAGAAAAGTTGCCCCACAAATACGGTTACTCTTGCTCGTTTTATTTATAATCTAATTAAAAAAAACACAAATCATTATGGATTATACCATTTTTCAGATGATAAAGTAATGACCTGGTATGACTTTGCAGAGCAAATTTTAATAGAAAATGAATTGTTTGACAAAATAAACCTTGTAAAAGCAGACAATTATGTTACTTTTGCTAAACGACCAGAATATAGTGTTTTGGCTAACAATTGAAGATGAAAAAGAAAAATTTAATCGTTTTTGGAACAAGACCTGAAGCTATAAAAATGGCGCCTTTAGTTAAGGAGTTTCTAAGGAATTTTGATGAGTTTGAAACCAAAGTATGTATTACCGCCCAACACCGTGAAATGTTAGATCAGGTACTTGATTTTTTTGAAATTAAACCAGATTTTGATTTGGATTTAATGAAACCAAATCAAAATTTATACACCTTAACAGCAGATATTATTACCTGTTTAAAGCCTGTTTTAGAAGAGTTTGAACCAGACTATGTTTACGTTCATGGAGATACCACTACAACTATGGCCACAAGTATTGCTGCATTTTATTCTGGAGCAAAAGTGTGTCATGTAGAGGCTGGTTTAAGGACCTTTAACAAATTATCGCCGTTTCCTGAAGAAATGAATAGAAGTGTTACTGGAAGAGTTACTGATTTTCATTTTTCGCCTACCATTACTTCAAAGGAAAATTTAATTAGAGAAAATGTAAATGCCGAAAGTATATTGGTTACAGGAAATACAGTTATCGATGCGCTGCAATTTAGCACTAAAAAAGTAGATTCCTCAAATTTTGAAGACCAAGAAATAGAGCGACTAAAGACTATTGTTGATGTTTCGAAGCGATTAATTTTAGTTACAGGGCACAGAAGAGAAAATCACGGTCAAGGGTTTGTAAACATTTGTAAAGCTTTAAAACAAATTGCAGAGGAGAATAAAGATTGCCAAATAATATATCCAGTACATTTAAACCCAAACGTACAAAAGCCTGTTTATGAACTTTTGGAGGGTATAAATAATATTAATTTAATAGCACCATCATCCTACCCTGCTTTTGTTTGGCTCATGAACAAATCCTATTTAATTATTACCGATAGTGGTGGTGTACAAGAAGAAGCGCCAAGTTTGGGCAAGCCTGTTTTGGTAATGAGAGATACTACAGAGCGACCTGAAGCAGTAGATGCAGGAACAGTAGTATTAGTTGGAACAGATTCAAAAAAAATTGTAGAAGAAACAAACCAACTGTTACAAAGCAAAGAGAGCTACAAAGCAATGAGTATGTTGCACAACCCTTATGGAGACGGGACGGCTTGTAAAAAAATAGTAGAATTTATTACCAATTTATAGTATGAGTAAGAAACCAGATGTTGTTATGATTGGTTTAGGGTATATTGGTTTGCCAACAGCGGCACTAATAGCCCAAAATAAAACCTGTGTTCATGGGGTAGATATAAACCCAAAAGTTGTTGAAACAATTAATGCAGGTCAAATACACATTGTAGAGCCAGAGTTGGATATTGCAGTAGCAAATGCAGTTAAAGAAGGGTATTTAAAAGCAGATACGGTACCAGTTGAAGCCAATACTTACTTAATTGTAGTACCCACGCCGTTTAAAGCTAAAAACGAACCTGATATTTCATTTGTTGAAGCCGCAACAAAAGCGATATTACCATTATTAAAAGAAGGCGATTTATATATTATAGAATCTACCTCTCCCATTGGGACTACAGAGCAAATGATGCATTTGATTTACTCTAAAAGACCAGAACTAGAAAGTAAATTGAATATAGCATATTGTCCAGAACGTGTACTTCCAGGAAATGTAATGTATGAGTTGGTGCATAACGATAGGGTAATTGGAGGAGTAGATGAGAAATCAACAAATAAAGCAGTTGCATTTTACAGTCAATTTATTAAAGGAGCCCTGCATAAAACCAATGCAAGAACGGCCGAAATGTGCAAGTTGGTAGAAAACTCATCAAGAGATGTCCAAATAGCTTTTGCTAATGAATTATCATTGATTTGTGATAAGGCAGACATTAATGTTTGGGAACTTATCGCATTGGCCAATAAACACCCAAGAGTAAATATTTTACAGCCAGGGTGTGGAGTAGGCGGACACTGTATAGCTGTTGACCCCTATTTTATTGTTGCAGATTATCCTATGGAGTCCAAAATAATTGGTAAGGCAAGGGAAATTAACAATTACAAATCGTTTTGGTGTGCGGAAAAAGTACAAACCGCAAGATTGGAATTTGAGCTAAAACACGGAAGAAAGCCTAGTATAGCCTTAATGGGACTAGCCTTTAAACCCAATATTGACGATTTAAGAGAATCTCCAGCTAAATACATCGCTCAAAAAGTGTTACAAAATGCTAATAATGAAACTTATTTTATTGTTGAACCAAATATAGAAACTCACAAGGTGTTTAAATTAACCTGTTATAGTGAGGCTGTTAAAGAAGCCGACATTATAGCCTTTCTGGTAGCACACGATGAATTTAAAAATTTAGATTTGCCCAAGGAAAAGGTGATTTTGGACTTTTGTGGAATTGTTAAATAATTATTAGTTATGAGTAAGGACTATTTTTCGCATGAAACAGCGGTTGTTGATGAAGGTAGCGTTATTGGTGATAATGTTAAAATATGGCACTTTTCTCATATTATGCCAAATTGTGAGATAGGAGATTTATGTAATATTGGTCAAAATGTTGTAATATCTCCAAAGGTAAAACTTGGAAAGAATGTTAAAGTACAAAATAACGTTTCCATTTATACAGGAGTTGAATGTGAAGATGATGTCTTTTTAGGGCCATCAATGGTTTTTACCAACGTAATAAACCCTAGAAGTGCAGTAAATAGAAGAGGGCAGTATGCTAAAACTATAATAAAAAAAGGAGCTTCAATTGGGGCAAATGCCACTATAATTTGTGGAAATGATATTGGAGAATATGCCTTTGTAGGAGCTGGTGCAGTTGTAACTAAAAAGGTTCTTCCTTATGCTTTAGTGGTTGGAAATCCAGCAATGCATTTAGGATGGGTTAGCGAGTATGGACATAGACTAAATTTTAACCAAGAAGGTCTCGCTATTTGCCCAGAGAGTAATGAAGAATATAAACTAAAAGAGAATAAAGTATTCAAAGTAAAATAAAAATTAATATAATAATGAAAAATCCGAGTGTATATAAAATATTAACTTGTGTCCTATTTGCGATGGTGATATCAAGTTGTAAAGAAAATAAGGAAAAAGAAAAACAATTAGATAAAACAGAAAACACAACAAAAAGCGTTGAGGTTATAAATGATCTTAACTCTTTTTTAAACTTAGAGAGTAAACCAAATTCGATTTTTTTAGATGTGAATTTTGGAGATATAATTAAAATAGAAAGGTTCTCTTATTTTAAGGACACGTTGGGAGTTGCTCATTTCATATTTGAAATAAAAGATAACAACTCAAATATAGATATAAATAAGTATAGGATGAATTTAAGAATTACTCCTTTTAGTAATCAGAATAATTTATTGAGAGAGGATTCTAGAATATCTAATTTAAATTATGACTCATGGTTTTCAGATTTGAAAATTAGAAGCAACAACAATAATATAAAACATATTGTTTTTTCTCTTAAAACTGCTATCAATGAATTTAAAAATGTAGAATTGTTTCTTTACGACAAACAATTGAAGAATTTTTTGGATAATAAGGTTAGCGTAGATTATGAATTTGAAAAATATCTATCATCTTCAAAAAAAATAAACTTGCATAAGGTAGATGGTATATTGGGTAGAGAATTTCCTGTGAGTAATTTCAAAGCCTATTTAAAAGAAGATTCAGATGGAGTTTATGTCGCCTACCAATTAACTGACATGATTCCAAAAGAAAGATTTACAAATAAAAGACTAATGATTAATATGTTTCCTATAGATTCATACGCAGATTTATTGAGGGAAGATTCCAGAAAAAAAAATAGTCCATCTGATTCATGGTATTTTGATATTCAAATTAAAGAATACGAAAACATTCAGTTTATATGGACGTACATTCCAACAGAAATATTGGATTTTAATAAAATAGAAGCATATATTTATGATGAAACTCAAAAGCGTTTTGTTGGCCTACCTGTTATATTAAATGACATTTCGCTTGAGTTTAATGATTAAATAGTAATAAAAATATGAAAAATTTCGCCTTGATAGGAGCATCAGGATATATAGCTCCAAGACACCTTAAAGCCATTAAGGATACTAATAATAATCTTATTGCAGCATTAGACAAATTTGATAGTGTGGGTATCATTGATAGTTATTTCCCAAGTGCTGACTTTTTTGTAGAATCAGAGCGGTTTGATAGACATATTGAAAAGTTAAAATATGAGAAAAACAAAACATTGGATTATGTAAGCATATGTACACCTAATTATTTGCATGATTCTCACATAAGAATGGCACTAAGGAGGGAAGCAGATGCGATTTGTGAAAAACCTTTAGTTTTAAATCCATGGAATATTGATGCTCTTCAGAAAATGGAAGAGGAGTCTGGACAAAGAGTTTGGAATATTCTACAATTAAGAGTTCATCAAAGTATTATCGATTTAAAAAAGAAAGTAAACGAGGCTCCAAGGGATAAAGTTTTTGAAGTTGATTTAACATATTTAACTTCAAGAGGGAATTGGTACTATACTTCATGGAAAGGGGACAAATCTAAATCTGGAGGTATTGCTACAAATATCGGTGTACATTTTTATGATATGCTATCATGGATTTTTGGAGATGTTAAAGAAAATATTGTTCATGTTAATACTCATGATCGTGCATCAGGGTATTTAGAATTTGAAAGAGCTAGGGTACGATGGTTTTTATCCATAAACTATGATGTTTTACCTATAGAAATAAAGGATAAAGGACAAAGGACGTATCGTTCAATTACAATCGAAGGTGAAGAGTTAGAGTTTAGTGGGGGCTTTACAGATTTACACACAAAAGTATATGAAGACATACTTGAAGGAAAAGGATATGGACTAGATGATACTAGGCAATCAATTGAAATAGTTCATAATATAAGGAACGCATCTCCTATTGGTTTAAAAGGAGAGTACCACCCTTTTGCAAAAAAGTCATTAGCGGAACATCCTTTTGGAAAATGATTTAATGAAGCTAAAACTATTTAAATCAGAGTTTTTAAGTAATTTAAGCACCCAAATGTTAGGTACTGGTATAGGGCAGGTTGTGCCTTTATTGATTATGCCATTGCTAACTAGGCTTTACTCAGAGGAAGAGTTTGGCTTATTTTCTTCATTTTTGGCTTATTCAGCTGTATTAATTGTTGCAACTGGAGGACGATATTATGTTGCAATTATTTTACCAAAAAAAGAAAAAGAAGCTCTTAAAGTTTTTTCTTTAAGCATTATATTAACAATATTATACACTCTTTTTCTTTTTATTGTTTGTTTGATTATTTTTTATTGTTTACCAAACTCGCTTAATGCCTATGGTTTAATTTTTTTTATTCCTATATATGTTGGTCTTTTTGGATTGTGGCAGTCTTTTTTTAACCTTTCCGTTAGAGGAAAAAGATTTGAGTTGACAGCGTCCTCTAAAGTTATTCAAGCTACGGGGTACGCTACAATTAGTAGTTTGTTAGGATTTGTTTTAACTCCAATTGGATTGGTTATTGGTAAAATTTCTGGTGTCGTTTTTTCACTTTACCATTTAAAGACAAGACTTAAATTAACAAAAGAGACATATAATTTGAAAAACTTGAAGGAAGTTGCAATAACCTATAGTGATTATCCTAAATATAGTATTCTGCCTACTTTTCTTGACACACTATCAATACAATCATTAGTTTTTTTAATAGGGTATTATTATACCCAAACGGAATTAGGATTTTACGGACTTACTAATATGTGTCTTATGGCTCCATTAGGACTAGTAGGAATTTCTTTTAGAGATGTCTTTTATCAACGAATTACTCATTTAATAAATGCGGAGCAAATAAAAGAAGCTAAAAACTTTTTTTTGAAATCAACCTTAATACTAGCTTCTATTGGGGTGTTTATAGGTGCTGTTTTGTTTTTTATGGGAGAACCTGTTTTTTCACTAGTATTCGGTGAGAAATGGTCAATGTCAGGAAAACTGGCTAGTATTTTATCCATAAGTTTAATTTTTAAATTAACAGTAAGTCCGTTATCGTCGGTTCTCAATGCCACGAACAATGTAAGAACTATATCTTTATGGCAAACCATTTATTTTGTAACAACTTTTAGTACATTGCTATTGACTATTTTATATTTTAGGGCGGATATATATTTACTACTTAAAGTATATGTGCTACACGAGGCAATTTTATACTCTTTTTATTATTTTTTACAATTTAACAGTTTAAAACAGACATAATTAATGTGCGGCATATCTGGAATTATAAATAAATCTAAAAATAAGGTTTCCGAATCTGACTTAAAAAGCATGAACGATTTAATTATACATCGTGGACCTGATGCTGAGGGATACTATTATAATGAAAGAATTGGTTTTGGTCATAGAAGATTGTCTATTTTGGATTTATCTAAATTAGGAGATCAACCTATGGAGTATAGCGATTTGACCATAACTTACAATGGAGAAGTCTATAATTATATTGAAATAAGGGAAGAGTTAAGAGAAAAAGGGTATGTTTTTAAAAGTGAGACTGATACTGAAGTTATTTTAGCCGCTTATCAAGAATGGGGAGAGAATTGTGTACAGTATTTTAATGGAATGTGGGCATTTGCAATTCATGACAGAAAGAAAAATATTGTTTTCTTAAGTCGAGATCGATTTGGAATTAAGCCACTATATTACCATAATAACCAAAAGGCATTTTATTTTGGATCTGAGATAAAACAATTATTGTACTTTAATCCTAATCCGAAGGTTAACAAACAAATTCTATTTGATTATATATATTTAACATACCATCACCATACAAACCATACTTTTTTTCAAGACATTGAATCTTTAGAACCATCACATAATTTAATTTGTAATTTAGAGGATAGCACCATTATAATTAAGAGATATTATCATTTGGAAACAAACCTATTATACAAAAGAATAAAATTTGACCAAGCACTATCAGAGTACAAGACCTTGATTAAGAGGTCTATTGATCTGCGTTTGCGATCGGATGTTAAGGTAGGAACTTGTTTAAGTGGAGGAATGGATAGCTCATTTATAGCAGCTTCTGCAAGCCCAATATATAAAGAAAAATGTAATGAAAGGTTTACTGCCATTACAGCCAAATCAATTGAAAAGAAGACTGACGAATCCGGATTTGCTCAAATGGTAGTTGAAAGGCATGATCTAGATTGGAATATAACCCAACCTAATAAAGAAGATTTTTTTAATTTTGTTGAAGACGTTATAAAAATACAAGAAGAACCTTTTGGAAGCCCATCGATAATAATGCAATATTTTGTAATGAAAAAAGCAAAGGAAGCAAAATGTATCGTTCTTTTAGATGGACAAGGTGGCGATGAAACATTGTTAGGCTACGATAGGTATTATGCAACTTACATTAATGAGCAACAAGGGTTTATAAATAAGGTAAGGGCTTTGTGGTCAGTTAGCAGAAACTCTAAGTTATCACTAAAAGACGTGCTTTTATATAATTTATACTTTAACAATGTCTTAATAAGAAAGTACAGGCAATTAAAAAGACATAATTATATAAAACCAGCTTATAAAAAATATTTTAATAATGTATTCTTAAAAAAATTATCTAATTATAACTCTAGTGTATCTAAGTTGCAACATTCAGAAATCACAAAAATACAATTACAGAAACTTCTTAAGTATGAAGACAGGAACTCCATGTCGCAATCTATAGAGACCAGAGTTCCGTTTATCGATCACAATGTTGTTGAGCTGGCAATATCAATTCCTTTTGAATTTAAAATGGTTGATGGATGGTCAAAGTATATTTTAAGAAAAGCAAGTGAAGATATTTTGCCTGAAAAAATTGTTTGGCGAAAAAACAAGTTTGGTTTTGAAGCACCCCAAGACAAGTGGTTGTCTGATAAAGAATATTTTCTTAAAATAATTAAAGAATCTCAGTTTTTAGCTAGTTTTATTGATTTTGAAAAGATTACAAAAAAAGTAGATAACAACACCTTGTGGAAATTATTTAACATTGCGGTTTGGGCTGATAAGTTTAAGGTTTCCTTCTAAATAATCCAATATATAGGTAATGAAGCATGTAAAAAGCGGTTCATATTTAATCTATCAGAGTATGATTTTTGCACTGTTCCTTATTAGTGGGGCAGTAAAGTTCATATTTAGTGATATTGATTTTCCTTTGGACATCACACTTTTGTTGTCTAGTTTGATTTTTGTTGACATTTTATACAATATGTCAACCAAATCAATATTAATTAAAAAATTATCAGCAAACCAAATATTATTTCTATTATCTTATTTAGCGTTTTATCTACTAATGGCTATGAGTTTGTTTTATACAAAGTCTATTAGTTACGGGAATGGAAAAACCTTTTTCTTCATTTTGAATTTAATATCATTTTGTTATCCTTTTTTTATGAAAAACTTCGAGCATAAAGTTTTTTTCAAAATTATGGTAGTTCCATTAATCTTGGTTTCAATTTGGTTTTTGGCAAAAAGGTATTTGTCATGGTATGCCCCAAGCCCAGAAACAAGAATATTCTACAAGCAATTTACAGGTAATTATTTACTATTGTGCAACGCTATTGCTTTTTGCGTGCTATATTATATTTATCAAAAAAAATACTTGTTTTCTTTGGCTTTATTTGTTTTGATTATTGCCCTAGGTGGTAGAGGACCAATTTTGTTTCTCATTTTGCTTGTAGCTTATTGGAAGATCCATACAATGATCAATATAAAAGTTAATGTCAAAATTGTTAAAAGGATTGGATATGCTTTGTTGTTACTACCGCCATTTTTATATTTTTTTTGGGGATATATAGCGAATGCTTTTAAAGTCGGATTAGGTAGAATTACTTCTTTTCTCAATTACGAGCAAGACGCTTCTGTTTTATCAAGGTTTTATTATTTTGATTTTGCCGTAGAGAAAATATTCAGTTCTATCCAAAGTTTCTTTTTTGGGCATGGTATAGGGAGTTTTGGTATCATGTATAATGGAATTGATAAAAGAGAGTTTCCGCACAATATATTTCTGGAAGCATGGTTTGAACTTGGGCTAGTTGGTTTTTTGTTAACAATAATAATTTTTGTCTTTCCAATTTTAGTTTACCATAAAAAATCTTTGTTTATTAAATTAATGTGTGTTTATTTTTTAATGCATTCACTTAAATCTGGTAGTTTGGATGGCATGAGATTTATGTCTGGGGTTTACGGAATGTTAATATTTTTTGATTATGGTATTTTTAATGAAAAAAAGTAAATATTTAGGTCTTTTTTTATTTCCTTTTGTATTGCCTCTTCCATTACCAATGAAATATTCAGCGATGGCATTAATTATTTTTATAATTAATTTAGTTTTGCTAGTTAAAAAAGAAAACCTCTCTAATTTAAAACTGGTTATCAAGACCCCTTTGGTAATAATATTGTTACTATTCTTTTTAAGTGATTATATTAGCGCTATAGTGAGATTTGATTTTAACCCTAAAGTATTTAGAGAAGTAAAATTAGCATTTATACTTCTTCCTGCCCTAATACTTCTTCAAAAAGAGATTATTGTTAAAGAGTTTGTCAATATTATAAAAGCATTTTTTTATGGAGTCTTATTTTATATTGTATTTGCGTGGGCAAATGTATGGTATTTTTATACGATAACTCACCCTACCTATATTTTTGACCCTACAGATCACTTTATCGTATATGTTTTAGCTAGGGAAACACCAAATAGCATACATCATACTTACATTGGGCTGTACATATTGTTAATTACTATAATAGTTTTCGCCTATACTGTTCTTTATAAGAAAATAAGTTTGTTTTTAGGCCTGTTTTTAACGCTTTTCTTTCTAGTTAATAGTTTTTATATTGGGGGAAAAAGCACCACGATGTTGTTGGTTGTTTTTTTAACTTTTATTCTGTTAAAACCTGTGGCTAAAGGATTTCAAATTAAAGGGCTTAAATACTATATTTTAGGGTTAATCTTAGCTGTTGTAGTAGGTGTTAATGGTATTTATGAATGGTTGACAGTCAGTATAAAGCAAAGCCTTGGTTTAAGGATAAATATTTATAAGAGATGCATAGATGTAACAATGGAAACTTTTCCTTTTGGAATAGGGAAAGAAAAACTAAATTATATACCATTAAACATTCACAGTAATGATGGAGAACACCTTATTACCCATAATATTTATTTTAATGAATTAATTATAAATGGGTTTATAGGATTGTTAATTCTTTTAAGCATGCTTTTTTATGTCTGTTATATTGGTTATAAAAGCCATATAACTTTTTGGCTTTTCGCTCTGTCAATAGTAGCTATAGGTCTGTCAGAAGATTTGTTTGTCAGACAAGCTGGTGTGCTGTTTTTTGTTTTCTTCACATGTATTTTTTATGTTAAATTCTATAAAATACCGAACCCTAATTTATTTTGTTGTAATTCTCTGGAGAAAATAACTTTGATATAATTAATAGAGTATATTTGGGGTCTGGTTTTTTTAATACCACAAAATATTTACCTCTTTAATCGATTTACATTTTATCAAAAGTAGTTGAAAAACATATAATTTTAAAAATCAATAAAAATACTTTGAATTTTTTAGAAATCTTTAGGCCGGAAATCATTTGAACAAGCATATAGACAAAATATTTATTATTTGGATCACTCTTTTTTTTATAGGAGATTTATTATCTAAAGTATCTAACCTTTATTTAGACGGGAATTTCTATAGAATAAATGGGTTTTTAAAACTTGGTTTTGAACTTGTATTATTATACTATTTTGTGACTAATTTTAGAAGAAAAAAGATTCTACTTTACCCAATTTCCTTTTTATTGCTTTTTGTAATTGGTCAGTTTTCTTTTGGTAATTCTTTAGCTAGCTTTTTTACAGGTTGGTCTTCGGGAAATATCTATTTCTTAAATAGGTTCCTATATATTTTTCTTTTCATAGTTGTTGTACAAAGCATTGAATTGAAAAAAGATACATTTCCTAAAATCTTAAACATTTTAGAAAAAATACTTATAATAAATGGTTTCCTTATTTTATTGGGTTTTTTCTTCGATTTGAATATTTTTAAAACCTATCCAAGTACCATAAGGTTTGGGTACAATGGATTATTCGCAAAAAACGGAGAGGTTTCTTATTATTATATGTTTTTAATATCAATTTTGTATTATAATATTATTGAAAAAGGGAATAGGGATTTTGTTAAATTAGCGTTTGTAATAATAACCTCTTTATTGCTTGGAAAAAAAGTAATGCTCCTCTATTTAGCTATTTTGTTTTTATTTCATTTTCTATGGATAAATAAGCATAAAAACAGAAACAGGCTTATAGCATCATTTTTTTTCATTGTAGTTTTTTATTTTAGAAATAATATTTTAAATATTATTTTTAACTATTCTAGTTTTTGGGACAATATCTTTAAAAAAAATGGTTTGCTTGGTATGATAACATCAACTAGGTCTATGCTGTTCGAACGAGCAATTGAGCATATTGGCAATGAATGGAACTTTATTAATTATCTATGTGGAGGGATTCAATACAGTAAGTATAAAGTTGAATTTGAATTTATAGATGTTTTCCTTTTCTTCGGTGTCATTGGAGTTATTCTTTATATTTTGTTTTTAATTAATTATTTTTTTGAAAAGGATAATAGAAACAAAAATTCTTTATTGGTAATAATTTTAATCTGTAGTTTTTTCTCGGGAAGTCTTTTTTTAAGTGTGGGCTGCATGATATTTTTATACATAACTTTTAAAGAATTAGGCATTAAAAAACTAGACAAATGAAAAATGTGCTTGTACTTACTAAGACAAATTGGAATGAAGCACCAAGGATAAGGCATCAAATCACTCATTTGTTAAGAGAAAATGGTTATAACGTATCCTATGTTGAAAAAAACACCTACAAAAATATTTTCGTTTCAGAGAGAATAGAGGAAGGCATCAAATTCTTCTCGCACGCAGAACTTATTCATCATCAGCTGCGATATTTTCCATTAATTCAAAGACTCAATAATTTTGTTGTAAAAATATATTTAAAAAGAATATCTAAAAAAGGTCAAATTGATTTCATAGTTAATTTTAATTATGATTATTCTTTTTTAAAGGAATTGTTTCCAAGAAAAAAAATTATAACACTTATCAATGACGATTTCGAGGAGCAATCGAAGTTTGGTATGCGAAAACAAATTAGAAATCAAGTCAAAAATACATGTATAAACTCTGATTATGTTCTAACTGTTTCTTATCCTCTTTTTGATAAGATAAAAAATTATAAAGAGGATGTGGCCATATTGTTTCCGTGGAGTAAAAACAGATATAAGTTTCCAGAAAAAAGTGTTACTATAAGAAAAACAGTTCTATATTTTGGGTTTATTGGTAGACTTGATTGGTATATGGTAGAAATGTTGGTTAAAAAAACAAATTATAATTTTAGATTTATAGGACCAAGTATTAAAAATACTGACGCAGATAAAATTTCTTCTTTAAAAGGTAAATACGACAATTTTGAATATGTTCCTTATACAACTTGGGAGAACTTAGATTTGAGAGATGTTTTTTGTTCTATATTGCCATATAATTCAGATCTAAAGAGTGTTCAAGCTTGCACAATAAGTAACAGAGCATTTAATTTGCTGTCATTGGGGATACCTTTGGTTTATGCAGATTTAAAAAACATTATTGAAGCTCCTAATACTGTTATTAGAACAAATAAAAACTTTAAAGAATATGACGAATCATTAAAATTCTTTTTTGATAACTTTTATGATGTTCAAAAGGACATAGAGACATTTCTTGAAAATCATTACAAAGAGAACAGATGGGAAATATTAGAGAATATTATAAATAGTAAAGGCGAAAACAAGTAGTTCGAATCTATTTATAAAATAATTGAAAAAGTATAAATGAAACAAATCATACAAGACCTTAAAAACGGAGAAACGATATTAGAAGAAGTACCAGTTCCTATGGTGAAATCGGGGCATGTACTTATTAAAACCACAAAATCCTTAGTGTCATTGGGCACAGAAAGAATGTTGGTGGAATTTGGTAAGGCTAATTTTATTCAAAAAGCACGCCAACAGCCCGATAAGGTTAAAATGGTTTTGGATAAAGTAAAAACAGACGGTTTAAAACCAACTATGGATGCTGTACTTAATAAATTAAATCAACCATTACCACTAGGCTATTGTAATGTGGGAGAAGTTGTTGCCGTTGGAAAAGGTGTTGAAGATTTTAATGTAGGCGATAGAGTAGCTTCCAATGGGAATCATGCAGAATATGTAAATGTTCCTAAAAATTTAACCGCAAAAATTCCAGATAATGTAACTGATGAAGAAGCTGCATTTACGGTAATAGGTTCTATAGGTTTACAAGGCATAAGATTATTGAGCCCTACTTTTGGAGAAACCATAGTTGTAGTTGGTTTGGGGCTTATAGGTTTGGTTACCGCAGAATTATTATTGGCAAATGGTTGCAACGTTATAGGTTTTGATTTTGATCCTGAAAAAATAAAATTAGCAAAAGAGAAAGGCGTCATTGCGATAAACCCTGCAGAAGGCACCGACCAAGTAAAATTTGTAGAATCTTACACTAATGGTGTTGGAGCCGATGGTGTTATAATTACAGCCTCTAATAAAAGCAACGACATTATTTCCCAGTCTGCTAATATGAGTAGAAAAAAAGGGAGAATTGTTCTGGTGGGTGTTATTGGACTGAACATCAGTAGGGCCGATTTTTTCAAAAAAGAGTTATCCTTTCAAGTATCCTGTTCTTATGGTGCTGGTAGGTATGACGAGGAGTACGAAACAAAAGGTCACGATTACCCAATAGGATACGTAAGATGGACAGAGAAAAGAAATTTTGAAGCAGTTTTAGCGGCCCTTTCAAAAGGCACTTTAAACGTTAAACCTTTAATTACCGAGCGCATTCCTTTAGTGGATTACAAAAAGATTTATGGAGATATGAACGCTTCTAAATCTATTGCATCGATTATTGAATATAATGCAACCGAAGCTCCAAAATCAACTGTAGTAATTGCCGAAAAATCTTTTGAAGGGAAAAAAGGTGTTGTTGGCATTATTGGTTCTGGTAATTTTACAAGTTCAACCATACTTCCGAGTCTTAAAAAAATAGCTACGGATATAAAATACATAGCGAGTTCAGGAGGGTTGTCCTCTACAATTATGGCCAAACGTCATAAGATAGCTAATTCTACTTCAAACTATAAGGAAATTCTAGAAGATAAAGATGTTGATTTAGTGTTAATTACAACCCAGCACAACATGCACGCTAAAATGGTTTTAGAGTCTATAAAAGCAGATAAAAGCGTGTTTGTTGAAAAACCTTTAGCACTTAATGCTACTGAGTTGGATGACATAATTTCAGAATATACTGCTCGAAATGTAAATGTGTCCGTTGGATTTAATAGACGTTTTGCACCGCTTGCAAAAAAAATGAAACAACTTTTAGGAAATGATAACGCACCAATTAATATTGTGGCAACAATGAATGCAGGCTTTATTCCAGCAGAGGTTTGGGTGCACGATATGGAAGTTGGTGGCGGAAGAATAATTGGAGAAGCGTGCCATTATATAGATTTATGCAGTTATTTTGCCGGTAGTAAAGTAAAAGCAGTCTGTATGAATGCTATGGGTGCAAATCCTGAAGAAAACACAGATAATGCTAGTATTTTGTTACAATATGAAAACGGTACCAATGCAGTAATAAATTATTTTGCAAACGGAAGTAAGGCATACTCCAAAGAACGCTTAGAGGTGTATTCGCAAGAGCGCACACTAATTATGGATAATTGGAGAAAGTTAAAAGGCTATGGCTTCAAAGGGTTTTCAAAGGCAGGCACCAAACAAGATAAAGGGCATTTTAATCAATTTAATGAGCTTGTAAAACAACAACAAAAAGGGGGAACTGCTATAATTCCGTTTGACGATATTGTAAATACAACCAAGGCTTCCTTTGCAGCAATTGAATCTCTTAAGTCAGGTAAATGGATAGCAATAAAGTAAAATTATTAATCCATACAGTAAAATACCTTAGGTTCAAGCAGGTTTATTATCGATTATATTATTTTATAAGACATAAATTTTTTAAAAAGACATACGATAAACAATTACAAATTAATATTGAACCTCTAGTTTGGGATAATTTTTTCCATTATCAAAATAGTTTTTCAGAACATAATACCTTTACATTTCTTAATATCAGTCATCAATTTGATTCTGATATTGATTGGAATTTCAATGAACATGGTAAGCTTTGGGCCTATAATTTAAATTATTTTGAGTATTTAAACCAAGAAACCTTATCCAAGGAAGACGGTCTTAAATTAATTAAAGATTACGTTAAAAATGATACCCATTTAAAAGACGGAAAAGAACCTTATCCAATTTCTTTAAGAGGCATTAATTGGATTAAGTTCTTGTCAACACACAAAATTTCAGATAAAGAAATCAATCAATACCTTTACAATCATTATCAATTATTATCACACAACCTTGAGTATCATTTATTAGGAAATCATTTACTGGAAAATGGATATGCTTTGTTATTTGGCGCATATTATTTTAAGGATGGGGTCTTATACAAAAAGGCAAAACACATTCTTTTAGAAGAACTTAAAGAGCAGGTTTTAAGTGATGGTGCACATTTTGAGCTTTCCCCGATGTACCATCAAATTTTATTGCATCGTTTATTAGATTGTATAAATTTAATTAAAAAAAACCCTCAGAAAGAGGACGAGTTGTTTCCATTTTTAATAAAAACAGCAGTAAAAATGCTTTCTTGGTTACAAGTGGTAACTTATAAAAACGGCAATATCCCCATGGTAAATGATAGTGCTTATGGCATAGCAGCAGAATCTAAAAAGTTATTCGCTTATGCTGAAAGTTTAAATTTACAATGGAAAAAAGCTTTGTTATCAGATTCTGGATATCGAAAAATTGAAAACAATATCTATGAATTATTTTTGGACGTAGGTCATGTTGGTCCAAAATATCAACCAGGGCATGCACATTCAGACACATTTAGTTTTGAGCTTTACGTAAATGAAAAACCAATTATTGTTGATACTGGGGTTTCTACTTATGAAAAAAATGAACAAAGACAAATAGAACGTTCTACCGCATCTCATAATACAGTAAAAATTGGTGATTACGAGCAAACTGATGTTTGGGGAGGTTTTAGGGTCGCAAAAAGAGCAAAAATAATAAAGCTTAAAGAATCGGAAGGCTTAATTGAAGCTTCACATGATGGTTATAAAAAATTGAATATTTTACATACCAGAAGTTTTTCTGCAAAAAAAGAAGGGATTGAAATAAATGATTCTCTTTCTGCTAGTTCGCAAAATATAAATAAGTCATATTTGCATCTACACCATAGTATCGAAAAACTTGTAAATATTGGAAATACAATTAAATTAATTAATGAAAATATTACAATTAGTTTTTCTGAAGAAGTAAGTAAAATAGATATTATAGATTATCATTTTCCTTTAGGATACAACAAAATAAAGAAAGCAAAAAAGATTGAAGTTAGTTTTGGCAATGCTTTAAAAACAGAGATAGATATAAGTAAAATATGAAGATTTTATTCTTAACCGATAATTTTCCCCCAGAAGTAAACGCACCCGCAACCCGTACCTACGAACATTGTAGAGAATGGGTTAAACAAGGTGTGGATGTTACTGTTGTAACCTGTGCACCTAATTTTCCCGAAGGAAAAGTATTTAAAGGCTATAAAAACAAATTATTTCAAAAAGAAAAAATAGAGGAGATCAACGTTATTAGAGTATGGTCTTACATTAGCGCAAATAAAGGATTTGTTAAAAGAATTTTAGATTACCTAAGTTTTATGTTAAGTGCTTTTATTGCTGGGTTATTTATTAAAACAGATCTAATTATTGCCACCTCACCACAATTCTTTACTGCTATTTCTGGAAGGTGGTTGTCTTTCTGGAAAAGAAAGCCATGGATAATGGAAGTTAGAGATCTTTGGCCAGAGTCTATTAAGGCAGTTGGTGCCATGGAAGATAATCCAGCTATAAAGTTTTTTGAATACTTAGAGCGAAAAATGTATGCATCTGCTGATAAAATAGTGGTTGTAACTGATACTTTTAAAGCTCAGTTAATAGAAAAGCATCAGGTTAATCCCTCTAAAATTAAGGTTGTAAAGAATGGAATGAATTTAGAGCTGTTTCGGCCTAAAGAAAAGCACAAGGCACTTTTAGATAAGCTGTCTCTTAACAACAAATTTGTTATTGGTTATATAGGTACTCATGGTATGGCTCATGCATTAGATTTTGTTTTAAAAAGTGCAAGTAAAATATCAAACCCAAAAATCCATTTCTTATTCATTGGCGCCGGAGCAAAAAAAGAGGAGTTGATAAAACTTAAGGAAGAGTTAAAGCTTACTAATGTTACTATGCTAGGGCTTGTTTCTAAAAAGGAAATAAAAAATTATATATCAATATTAGATGTAAGCTTGGTAAATTTAAAAAAGAGTAACACTTTCAAGTCCGTTATACCTTCTAAGATATTCGAAAGTGTAGCCATGCACAAACCCGTTCTTTTAGGCGTAGAAGGTGAATCTAAGAAATTGGTTTTGGATTATGGTGTTGGTGAAGTATTTGAACCCGAGAATGAACAAGAGTTTATAACCAAAATAGATTCTATGATAAATGCTCCAAAAAGTTACACCATTGGGTTTTCTAGATTAATTAGAGATTTTGATAGAAAAAATCAAGCAACTAAAATGTTAATTTTTTTAAAGAAATAATCTAGGTTCTTTCTAGTAGCTTTATTCTAAAGTCTTTTATCAAAAAAAAATGCTTATTTTTGGTCACTAAAGAGGGTTTTGTGTCGATTTACTATTGTGTATTTTTCTTTTTAGGAGCTTATATCTTAACATATTTTACTATTCCAAAAATAATTGGGCTTGTTGAGTATAAAAACCTTATGGATAATCCCAACAGTAGGAGTTCGCATTTAAAACGAACACCTACTTTAGGAGGCGTATCTTTTTTTTATACACTTATAATTGCCTTATTCTTTCTCAGAAACTGGAGTGATAATGATGAAGCCATGTTTTTTATTCCTGGCTTAACTATTTTGTTTATTATTGGCTTAAAAGATGACTTAGTGGTGCTTTCTCCATACTCTAAATTAGCTGCCCAATTCATATCTGTCTCCTTCATTTTGAGCAATGAAGCATTTAGCATCCATTCTTTACATGGGTTCTTTGGGGTTTTTGATATTCCAGTATTTGCGTCCTACATAATTGGTGGATTTATTATGATTACCATTATCAATGCCTACAATTTAATAGATGGTATTGATGGATTAGCCGCTATAGTTGGCATAGTGATTCTTATAATCTATTCCACATTATTTTATATGACACAAGACTATTTTTATCTTTTGCTAAGTTTGACACTTAACGGATGTTTAATAGCCTTTTTAAAATATAACCTGTCGTCCACCAAAGAAAAAATTTTTATGGGAGATACAGGCTCGCTGTTGGTAGGTTTTATTATCAGTATTTTGACGCTTAAATTTTTAGCATTGCCGCCACATAAACTGGAAAACTTACCGTTTTTAATAGAAAATATTCCTTTAATCGCGATAGGCATTTTAATTGTGCCATTGTTTGATACCGCGAGGGTTTTCACAATTAGACTAGCGAATAGAAGAAGCCCCTTTTCGGCAGACAGAAACCATACACACCATATTTTAATAGATTATTTTAAAATATCCCACAGAAAGGCAAGCCTAATAATAGGTGCTTTTAACCTGGTTTTTGTTTATTTGTTTATAATTTTGGGGAGTACTTCTTATAATTTTTGGTTGGTTACTGTATTAGTGGTTACAGTTATTATACTGGCATATTTTTTTTACAGATATAATTATAGTTTTTCTAATGTGAAACGGAAAATTAAATTTCAACGTAAGATTGATAATGTTAAAAACAAGGGAAAAAGTATCATTCGAAATAAAAATGAAAAAGAGGAATAATAGGTTTAATCTAAAATAGAAATATTATTTTGAAAAAAATTTTAATTACCGGAGCTGCAGGGTTTCTAGGCTCGCATTTATGTGATAGATTCATCAAAGAAGGGTATTATGTTGTAGGTATGGATAATTTTATAACTGGCAACAAGAAAAATATAGAACATTTAAACGGATTAAGTAATTTTGAGTTCGTTGCTCATGATGTTACTAATTTCATTGAACTGAGAGGAAAGCTAGATTATATATTGCATTTTGCCTCTCCAGCAAGTCCAATAGATTATTTAAAAATACCAATTCAAACCTTAAAAGTAGGCTCTATAGGAACACATAATTTATTAGGATTGGCATTAGCAAAAAAAGCACGGATTTTAATTGCTTCAACATCCGAAATCTATGGAGATCCTTTGGTGCATCCTCAAACAGAAGATTATTACGGCAATGTTAATACTATTGGTCCTAGAGGTGTTTACGATGAAGCCAAGCGCTTTCAAGAATCTATAACCATGGCATACCACAGGTTTCATGGATTAGAAACCCGTATTGTTAGAATTTTTAATACATACGGCCCGAGAATGCGATTAAACGACGGTAGAGTAATACCCGCATTTATGGGGCAATCACTTCGAGGAGAAGATTTAACTATTTTTGGAGACGGATTGCAAACGCGCTCCTTCTGTTATGTGGACGATCAAGTAGAAGGCATTTATAGATTGTTGTTAAGCGATTATACCTATCCTGTTAATATTGGTAATCCTCACGAAATTACTATTAAAGACTTTGCAGAAGAAATCATAAATCTTACAGGCACAAAGAATAAAATCGTTTATAAAGATTTACCGGTCAATGACCCATTACAGAGGCAACCAGATATCTCTTTAGCAAAAAAAATATTAGATTGGGAGCCTAAGGTGCAAAGAAAAGAAGGTATGGCTATAACTTTTGATTACTTTAAAAGTTTAAGTAAAGAAGAACTTTATAAAAGTGAACATAAAGATTTCTCTGAATTTAAAAAGCCTAAAAAATGGAATACATAAGAGGAAGGTATTCTTGGGTAATAAAACCTATGTTGATGATTTATGATGTATTTATCATAAATCTTTTTTCCTTTTACATGTTAAGTTTTAATAATGAGGAGCTTCATTTCTTCTCGTACCAATGGCTAAATAACAAGTATTTACTCTATGGGATATATTCTGTTGTGTTTTGGCTTTTATCATCATACTTAGTTAAGTTTTATCATGTTTATCGCTATACATCTCCCTTTAACATTATTTCATTATTGGTCAAACAATTTATTGCTTATACAGTTATAACGTTTGCTTTTATAGGGATTTTTAGAAGTATAGATTTAGAAGCGTTCGTAACATTTAGGTATTTAACCAATTCTTTCTTGGCAATAGCATTAATGAAGTTTTTAAGCTATTATGCTCTAAAGTTCGTCAGATCCTATCTAAAAGGGAATTTGCGAAATGTTTTAATCATTGGGAGTAGCGAAGCAGCTAAGGAGCTTAGTGAAGTATTTCTAAAAAAAAAGGAGTTAGGGTATAATCTAAAAGGTATTTTTAGCGATGCGAAAGAAGATTATAAATTTTCTGGAACAGTTAAAGATTGCTACAAATTTTTGGACAAGCACTCAGATATTGACGAAATTTATTGCGCAATTGACGAATTGAGCGAAAAGGAGGTTACTAAATTTATACAATATTCCGAAAAAAATAAAAGCAATATTAAATTCATTCCAAGTACGGACAAAATTTTAACCACAAGATTAAAAACCGATTATTATAGTTATTTACCAGTACTTTCTCTTCAAGAAGTGGCCTTAAATAATGAAATAAACAAGTTTATAAAAAGGAGTTTTGATGTGGTGTTTTCGCTTTTCGTTATTATTTTTATAATGTCTTGGTTATCTGTTATCCTGTTTATTTTAATAAAATTAGAATCTAAAGGCCCGTTATTTTATAAACATAAGAGACATGGCATAAATTATAAAGAATTTTACTGTTACAAATACAGATCGCTAAGAACAACCAACGAAGTGCAAGGCACCTATGTACAAGAGAACGACCATCGCCTTACTAAAATTGGAAAATTTTTGCGAGAAACCAGCTTAGATGAACTGCCTCAATTTTTTAATGTTTTAAAAGGAGAGATGAGTGTTGTCGGTCCTAGGCCGCATATGCTATCTTATACAGACGACTATTCAAAAATAATAGACAAGT
Source organism: Algibacter sp. 2305UL17-15 (assembly GCF_040720935.1). Taxonomy (NCBI): domain Bacteria; kingdom Pseudomonadati; phylum Bacteroidota; class Flavobacteriia; order Flavobacteriales; family Flavobacteriaceae; genus Algibacter; species Algibacter sp. 2305UL17-15. Next base: position 337,875 of record NZ_JBFDAE010000001.1, read on the forward strand.
ATAATTTTATGTTTAGACATAATGTACAACCTGGCATTACAGGATTTGCGCAAGTAAATGGTTTTCGAGGCGAAATTAAATCAGATAGCGATATTATCAATAGAATAAAATATGACATCTTTTATATTGAAAACTGGTCTTTACTTCTAGATATAAAAATCATTTTTCAAACTATAATCAATATTATTAAAGGAGATAATAACGCCTATTAATGCAAATTAACGCGCATAAAGTTTCGATAATAACTGCTACGTATAATTCCGGGTGTTTTATAGCGGAAACCATCCAAAGCGTTTTAAACCAAAGTCATACTAATTGGGAATTACTGATTATAGATGATGCTTCAACCGATAATACCTTTCAAATAGTTAATGCTTTCTCAAAGGCAAATTCTAAAATTAAGGTGTTTCAAAATACGGTAAACGAAGGAGCCGCTATAACCAGAAATAAAGGTGTTAAGGCGGCAGAAGGAGATTATATAGCCTTTTTGGATGCAGATGACCTATGGAAGCCAAATAAGTTAGAAAAACAACTCGACTTTATGATGAAGCATAATTGCGATGTAAGTTTTTCTAGTTATGATTTAATGGATGAAGAAGGAAAACCACTAAATAAAACAGTAAAGGCATTACCAAAGTTAAGCTACAGAAAGTTTTTAAAATGCAATTACATAGGCAATTTAACAGGAATGTATAACGCTAAACATTTAGGGAAAATATATGCACCCAATTTACGCAAACGCCAAGATTGGCTGCTATGGCTCAATGCTGTAAAAAAAAGTAGTACACCAGCTTTAGGAATGGATGATGCTTTAGCTGTGTATCGGGTTAGAAAAAATTCAATCTCATCAAATAAGTTCAATCTTTTAAAGTATAATTATTTGGTTTTCAAAAAGGGCTTGGGGTTTTCAACGCTTAAATCCGTTTATTATTTAAGTGTTTTTTTATTCGAATATTTTTTCGTGAAATCTAAACAAACGGTTACTTTATCAAAGACGTAAATTGCTTCAACTTTCCTCCTTTAGTTCTTTTTAAATGATCTTTTCTTTCAAAAATTGTATCTAATCCAGGTTCTAAATAAGTTTCAATCGCTTTTTCAATCGCCCTTATTTTTTCTTCAGAGAGTTCTTTTTTACTGGTATAGCTTATCTTAAAAGCATTAATTTTTTGTTGTTCAATAATAAATTCCTTAACGTTTGCATCATTTTCGATAACGGTTTTAGTGACATAATAAAATGTTAAACCTGCTGCTTTTTTTCCGCTAGGCAAAACAACAATATCATTGGTTCGTCCTACGATACTTTTAAGAATAGGGGATTTAATAGTGCTGCTTTCATCTAAAGACCCAATATCTCCAATATCGTACCGAATAAAGGGATGCGCTAAATTATAAAGCGATGTAATAATAATTCGCCCCTCACTCCCCAAAGGAACTGGTTTATCGTTTTCATCGAGAATTTCAACACATAAATCTTCGGTATTTACTTGCCATTCGCCTTGTTTATTGTTGAAAGCAATCAATCCCAATTCAGCAGATCCATATTCATTAACAATTGGAATTCCAAATTGAGTTTCTAAAAGTTGCTTGTCGTTTTCAAAAAGCATTTCTGCCGTAACGATACACACTTTTAAACTTGGACAAATATCCTTGAGTATAATTTCTTTTTCTTTTAAATATTTAGCAAATTGAACAATAGCGCTGGTATAGCCATTTAGATATTCAAACTTAGTTTTTTTGAACTTTTCAATGTTTTTATCAAATTCAGTTGAACTTAAATCAAAAACCGAAAACCGAAACCGATTGCCCAAAAAGTCTTTAAATCGCTCTTTGTAATAACCTATTCCATTTAACGGAATTCCGTAAAAACGTGCTTGTTTAGAAGTAGCTGCATTAATATCAAACCACCTGTATTTGTCTATGAAATTTGCCCATGATAAGGCATGCGCATATTTATCTTTTGCAAAAATCAAAGGTGCCCCAGATGATCCTGATGTTTTGTGTAAATGACAGTTTTTTGGTGTAAACCCTTCAGATAAGCGTTCTTGTAAAGGTATTTGTAAATCTGCTTTCGAAATTACAGGAATCTCATTCCAATTAGAAGTTTCTGTCCCTTTTAAAAATTCTTTATAGAATGGATTGTTTTTCAAATGATAATCAACAATTTCAGTCTTTTTATTTTCCAAATATGCATTATAATCTCCAATATTTTTACTTTGAATAGCAGCCAAATCTCGTTTCGCTTTCCCAGTAGGAAAACCTTTTAGCTTTAAGGAAATATTAAATAAATTCACACTAATTCAGATTATTTGTAAAGTAAATAAAAAATATTCGTGTATTCGTGGCATTAATTTTATTTTTGCGCAAATAATGCATACTATGAATATCTTAATACTAGGTTCTGGCGGAAGAGAACACACATTTGCTTGGAAAATTGCACAAAGCGACAGCTATAAAAACTTATTTGTGGCTCCAGGAAACTCTGGAACTGCTCAGGTGGCTACAAATGTAAATATTAGTGTTACGGACTTTGCCGCCATTAAAGAATTGGTTTTAGATAAGCAAATTGACCTAGTTGTTGTAGGGCCAGAAGATCCTTTGGTACAAGGTATTCACGACTATTTTTTAAATGATGATGCTATAAAGCATGTGTCTGTAATAGGCCCACAAAAAGTAGCAGCGGAACTTGAGGGCAGTAAAGAGTTTGCCAAAGAGTTTTTATACCGTCATAATATTCCAACTGCAGCTTATGAAAGTTTCACTAAAGAAACTGTCGAAAAGGGATATGCTTTTTTAGAAACATTAAATGCACCTTATGTACTTAAAGCAGACGGATTAGCAGCAGGAAAAGGTGTTGTTATTTTAAACGATTTAAACGAAGCCAAAGCTGAATTAAAAAGCATGTTAGTTGATGCTAAATTTGGAGCTGCAAGTACAAAAGTGGTTATTGAAGAGTTTTTAGATGGTATAGAACTAAGTTGCTTTGTATTGACCGATGGCGAAAATTATAAAGTATTACCAACCGCGAAAGACTATAAGCGTATAGGTGAAGGTGATACTGGCTTAAATACAGGAGGTATGGGAGCGGTTTCTCCAGTACCTTTTGCAACAGATGAGTTTTTAAATAAGATTGAAGAATGCATTGTAAAACCAACTGTAGATGGCCTCAAAAAGGATAATTTACCATATGTTGGGTTTATCTTTATAGGATTGATAAAAGTTGGAGACGACCCAAAGGTTATTGAGTACAATGTACGTATGGGCGATCCAGAAACTGAAGTGGTATTTCCAAGGCTTAAAAATGATTTGGTTGAAGTGCTTCAAGCTATGGCAAATGGGACTTTAAATCAAATAGAAATTGAAATAGATGAGCGTGCTGCAACAACAATTATGTTAGTTTCGGGAGGATATCCAGAAGGGTATGAAAAAGGCAAAGAAATTACAGGGATAGAACATATTACAGATTCAATTCCGTTTCATGCAGGCGCACAGTTAAAAGATGGTAAAGTAGTGACTTCAGGAGGTCGCGTTATGGCAATAACGTCATACGGAGAAACGTATCAAGAGGCCATAAAAAAATCTTACCAAAGTATAGAGAAACTACATTTTGATAAGATGAATTATCGTAAAGATATTGGTTTCGACTTGTAAATTTAATTTACAAAAACGAGTGGGACGAAATACTTTTGTCGTCTTCGTTATTGTCATTAAATATTTTTAGTTGCTTCATCCAATACACCATAGCAACAATTCCGATAATGACAAAAATCCAAGAAATTAAATTTGCTAGCCACCAGTTTTCTAGCTCTAAAGCTCTTAAGGCGTCTAGTGGTGCAAAAAGCACATCAACAAATAAATCCTGTATTGCGTAAAAGAAGTCTTTCATCTGTTTAAAATTTTTTGATTTTTTTAGAATGTTCAAAAAATTTGAATACATTCAGTAACTCATATAAATTTTAATCATTCATTTTTATGAATTTTGAATGATGAAAATTCATATTCGTTTCATGATTAGTATATTTACGAAGCAAAAATACAAAAAGAGTTAATGATAACAAGCATTTTTAGTAAATCTAAACCGATAAATTTTATAATTGTCTTTTTTATCATTGGTTTAGCATGTGCTGTAGCTTATTTCAAAATTGAAAACAACGCCATTAATATTGGCAATGCTCTAAACGTGGGCGGTCTTTTTGTAGTGAGTTACTTCTCAATGTTGGTTCTGAATTTCATATCCAGTAAGAACAATTTAACCAGAACCAACAACTTTGAAATACTACTTTATGGCTTGTTTTTACTGCTTATTCCTTATGCAACATTAAATTTATCTGTAATTTTATCGAATATTTTTTTGTTATTCAGCTTAAGAAGAATCATAAGCTTACGATCTCAAAAAAATGTAAAAAAGAAATTGTTTGACGCTGCATTTTGGATTACCGTGGCATCTCTGTTTTACGTCTGGACCATTCTTTTTTTCATTTTAATGCCAATAGCTGTAAGATTATATACAGATAATAAAATTAGAAATTGGATCATCCCTTTTGCTGGTTCTCTCTCGGTTTTACTAATTGCATACAGCGTTTGTGTGATCATTGATTTTGATTTGATGGCATATGTTTGGAATGGTTTTCAACTAAGTTTTGATTTCAGCAGTTATAATACAGTTTCTTTTTTAGTAGGACTTACATTGCTGTTGTCCTTTGGGGTTTGGTCGTTATTCTTTTATATAAAAAGTATTAATGAAAAGAAAAAAGCGCTTCGTCCAGCATTGTATATTATAATGCTGGTTGTTATTATTTCTTTTTTGGTTATAGTGATTGTGCCTCAAAAAACAGGAAGTGAATTTTTATTTATGTTCGCGCCATTGGCAATAATCATCACAAATTATATTGAAATAATAAAGGAAAGATGGTTCAAGGAAGTGTTTCTCGCCACTTTAATTATAGTGCCATTTATTTTATTATTACTGTAGTTTTACTCCAAATGCCAAATCTCCAGCATCTCCCAAACCTGGGATGATATACCCTTTATTATTAAGCGTTTCATCAATAGCGGCTATCCATAAATGAGTGTTTTCTGGAAAAGATTTAGATACAGTATCAATACCATTTTTTGCGCCAATAACACTTATTAAATGGACTTCTTTGGGTGTTCCGAAGGGTTTTAAAGCTTCAAAAGTAGCAACCATAGATTGTCCTGAGGCCAGCATGGGGTCTGCCAGAACAAGTGTTTTTCCCTCTAAGTTGGGGCAGGCTAAATAGTTAACAATTATCTCGAAACTTTCTGGATTTTTCTTGTGATGTCTATAAGCAGAAATAAATGCGTTTTCAGCTTTGTCAAAATAATTTAACAATCCATGATGTAAAGGTACTCCAGCTCTAAGAATGGAGCATAAAACAATGTCGTTGTTAAAAAGATTGGTGGTGCTTTTACCAAGAGGTGTTGCTATGGTTTTAGAATGATAGTTGAGCGATTTACTCATTTCATAACCTAAAATTTCCCCAATACGCTCAATATTTCGCCTAAAACGCATGCTGTCTTTCTGAATGGTACTATCTCTAATTTCTGAAATGAATGTATTTAATATTGAATTTTCTTTGGAAAGGTTGTGAATTTGCATCTACGAAGGGTGTTTTTCAATAGTAAAGTTAACCAAAAAATAAAGTATATTTGTGTTCTAAATTAAATGCAATATGTTTACTACCAAGGCGAATAAGATATTCCAAGACGTTATAGAAAAGTACCACGTTATTAATACTGTAGATCAACCATTTGAAAATGCGTATCCAAAAAGCGATTTATTAGAGCATTTATTATACAGAAAATGTTGGATTGATACTGTACAATGGCATTATGAAGACATTATCCGGGACCCTCAAATAGATCCAGTTGCAGCCTTAACTTTAAAGCGAAAAATTGATGCCTCTAACCAAGACAGAACAGATATGGTGGAGTATATTGATAGCTATTTTCTTGAAAAATACAAGGATGTTTCAATAAAACCTGGAGCAACAATCAATACTGAAAGTCCTGCTTGGGGCATAGACAGATTATCTATTTTGGCATTAAAAGTATATCATATGAACGAAGAAGCAACTCGAAAAGATGCTTCTGATACCCATAGAGCAGCTTGTCAGAAAAAATTGGATATTTTATTGGAACAACGTGTAGATTTATCTACTGCTATTGATACATTATTAAAAGATATTGAAACTGGCGATAAGTATATGAAAGTATATAAGCAGATGAAGATGTATAATGATGATGAACTGAATCCTGTATTGCGTTCCCAGAAGTAAAATTCCTGCGTAGGCAGGAATCTCTAACAGAAAAAAGAGTTTAATCTTTTATTAACCAACGGTTATATGACGGAGAATAAGACCCTTCAGGTTTCAAAAACCTGAAGGGTCTCAAAATATTAAAGGTTGCACACTAAATCTATAAAACACATCCTAGTCATTCGTCTCTCATCAATGGGAGATGTTGCCATGACTGTTCCCGTACTTCGAGCAGTTACAGAGCAATACCCGGAATTAAAAATCACAGTTTTAACACGCGCATTTTTCAAACCTTTTTTTAGAGATTTAAAAAATGTGGAAGTAGTTTCTGCCGATGTTAAAGGCGAACATAAGGGCGTTTTCGGACTTTATAAATTAGCAAGACAGCTTAACAAAGGAAACCGGTTTTACGCCATTGCCGATTTACATAGCGTTTTAAGAAGTAAAATTTTAAAACAATTTATAAGGTGTAGCAGGTTTGTTTCCATAGACAAAGGGCGTGGAGAAAAAAAGGCGTTGACCTCTGGTAAAATTTTCAAACAACTTAAAACCACGCATCAACGGTATGCAGATGTTTTTGAAACTTTAGGCTATAAAATTGATTTAAGCAATCCCGATTTTCCAAAATCACAAGGATTAAGCGATAAAATTTTTAGGATTGTCAATAGAGATTCCCAAAGATGGGTAGGCGTAGCTCCTTTTGCGGCACACGAAGGAAAAATGTACCCTTTGGATTTGATGGAAAAGGTCATTGAAAAAGTATCAAAAAAATACAAAATAATTTTATTTGGTGGCGGAATGCAAGAAGTAACTCTTTTAGATACTATTGAAAGCAACTATGAAAACGTTTATAGTGTTGCCGGGAAATTAACACTAGATGAAGAACTTAATTTAATTTCGAATTTAGATGTCATGCTTTCTATGGATTCTGCTAATGCGCATATTGCTGCCATGTTAGGTATAGAGGTTATTACCATTTGGGGTGTAACACATCCTTTTGCTGGGTTTGCGCCTTTTAATCAGCCTGAAGATTATGCATTGCTTTCAGATAGGGGAAAATATCCTTTGATTCCAACTTCGGTTTACGGCAATAAATTCCCGGAACATTACAAAGAGGTTTCAAGAAGTATAGCTCCAGAAACCGTTGTTAAAAAGGTTAAGTCTGTTGTTGGAGCCAATATAGAGAGTTATTAGAAGCCTCCACTAAAAAATAAAGACATCATTTATCACTTTTTCCTTTTGTCCTGAGGATATTAAACATCATCATAGTCCACTACAATCTCAGGTGTTGTTGGATGCGCTTGACAGGTCAAAATTAAACCTTCAGCAACTTCACTTTCGGTTAAAATATTATTTTGGCGCATAGTGGCGCTACCTTCCTTAACTCTAGCCAAACAACTACTACAAATGCCACCTTGACAAGAATAAGGCGCATCAAGATCTTCGTCGAGTGCAGCTTCTAAAATGGTTTGTTTGGCAGACATTTCAAAAGAAGTTTCTTCATCATCCACAATTACGGTAATTTTTGTTTTTCCAGAGATTTCGGAAGTTTCTTTTCGAATTTCCGCAGGTTTTGCCGCTTTAAATAATTCAAAGTGAATCCGTTCTTCAGCGATGCCATGTCCAGTTAAAACATCTTTAACGGTATGTATCATGGGTTCAGGGCCGCATAAATAAAAGGCGTCCACCTCAACATGTTTATGCTGGTTTTTCATCACATAATTAACCGTGCTTTTCTCAATTCTACCAAATATAGCATTGTCTTCATCTGTTTGACTAAATACAAACTGTACGGAAAAACGATCTTTATAGCGGTGTTGCAACTCTAAAAGCTCATTTAAAAACATGGTGTCTTTGGTGGACTTATTGCCATACACCAAAATTACCTTGCTATGCACTTCTTCTTCCAAAGCACATTTAATGATGCTTAAAACAGGGGTAATACCGCTACCAGCAGTAAACATAGCAATGTTTTTGGTTTTTTTATCATTCGGTTCAAAGATAAAACGGCCTTTTGGTGGTGCAATTTCTATACTATCGCCAACTTTTAAAGTATTGTTTGCAAATGCTGAAAATGTACCGTCTTTAACCTCTTTAACAGCAACCTTTAATTCCCCACTTTTAGGAGATGAACACAGCGAATAGTCTCTGCGAACTTCATTGCCTTCTATTGTAGTTCTTAATGTAATGTACTGTCCGGCTTTAAAACTGAAAGTCTCTTTTAAGTTTTCGGGAAGATTGAAACTAATGCTGATAGCTTTATCAGTTTCTCTAGTGATATTTTTTATAGAAAGTTTATGGAATCCGGACATGTTTTGTTTTTTTTCAAAAATAATGAAGCCATAGCATTTTATCGGTAATTTTTGATAAAAAAATAATACCTAATACTTTTATGCATAAGAAATTTATGTATATTTGAATACCGATGAAAAGTGCAAATTTGTATAAGGGTAGTTTAACCACCATCATTTTAAAGCTCTTAAACGAGCATGATAAAATGTATGGTTATGAAATTACGCAAAGAGTAAAAGAAATTACTAAAGGAGAGCTTCAAATAACAGAAGGCGCACTTTACCCCTCTTTACACAAACTTGAGGCTGAGGGATTATTGGATGTTGAGTTTGTAAGAGTGAATAATAGACTGCGGAAATATTATAAGCTTACGGAATTAGGTACAAAAGAAACGGTCAACAAATTGGCAGAACTAGAAGATTATATACGAACTATGCGCGCTTTGGTAAATCCTAAATTTAGGTTTGAAGAATGAATAGTTTAAAAGCTGAAAATATTGAGTTTATCGATAATTACCTAAAAAATTCAGGAGTGCAATTTGTTGATGTTCGTTTAGAAATGATAGATCATGTCGCTTCTGAAATTGAAGCAAAAATTAATGATGGCAATAAGAGTGGTTTTTATAATATTTTTAAAAATTATATGATTTTAAATAAGTCTAATCTTTTAAAAACCAACGCTAAATATTACCGAATTGTAGATAAAAAGATTTTTAGGCATTTTCTAAGAAAAGCATTGTCATTGCATGGCGTCTTTATATCTGTAATTATAATTCTAAGTTGGTCTTTTTTGGAACGTATTTTAGACAAATCACAAATGGATTATTTTCTAAGTAATGCACCACTATGGATTATTATTTCATTTTCAGTAATTTATTTTGTTATTGTTTGGCGAAGAAAAAATCGTTATTCTGCTCTTGAAAGAATTGGGTTTTACATTATGATTCTTGGTCAGATTGTTAATTTTTCGCTTTACAAGAGAGACTTCTCTATTTTGAGTGATGCCAATAACTACTTGTTCATGAAATTATCTGTATCTGCATTAGTGTTCAGTTTAATTATATTGACCTTTTCAGTTTTAGAATTCAAAAAAAGCTATCAACTTAAGTATGAAACTATCAATTAATTTCGTTCTTAATATTTAGAAGAAAAACCTGTAACATTTATCATTACATTTATACTAATAATCAAAATTCACATTAATTTTTAAAAACAAAACATGAAAAACCTAGTACTAGCATTTGTATTATTATCTGCCATTTCAATTCAAGCCCAAGACACTTCAGAATTTAAAACCGAAACCATTGAATTCATTCAATTAACAGGAGCTACCAAAGCTTTTGATGAAGCCATAAATCAGATTGGTGCTATGGTTTCAGAAGAAAACAAAGAAGCTTACACTAAAGAAGCTAAAGCAACATTAACGGGATTGTATGCTAAAATGTCTGAACTTTACATGGCCGAATTTACTCGAGACGAAATTCAAGAATTGGTAAAATTCTATAAAACAGATTTAGGGAAGAAGTTAGCAGGAAAACAACTATCATTGGCTCAAAAAGGCATGATGATGGGACAAAGTTGGGGTATGGAAGTGCAGGGTATTGCACAGAAATATAATTAAATGATTAAGCATTTTTTAAGTTTAGAATGGAAATCGTTTTATAGATCTGCCAGTTTCGGTAAGAGTTTAGGGGTAAAACTATTAATGGTTTTTTTTGCACTATACTTAATAGTATCATTTTTGGCGGTAGGCGTAGCGTTATATCCAGGACTTAAAAAATTGTTTCCAGAACAAGACCCTTTAAATAGTGTAAACAACTATTTGTTTTACTGGATTTTGGGCGATTTAGTGTTTCGGTTTTTCTTTCAGAAATTACCAGTAATGAGTGTAAAGCCTTTATTGACTTTACCTATTAAAAGATCTAAGGTTGTCAATTTTGTTTTAGGGAAATCGGCATTGTCGTTTTTTAATTTTTTGCCATTATTTGCTATAGTGCCATTTGGAATTACACTTTTACTAAACGCCTATCCGTCAAGTTCTGTCTTAATCTGGATGCTTGCCCTAGGTATTACAACTTTAATCATCAACTATCTTAATTTTATAATTGAAAGTTTTTCAGCAGAAACAGAACTCTCTTTTTTGCCTGTTATTTTATTTACCGGAGGTTTTTATGCGCTAGATTATTTTAATATCATATCCTTTACCAGTATTGTTGCAAGTGGGTATAATGCTATTTATAACAGTCCATATATTATTGTTGTTCCAATTTTAATTTTAGGTGTGCTTTATGTCGTCAATTTTAAACTGTTATTAAAAAAACTCTTTTTAGATAGCGGATTAAAAACAGCAGTTAAAGAGGTAAACGCTTCAAATTTAGAATGGACCAAAAACTTTGGAGATATAGCACCATTCATGCAATTGGATTTAAAATTGATGTGGCGTAATAAACGGACAAAATCATCGGTATGGATGCTGGTAATTGGTTTGTTGTATGGTCTGTTTATTTATCCGCAGCCACAGTTTCGAGACATAGAATTCTTTTTTATTTTCATCGGTATTTTTTCAACAGGTATCTTTTTAATGAACTTTGGTCAATTCGTGCCAGCTTGGGATAGCAGTTATTATAAATTACTAATGACTCAAAATATCAAATACGAACAATATTTAAAATCGAAATTTACATTAATGGCGCTAAGTGTTGCTGTTTTGTTTGTTTTGGGAATTCCATATGTGTATTTCGGGTGGAAAGTTTTATTCGCACATTTTGCAGGTGCCATCTATAATATTGGTGTCAATACGCATGTTATTTTACTGGGAGGCTCTTACAATCGTAAAAAAATAAATTTAGATGAAAAAGCGGCATTTAATTATCAAGGCACAGGTGCTGTACAATGGCTTATCGGTATCCCTTTATTACTATTACCAATGCTAATTTTTGGTATTCTAAATTGGCTATTAAGTTTTGAAATTGCGTGTTTAGTCTTAATAGTAATGGGCGTTTTAGGCATTGTGTTTCATCAAAAAATAATGCGATTTATTACAGGCAAATACTTAGCCTCTAAATATAAAATGATTGCAGCTTTCGATCAAGAGAATTAATAGAATAACATCATGATAACAACATCTAATTTATCAAAAAAATACAGCGAAAATCAAGTTTTATATATTGAAAATTTGGACATTCCAAAAGGACAAAGTTTTGGCTTGGTGGGAAATAATGGTGCAGGTAAAACGACATATTTCAGTTTATTATTGGATTTAATTCAACCTACAACAGGCCATATTATTTCAAACAATATTCAAGTGAACAAAAGTGAAGATTGGAAACCGTTCACATCTGCTTTTATAGACGAAAGCTTTTTAATTGGCTATTTAACACCCGAAGAATACTTCTATTTTATAGGCGAATTAAGAGGGCAAAATAAAGCCGATGTTGACAAACTCGTCTCTCAATTTGAAGACTTTTTTCATGGCGAAATTCTTGGGAAGAAAAAGTACTTACGCGATTTAAGTAAAGGTAACCAAAAGAAAGCAGGAATAGTAGCAGCACTTATTGGAAATCCAGAAGTAGTAATTCTAGATGAGCCTTTCGCAAACTTAGACCCAACCACGCAAATTAGGTTAAAAAGTATAGTAAAGGATTTAGCTGAAAAACAAGGTGTTACGGTTTTAATTTCAAGTCATGATTTACAACACGTTACCGATGTTTGTGAACGTATTGTGGTGTTAGAAAAAGGAGAAGTGGTTAAAGATTTAATTACCAATGAAGCGACTTTGAAGGAATTGGAGGTGCATTTTGCGAATTAATTAAATTTGAACTTTGTTAACGATTGATGAAATATTAAAATGATTTCATACTCCGTGAAACATTCTAAATATAGTGGAAAAACAATCCAATAAACCATATTAAAATAATTGTATCTTTGAATAGTGGAAAAAATTGGAGACATAGAAATCCGAGTAGTAGGGAAATCAGGCAATCAAAGTTTAAGTCCTGACAACTATGATATTAAGCATATTGCAACAATTTTGCAAAATGTGGAGGACTTACTATACCCTAATAATAAGAAAGATAGACCAATCATTACTTATGATATTCAAGAAGGTTCGGTCAGACATTTGTTTAAAACAACTATTCAGACAGTAATCGGTTTTAGTGCTGTATTAGGGCAAATTAAAGCCAATGAATCTATAGATTTTTTAGAATTAAAAACAGGTAGAGCAATTGAGAATATTCAAAATTTATCACGTCAAAAAAATTATGAATTTCAAATAAAAACTTCTCTCAAAGACGACTATGAATTAACAATAAATCCTTCAACTAAATATTTTAGAACAGAAAATATTTGGGCCGAGGCAGAATTCTACTTTTATGGTGTCTTAAAAGATGCTGGAGGAAAAAACAAAGCTAATATCCATTTAGATACAGAAGATTATGGGTATTTATCAATTGAAACTGGAGAAGAATTTTTAAAGGAGAGAGAAGAGAATTTATTGTATAAAAAATTTGGTGTTAGAGCGAGTGGAAAACAAAATATTGAAACTGGTGAAATTGATACAAAGTCTCTTTCTTTATTAGAACTAATTGATTATCAGCCAAAATTCGATAGTGACTATCTAAATTCACTAATAAAAAAAGCCAAGAAAAGCTGGAATAACATTAATCCTGACGAGTGGTTATTAAATTTAAGAGGCGGATATGAAGCATAGTGTTTTATTGGATACAAGCTTTTTTATTCGACTACTTAATGACGAAGACCCACTTCACTCGAATGCTGTTGGTTATTTTAAATATTTCTTGGAAAATGAAATAGCGCTAAAAATTTCTACAATTAGCATTGCTGAATATTGTGTTCTTGGAGAACTCGAAGATTTACCTCTAAAAAATATCCAAATTGTTCCATTTAACTTAAAAGATGCTGAAAAGACAGGTAAATTTGCAAAAATTATTTTTACGGAAAACAAAATCAACGTGGAAAAACTATCACCGCGGGCGATAATTCCTAATGATTCAAAACTTTTTGCTCAATGTGATTTAGATAAAACTATTAGTCATTTCGTAACTTCCGATGTTCGTTCAAAAAATACTTTGGATTTATTAAAGAAAGGAACTAACCCAAAATTCGATATAATTAGTATTGATATTCCATATACAGAAACATTCGGGATTTTAGATTTATAAAAATACATATATTTCAACTTGGTTGAAATTAGAAGGGTTCAACCCCAAATATTTTTAAATTTCCACAGTAAACAAAACATCAAAATCCCCAAAAGTCAATTCAAATTCTAGGTTAATCGAAAAAGATGCTTATTTTTACCTGCTTACATAATATATGTAGCACTTTGTAGTTAAATTGTTAGATAACCAAACATTCAGGTATTGAAAGCATATTTTAAACCTATATCATTAATCATATTGGCTGTTATTGTTATAACAAGCTGTTCTCGTAAAAAAAACAAGTTTGTAAGCAGAAATTTTCATGCTGTTACTGCGGAGTATAATGCGCTGTACAATGGCGATATCGCTTTAGAACAGGGAAAGAGTAGTCTTAATGCCAGTTATCAAGACGATTATTGGGACATTCTACCTATTGAGCGCATGCAAATAGACGAAGACGTTATTCTGCCTGGGCAGTCTAAAAACGAAAACTTTAGTCGCGCCGAAGAAAAAGCAGCAAAAGCCATTCAGAAGCACAGTATGAACATTGAGGGTAAAGAGTATAATCCGCAAATGGATGAAGCTTATTTACTGCTGGGAAAAGCACGCTATTTCGATCAGCGTTTTGTGCCAGCTTTAGAAGCATTTAATTATATTTTGTATAAATATGCTGCAAGTGATAAAATCAATCAGGCTAAAGTTTGGAGAGAGAAAACCAACATGCGTTTGGATAATGACGAATTGGCGATTAAAAACTTAAAACGCCTTTTAAAACAAGAAGATTTAGAGGGGCAAGATTTAGCCGATGCTTCATCTACATTGGCGCAGGCATATCTCAATACAAAAATAATTGATACTGCAATTACACAATTGGAAATAGCATCGAATGCCACAAAAAATAATGATGAACGTGGGCGTTATCGTTTTATTCAAGGGCAGTTATACAACAAACTAGGTTATAAGGACAGCGCAAATATTGCTTTTGATAAAGTGATAGACTTAAACAGAAAAACACCTAGAATCTATATGATTAGTGCACATCTGGAAAAGGTAAAGAACTTCGATTACGAAAATGGCGATAAACTAGTTTTGGCCGAATTATTGGAAGAACTAGAAACCAATAGGGAAAACAGACCGTTTTTAGATAAAATTTACCATCAAATTGGCGCACATCATTTAAAAAACGAATCTATTGAAATAGGTATGCGCTACTTTAACAAATCATTGCGCACCAATTCAAGAGACGAGCAATTAAAGGCTAGAAACTATGAGATTTTAGGCGATTTAACATTTGACAAACGCTTATATGCCGATGCAGGAGCATATTACGATAGTACGCTTAGTAATTTAAAATTAAATTCCAAACCTTACAGAACCATCAAGCGAAAGCGGGATAATTTAGAAGATGTAATTTATTATGAAGGTGTTGCAAAAGTAGATGACAGTATTTTAAGATTTGTAAATCTATCAGATGCCGAAAAGCTATCTTATTTTGAAGCGTTTGTCAATAAACTGAAAGAAAAAGCCAAAGAAGAAAAAGAAAGGGCCGAAGCTGCAAAACGTAATACAGGTTTCGCCACCGTAAATAATAAAATCGGAACTAGAGCGGCAAATCAGGGTAAACCTGGCGCTCCCGGACAGGCAGCGGTTTTTTATTTTTACAACCCCACTACTGTTGCTTACGGAAAGAATGAATTTTTGAAAACATGGGGAGACAGACCTTTGGAAGATAACTGGAGATGGTCTAATAAAGCCATGTCAGAAGGAGCAAATACTGGTGCAACTGCCGATATTACTGCGAATGCTTCGGAAGACGAACTATTTGACCCTCAGTTTTATATTTCAAAAATTCCTTCGGAAGAAAAGGAAATTGATAGTATTTCTAAAGAGCGCAATTACGCATACTACCAATTGGGGTTGATTTATAAGGAGAAGTTTAAAGAATACAATTTAGCAAAAACGAAGTTTCAAAATTTATTGGAAAGCAATCCAGAAGAACGATTGATATTGCCTTCAAAATATAATCTTTACAAAATTTATGAGATTTTGGGTGAAAATGATGAAGCTTCAATTGCTAAGGATGAAATTATTTCGAAATATCCAGAAAGCAGATATGCAGCTATTTTGAGTAACCCAGACTCGGTATCTCTAAAAGATGAAAGCAGCCCAACTGCACTTTATGAAAAACTATATGAAGTTCATGTAAACCAGGACTATCAAAAGGTAATTGATAAAAGTGAAGCATATATTAAAGCTTTCGACGGAGAACCGATCGTGCCAAAATTTGAATTGTTAAAAGCTACAGCAACTGGCCGTTTATATGGTTTTGAAGATTATAAAAAAGCCATAAACTATATTGCAGTTACTTACGCTAATACTCCCGAAGGGCAACAGTCTCAGCGCATGGTAACGGAAATGCTCCCAAAACTGGAAAGCAAAGAATTTGTTGGCGATAGTATTTCAGATAATTTTAAGGTTGTGTTTAAATTTGCGAGTAATAAGCCCGCTAAAATAGAGGCTTTTAAAACCACTCTAGATGATGTTTTAAAGCATGTAATCTATTATAGATTAAACAGTTCTGAGGATGTTTACGATACAAATACTACCTTTGTAGTAGTACATGGATTGAGTAATGCACAAATAGCAAAAACGTTTCATCAAATCTTATTGGATAAAGATGTTAAAAAAATAAAAGAACCTTATTTTGTAGTGTCGTCTTCAAATTATCAAATACTTCAAATCCATAAAAATTTAGACACCTACTTAAACCTTAATAATAACTAAATCAAGACGTTATGTTTTCTGATACTAAAAAAGATAAACCAATGATTGAAAATACATCAAACCAAAACATTATAGCCCAAGGCACCAAAATTGTTGGAGACTTTAATAGTGAAGGCGATTTTAGAATAGATGGTGTTATAGAAGGCAATATAAAAACAACAGGAAAATTGGTTGTTGGAAAAGAAGGCTATATAAAAGGGACTTTACAAGGGACAGACGCTTATTTTGAAGGTAAATTTTCTGGAAAACTCTCTTTATCTGGAACGCTAACCTTAAAATCTTCAGCATTTATAGAAGGAGAAGTTATTGTAGGTAAACTTGCCGTGGAGCCAGGAGCTACTTTTAATGTAACCTGTGTTATGAAAGGCACCGTAAAAGAAATGAACAATGGCGGACAGCAACAACAAACCCAACAAAAAAAACCAGAAACCGGGAAAACAGCTTAAAAACGTAGCTATCTTATCTGGTCTTGGAATTCAGATGGGTGTAATTATATACCTATTCGTTATCCTTGGAAAATGGCTGGATGGTAAATATAATGATGGAGATAAAGGCTTCATTATAATTATGACACTACTGGGTGTCGGACTTTCATTATACACAGTTGTAAAACAACTCAATCGAATTAAATATTAAATGAGTAATCCTTTTTTAAATTTTTCACTAAAGGCAATTGTAATATTAACAGTTGTTTTTGGCGTTCATATTTTTGTCCTCAATAATTTAGATTCACCTCTTTTTGAAAATAGAATTGTGCTTTCCTATGTTGTTAATTTGATATTGGTCATAACTATTTTTGGTGCGCTTTACCTTTTGAAAAACAAATATGAAAGTCAATTAGGGTTTTTGTTTCTATTTGGAAGTGCTTTAAAATTTGCCGTATTTTTTATTGTTTTTTATCCATTTTATAAATTAGATGGAGCTATTTCTAAGCTAGAGTTTGCAGCTTTTTTTGTGCCTTATGTATCTGGCTTGATATTAGAAACAGTAAGCCTTAGCAAATGGTTAAATAGCATGGGTAAAACCACTCCGTAATCAGCTAAAAAACATATCATGAAATAAAAAGCGAAATAATTTTTGTTTTTGATATAAAAACCTAACTTTGCACCGATTTTTAAGCCACTATTAATAAGTGATATGCGAAGAAAAATAGCTTTTAAGCCCATTACATTACTCTTACTTTTAATAACCTTCTTGTCCTATGGAAAAGATAGTGACCAACACGGTGACTCTAAAAAGGACAAAAAAACGGAGATAAAGGAATATATTCAACATCACTTACAAGATTCCTACGATTTTAGTTTAACATCTTATACCAAAGAAAACGGTGAACACGTTTATGTTGGTTTTCCATTACCAGTTATCTTATGGGATAATGGATTAAAGGTGTTTTCATCATCAAAATTCCATCATGGAGAAACGGTTGCTGAGGTTGATGGCAATTATTACAAACAACACCATGCTAAAATTTATAAGGTTGACGGACCGGACGGAAAAATTATTGAAGATGAACATCATCATGCAACCAATGTAAAACCATTAGATTTTTCAATTACCAAAAATGTATTTGTTATTTTCTTAGTCGGTGTGTTAATGTTCTTCTTATTTAGAGGGTTGGCTAAATCTTACGCAAATAATAACGGAATTGCCAAAGGTGCTGGAAGATTTTTCGAACCAATTGTATTGTATATTAGAGATGATATTGCAATTCCCAATATTGGTGAAAAGAAATACAAAAGATACATGCCATACTTATTAACCGTATTTTTCTTTGTATGGTTTATCAATATGTTAGGATTAACGCCGTTGGGTGTAAACGTCACCAACAGTATATCTGTAACGGTTGCCTTAGCATTAATTACGTTTTTGATCACAAATTTTACAGGAACAAAAGATTACTGGAAACATATTTTCGATCCATTAGGCGACTCTATGCCTTGGATAGCTAAAATTCCATTATACATAATATTAATACCAATTGAGGTATTAGGGATTTTCATTAAGCCATTTTCATTATTAATTCGTTTGTATGCAAATATTAAAGCAGGACATATTGTATTAATGAGTTTAATTGGGTTGATGTTTTTGTTCAAGAGTTGGTTAGGGAGCCCATTATCATTTGGTTTAGCCTTCGCAATTTCTTTAATTGAATTATTGGTAGCATTGTTACAGGCGTATATCTTTACAATGTTGTCAGCACTTTATTTCGGTTTTGCAGCCGAAACTCATGACCATGCAGAAGAGCATGATGGTGAGGTGCAACATTTATAAGAGTATTAATTTTTAAATATATATATTATGGAAATTCCAGTAATGGTAGGTGCAGGTTTAGTAGTAATTGGAGTAGGTATTGGTATTGGTAAAATTGGTGGTTCAGCTATGGAAGCTATCGCTCGTCAACCAGAATCATACGGAAAGATTCAAACTGCTATGCTTATTGCAGCTGCATTAATTGAAGGTATTGGGTTTGCTGCATTATTTGCAGTATAAACTAAACACTTTAGAAGTAACCTTGTAACGGTTGGTTGCAAGGTTACTTTGATTTAAAAATTAAAAAACATAATAGAGTAAACACATTATGGAAAAATTATTAGAAGAATTTTCGATTGGATTGTTTTTTTGGCAAACAGTATTGTTTTTGGCATTGTTATTCTTACTAAGGAAATTTGCTTGGAAACCAATTTTAAATGCTGTTAACGAAAGAGAAGAAGGTATTAAAAATGCATTGGACTCTGCTGAAAAAGCAAAGTTAGAAATGGAAAATCTTCAAGCTGATAATCAAAAATTATTAAAGGAAGCAAGAGCAGAGCGTGAGGTAATGTTGAAGGAAGCAAGAGATATCAAAAACAAAATGATTGAAGATGCTAAAGGTGAAGCTCAAACAGAAGCAAATAAAATGATTACACAAGCACAAGCTGCGATTGAAAGTGAAAAGAAAGCAGCTATTGCCGAGTTAAAATCGCAAGTCGCTGATTTATCATTAGAGATTGCCGAAAAAGTAGTGCGTACTGAATTATCTAACAAAGACAAACAATTAAAATTGGTTGAAACGATGTTAGGTGAAAAATCATTAAACTAAGTTATAATGGCGGGAGCAAGAGCAGCAATACGTTACGCAAAAGCATTATTGAGTTTAGCATCAGATCAGAAAGCAGCAGATGTTGTAAATAAGGATATGAAGTTAATCGTTAATACTTTAGCTGAAAGTAAAGATTTAAGCGAAGCACTTCAAAGTCCTGTAATTCCTTCTACAGTAAAAAAAGCGACATTATTAGAGGTTTTTAAAAAATCTAATAAAACAACTTTAGGTTTAATTGATACTTTAGTAGCTAATAACAGAATCGATATTTTAAACGATGTGGCTTTAAAATACAATCAGTTATTTGATGAATCCAAAGGAATTGAATTGGCAACAGTTACTACAGCAGTAGAATTATCAGCAGATTTAAAGAAGAAGGTTTTAGCAAAAGCAAAAGAACTTACAGGAAAAAAAGTTGAGGTAGAAAACATTATAGATGAAAGCATTTTAGGTGGTTTCATTTTACGTATAGGAGATGTGCAGTATAACGCAAGTGTTGCAAATCAACTAAACAAATTAAAACAAGAATTTACATTAAATTAAAAAGACGTTTCTCTACCGCGTTTCTAACGTCTAGAGTCTAAAAGTCTAAATACTTAAAAGAGATGGCAGAAGTAAAACCAGCTGAAATATCAGCAATCTTAAAAAAACAACTTTCAGGTTTTGAGGCTAGTGCTTCATTGGATGAAGTTGGAACTGTATTAACTGTAGGTGACGGTATTGTTCGTGCTTACGGATTAGCTAACGCTCAATATGGTGAGTTAGTTGAATTCGATGGCGGATTAGAAGGAATTGTACTTAACCTTGAAGAAGATAACGTAGGTATCGTATTATTAGGTGGATCTGTTGGTATCAAAGAAGGTTCTACAGTTAAACGTACTAATCGTATCGCTTCTGTTAAAGTAGGTGAAGGTATTGTTGGACGTGTTGTGGATACATTAGGTAACCCAATTGATGGTAAAGGACCAATAACTGGTAAAACTTACGAAATGCCTCTAGAGCGTAAAGCGCCTGGAGTTATTTTCCGTGAGCCAGTAACTGAGCCATTACAAACAGGTATCAAATCTATCGACGCAATGATTCCTGTAGGTCGAGGTCAACGTGAGTTGGTTATTGGTGACCGTCAAACTGGTAAAACCGCCGTTTGTATTGATACCATCTTAAATCAAAAAGAATTTTACGATGCAGGCGAGCCTGTATATTGTATATATGTTGCTGTAGGTCAAAAGGCTTCAACAGTAGCTTTAATTGCTAAAACATTAGAAGAAAAAGGCGCATTAGCTTATACTACAATCGTAGCCGCAAATGCATCAGATCCTGCTGCAATGCAAGTTTATGCACCGTTTACAGGAGCTTCTATTGGAGAATATTTTAGAGATACTGGCCGTCCAGCATTAATTATCTACGACGATTTATCTAAACAAGCCGTTGCTTACCGTGAGGTATCTTTATTATTGCGTCGTCCACCAGGACGTGAGGCATATCCAGGGGATGTTTTCTACTTACACTCTAGATTATTAGAGCGTTCTGCAAAAGTTATCAACGATGATAATATTGCTAAAGACATGAACGATTTGCCTGATTCATTAAAACCATTAGTAAAAGGTGGAGGCTCTTTAACAGCTTTACCAATTATTGAAACACAAGCGGGAGACGTTTCTGCATATATTCCAACAAACGTAATTTCGATTACAGATGGACAAATCTTTTTAGATGGTGATTTATTTAACTCTGGTGTTCGTCCAGCAATTAACGTAGGTATTTCGGTATCTCGTGTTGGGGGTAATGCTCAGATTAAATCTATGAAGAAAGTCGCAGGTACTTTAAAATTAGATCAAGCACAATTCCGTGAGTTAGAAGCTTTCGCGAAGTTTGGTTCAGATTTAGATGCCGTTACTTTAAACGTAATTGAAAAAGGTAAGCGTAACGTTGAGATTTTAAAACAAGCTCAAAATGACCCGTTTACAGTCGAAGATCAAGTAGCTATTATTTATGCTGGTTCAAAGAACTTATTAAGAGATGTTCCTGTTGAAAAAGTAAAAGAATTTGAAAGAGATTTTATTGAATTCTTAAAAGCTAAACATGCAGGTGTACTTAGTACATTAAAAGCAGGAAAATTAACTGATGAAGTTACAGATACATTAACAGCTGTAGCAAAAGATTTATCAGGGAAATATAGAGCTTAAAAAGCTTAAAATTAATGTCACTCTGAGACGCAGTCGAAGAGTCTTTATAAAAATAAAGAATGGCTAATCTTAAAGAAATACGTAACAGAATATCTTCGGTATCTTCAACGATGCAGATTACCAGTGCCATGAAAATGGTATCTGCTGCAAAGTTAAAGAAGGCACAAGATGCTATCACAGCAATGCGCCCTTACGCAGATAAGTTAACTGAGCTTTTGCAAAGCTTGAGCGCCACTTTAGATGCAGATTCTGGAAGTGCATATTCTGAACAACGGGAATTAAAGAAAGTACTTATTGTGCCTATTACTTCTAACAGAGGTTTGGCTGGTGCGTTTAATTCAAACATCATTAAAGAAGTTAGCAGACTAACTAAAGAAACGTATGCTAATCAAGAGGTTTATTACTTGGCTATTGGTAAAAAAGCAAATGATGCTTTTAAAAAGACCAACAACGTTATAGCTAATAAAAGTGAGATCTACGATGACTTAACATTTAACAATGTTGCTGAAATCGCTCAACTTTTAATGGATAAGTTTGTTGCCGGTGAGTTTGATAAAATTGAAATTGTTTACAACAAATTCAAAAATGCAGCAACTCAAATAGTTATGACCGAGCAATTTTTACCAATTGTTCCTGATGAAGGAGAAGCCAATGGTAATACCGATTATATTTTTGAGCCATCAAAATTAGAAATCGTTGAAGAATTAATTCCTAAGTCATTAAAAACACAATTGTATAAAGGTATTAGAGATTCTTTTGCATCTGAACATGGTGCACGTATGACTGCAATGCACAAAGCAACAGATAACGCAACAGAGTTAAGAGATCAATTGAAGTTAACTTATAACAAAGCACGTCAAGCAGCTATTACCAATGAAATCCTTGAGATTGTTGGCGGAGCTGAGGCTTTGAATAACTAGTAAATACCTGCGATGGCAGTCCTGAAACTTCGGGATTAGTTAAAAAGATATATCAGACCCTTCAGGTTTTTAAAACCTGAAGGGTCTTTTGATTTTGCAAAATATATCAAATATATACCTAAAACTTATCTTTGGTTAACTTGTGCTAAAAACGTATTTTTAGCGGCATAAAAAACCAATCATTGAGCGCATTCAAGTCACTATTTAAACAAACTTTTATCTATGGTTTAGCTACAGTGCTTCCTAGAATGTTGAACTTTTTATTGGTTAGATTGCATACCGATGAAAGTGTTTTAAAATCAGTTTCAGATTACGGCGATGTTTCCCTGATATTTTCTTATTTCGTATTATTTAATGTCATTTTAGCCTACGGAATGGAAACCGCTTTTTTTAGGTTTTTCAATAAGGAAGATGACAAATCCAAAGTTGTTGGCACTTCTTGTATTTCATTAATTATAACCTCTTTTAGCTTTTTTGTTTTAGCATTGATTTTTCAGAATCAGATTGCAAACTTTATCGATATAAAGGTAGAATACATCAACGTAGTTATCTGGATTTTACTTTTAGATGCACTAGTTATCATCCCCTTTGCCTGGTTACGTGCTAAAGCAAGACCAATAAAGTATTCAGTTATTAAAATACTGAATGTTGTTATTAATTTGGGTCTAAACCTGTTTTTGCTGCTGTGGTTAAAAGATTTAGCATCTGAATCATCAATATTTAAAACCATTTACAGACCAAATTTCGAGATTAACTACATATTCATAGCTAATTTGGCAGCTAGTGCGGTAACATTATTGCTGATGCTTCCTTTTTATTTTAAAGTGAAATTTGTATTCAATAAAAAACTTTGGAAACAGATGATGCAATATGCGTTTCCAGTTCTTATTGCTGGTTTGGCATTTTCAATAAATGAAACTTTCGACCGCATTTTATTGGATAAATTATTGCCAGAAGACATTGCCAAAACTGAAATTGGTATGTACTCTGCCTGTTATAAATTGGCAATGTTCATGACGTTATTTGCAACGGCATATCGATTAGGAATTGAACCTTTCTTTTTTAGTCATGCTAAAACCGAAAACCCTCAAAAGAATTATGCCAAAATTTTAGAATATTTTGTCATTTTTGGTTCTGGTATTTTACTAACAGTTATTGTTTTTGCCGATGTTTTAAAAGTGATTTTTATTGGAGATGAAGCTTATTGGAAAGCCATGTGGATTGTTCCATTTATTTTATTGGCCAATTTTTGTTTAGGTATTTACCATAATCTTTCGGTTTGGTATAAAATAACAGATAGAACAAAATTTGGAGCGTATATTTCAGTATTTGGAGCTTTATTGACGTTAGGCTTAAACTTTTGGCTAGTTCCGGTTATAAGCTATAAAGGGTCTGCTATAGCAACCTTAACGGCTTATGCATCCATGATGCTATTATCGTATTATTTTGGAAGAAAATATTATCCAATACCTTATAATCTAAAAAAAATAGGCATGTATTTGATGCTCTCAATAACACTTTCAATTTTATCATTTTATCAATTTAGAGGTAATTATATTATAGGAATATCGATGTTAATCGTATTTTTGGGAATCGTTTATTTTTCAGAAAGAAATGAAATAAAACAGTTGTTAAAAAAATAACATGCAAATAAAAATCATAAACAAATCCAATCACGATTTACCGCACTATGAAACCATAGCTTCAGCAGGAATGGATTTACGTGCCAACATATCGGAATCAAGAATTTTAAAACCATTAGAACGCAGTATTGTAGGGACAGGACTATTTATAGAATTGCCTATTGGAATAGAAGCCCAAGTACGTCCCAGAAGTGGTTTAGCAGCTAAAAAAGGCATTACAGTACTAAATGCTCCAGGAACTATTGATGCTGATTATAGAGGCGAAATAGGAGTGATTTTGGTTAATCTTTCAAATGAAGATTTTACTATAAATAATGGCGAGCGTATAGCTCAATTAGTTATTGCAAAGCATGAGCGAGCGGAATGGGAAGAAGTAAAAACACTTTCTGAAACAGACAGAGGCGAAGGCGGGTTTGGAAGTACAGGTGTGAAGTAAGAAATATGTCAGGTTGAGCGCAGTCGAAACCTAATTGAAATAAATATTTTAGTATTAAAAAGATTCCCTTCTCCAAGGGAATGACAAATAGAAAATAAATGAAAATAATAGTACCAATGGCAGGACGAGGTTCTCGTTTACGCCCACACAGTTTAACAGTACCAAAACCATTAATTCCGGTAGCGGGACAACCAATTGTACACCGATTGGTAAAAGATATTGCCAAAGTTTTAAAACAGCCCATTGAGGAAATAGCCTTTGTTTTAGGCGATCCAGCGTGGTTTGGAGATGAGGTGGTTTCTAGTTTAGAAAAATTAGCAACAGATTTAGGCGCAAAAGCGTCTATTTACCGTCAAGATAAACCGCTTGGAACAGGTCATGCTATTATGTGTGCTGAACCATCACTTTCAGGCCCTGCGGTTATTGCTTATGCGGATACCTTGATAAGAGCGGAATTTGATTTAGACCCTGATGCTGATAGTGTCATTTGGACAAAACAAGTGGACAATCCTGAAGCTTATGGTGTCGTTAAGTTAAATGATAATGATGAAATTGTTGAGCTAGTTGAAAAACCAGAAACTTTTGTTAGTGATCAAGCTGTAATTGGGATTTATTATTTTAAAGATGTTGCGGTTTTAAAAGGAAAACTACAAGAAATACTGGATAAAAACGTTATGAATGGTGGCGAATACCAAATTAACGATGGTATTAAGCGCATGATGGCAGATGGTAAAATTTTTAAAACAGGAACGGTCGATGAATGGATGGACTGCGGAAACAAAGCCATTACTATTGAAACGAATCAGCGCATGTTAGGGTTTTTAGAATCTGATGGCGAGGAACAATTAGTGGCATCTTCAGCTAAATTGGAGAATTCTAATATTATAGAACCTTGTTTTGTTGGCGAAAATGTAGTACTGAAAAATACAACTATAGGGCCTTTTGTTTCCGTTGGAAATGGTACTTTTATTGAAAACTCAATCATTGAAAACAGTTTAATTCAAACGAATTCTGAAATAAAAAATGCGAAATTGAACAATGCTATGATTGGTAATAACGTTAAATATAATGGCGAGTTTACCAGTATTAGCATAGGAGATTATTCGGTTTTGGAGTAAAAAATTATTTGTAAATTTATGTATATCGTACTCTATTCATTTAAAGTAATACCTAAGCACGTTGATACATTTATCAAAGGCTGGAAGGGTTTAACAAATTTAATTTATAAGTACGAAGGTAGTTTGGGGTCACGGTTGCACAAAAAAAACCACCTAGAATATATTGCTTACGCACAATGGCCAAATAAAAATATTTTTGAAGCTTCTGGAGGAAATTTACCCAAAGAAGCCAATAAATATAGAGATTTGATGAGAACTTCTTGTGATAAAATTGAAATTATCCATAAACTTGATGTTGTTGAAGATTTACTTGCTAAAAATTTAAAGGATTAAAAAGAAACTTTACATATTCATTTTTCTCTTCGGATTATTACTTATTCCGCAGATAAATTATGCCCAAGTAGATTTCAATAAAACACCCGATGACGATTTAGGAATTGTAGAAGATAAATTCCAAGAGTTCTTTTTTGAAGCGCTTAAACAAAAAGGCATTGAGAATTACCAACGCTCTATAGATGCGTTATTGCAATGTGTGGACATCGATAAATCGCCAGCAATATTATATTTTGAGTTGGGGAAAAATTATATGAAACTCAAAAATTTTGGTGCTGCGGAAGACGCTTTTAAGGAGGCTGTAAATAAATCGCCCGATAATGAGTGGTATTTAGATGAACTTTACGGGTATTATGTGTCGCAAAACGATTTAAAAAAAGCCCTCAAAACGGTGCAGCAACTGGTAAAATACCATCCAGATTATAAGGAAGATTTGGCATCGTTGTATTTGAAGATGGAAAAATTTGATGATGCGCTTGAGATTTTGGATGAATTGGATGCTTCTTTTGGGGTTTCAGCGTCGCGAGATATCATGCGAAACAGAATTTATAAAGTTACTGGGAGAGCCGAAGAACAAATTGAAAACTTAGAATCTCGAATCGATAACAATCCAGATAAGGAATCTAATTATTTGGCGTTAATTTTTAGGTATAGTGAACAAAACGACAAAGAAAAAGCATTTGAAACTGCAAAGGAATTATTAAAAATTAATCCGAATTCTCAAATAGCACATTTAGCCCTTTATAAATTTTATTTGGATGATGATAATACTGAAGAGGCCATAAAATCCATGAAAATTGTGGTTAAGAGTCATGAAATTAAACCCGATGCAAAAGTTAAAGTACTTTCGGATTTTGTGAATTTTGTTAAAAAGAATCCGCAATACGAACAGGATTTAATAGAAGCCACAACCTTACTTGATGGAAAAACGGATGCCAAGACGCTTTCAGATCTAGGATTGTATTATTTAAATAAAGGCGAAGGACAGAAAGCTTTAAACTATTTTCAAGATGCATTAAAATTAGATGGAGATAACTTCAATATTTTAAAACATGTATTATTGCTGCATATTGATTTGAAACAATTTGATAGAGCAGAAACAAAAAGCGAAAGTGCTATTCAAACATATCCTGCGCAACCATTGTTTTATTTAATAAATGGGGTTGCTTTAAATGAACTGAACAGACCTAATGAAGCTATAGAAACATTAGAATCAGGATTGGATTGGATTGTTGATGATGCTAAAATGGAAACCGATTTTTATAAACAATTGGCACAGGCTTATACCGCATTGAACAATACTGCCAAATCAAAATCGTTTATGGATAAGGCAAATGCGCTTAAATCAAAAATAGTCGATTAATAAAACTTAAAATGTTGACCTACAAAACATATCTCTCTGTACTTTTCTTATCAATTACACTTGCTTTAACAGGTTGTAAATCCTCGAAAACGATTTCCGAAGGCGATAAAAATTTTAGACTTTCTGCAAAACAACTCATTAAGGAGAACGCCAGAAAATCCCCAGATTTTAAAACATTACAATCTAAATTAAAGATCACCTATTCCGAAGGCGAAAAAAGACATTCCCATACGGTGAGTTATCGCATGCAGAAAGATGAGGTGCTTTGGATGAGTGCTACATTCGGCGTTATAAGAGCTAAAATAACACCTAAAACTGTTGCTTTTTATAACAAGCTGGACAATACTTATTTTGAAGGCGATTTTGAATACTTTAGCAAGTTATTGGGTACTGATTTAAACTTTGAAAGGGTTCAAAATATTATTTTAGGTGAAGCATTGTTCAATTTAAAAGATGAATCCTATAAAGTATCTGTCCATGAAGGTAGTTATCTATTACAACCTAAAAATCAGCGTACACTTTTTGAAATATTTTTTCTGTTGAATCCTTCACATTATAAAGTGAAGTCGCAACAACTGTCGCAAATTACAGAACAAAGACACTTACAAATCGATTATTTAACACATCAAGAAGTAGATACCCAAGTGTTGCCAGAACATATAAAGGTTATTGCGGTTGAAGGTACCGACGAGATGATTGCAGAACTCGAATTCAAATCTGTCTCTTTGAATGAAGATTTAAGATTTCCTTTTAAAATACCATCAGGTTTTAAGAAGATAGAACTATAATGCAGTCTAGAAATAATATATTGAAATTTCTTTTTTTAGGACTTCTTTTTTTGAGTTTTAGTCATTCTGGTTTTAGTCAGAATGATAAACAAAAACAACTGGAAACGCGCAGACAGGAATTACGTCGGGAGATTCAAAAAATTAATGCCTTACGTGCTGAAAACAAGTCGAAAGAGAAATCCGAGTTATCACAAATTGAAGACTTCAATTATAAAATTAGTGTTTTAAATAACCTGATTAAGGTTACCAACCAGCAGGCTAATTTATTAACACGGGAAATCAATAACAATCAAAAGCAGATTACCGATCTTAGAAATGAGTTAAAGTTGCTCAAAGAAGATTATGCGGCTATGATCGTGAAATCCTATAAGAGCAGGAATCAACAAAGTAGGATTATGTTTTTGCTGTCCTCAAACGATTTTAAGCAAGGTTATAAGCGCTTGCAGTATATGAAACAATATACAAATCATCAGAAACAGCAAGGTGAAACCATTAAGTCTAAAACTGCCGAATTACAACAAATCAACAAAGATTTACTAGTTCAAAAAGAAGACAAGCAGAAACTAATTGTTGAGAACAGAACCACGCAAAAGACTTTAGAGAAAGAACGCGCACAACATCAATCATTAATGGCTTCCATTAGGAAGAATTTAAGTAAATATGCCTCTCAAATAAAAGCGAAACAAAGAGAAGCTGATAGAATAGATAGAGAAATAGAGCGTATTATTAAAGCAGCTATTGCTTCATCTAGAAAAAAATCTGGGACTAAAACCACGTCTAGCACATCTACGTTTTCGCTTACTGCTGAAGAAAAGGTTTTAGCTAGTAATTTTGTATCTAATAAAGGGAAACTGCCATGGCCAGTAGAGAAAGGTTTTGTGAAGTTAGGTTACGGCACACAACGCTCGCCAGTTGACAGGTCGTTAACTATTAAGAGCAATGGTGTGCGTATTGCTACGGAAAAAGGTACAAAAGCTCGTGCAGTATTTGAAGGTGTGGTAAGCAGAATTATTCTGATAAAAAACGCCAATCCTATCGTTATGATTCGCCATGGAAACTACATCACAGCTTATAAAAACTTGGGTAAGGTCTCAGTAAAAGAAGGCGATAAAGTATCTACAAAACAAGAAATTGGGGAAGTGTTTACAAACCCAACTACAGGAGAAACCATACTTAACTTTATTGTTTTTAAAGACTTACAAACGCAAAACCCTGCCAGTTGGATTTATAAGATGTGACACAAGTGTCATCCTGTCTCGAAGCTTCAGGACTTCAATCCTTAACGCAGAGATTCGTCTTAAATAAATATTTACGCGAAAACAGTTTTTTTTTGATTACAATCTAGTAACCACATAACCACGTTTCGTCTTTCTATAATGATTCCCATTCCAGAAATAATAGCGTTTCCCTTTTACTTTTACAATTTTGTAATGTTTGGGAGGTGTTTTAATTACCGTTACCGAAGCAGGTCTGGTAACTACTCTAGTAGCGCATG
Organism: Algibacter sp. 2305UL17-15; assembly: GCF_040720935.1. Classification (NCBI taxonomy): domain Bacteria; kingdom Pseudomonadati; phylum Bacteroidota; class Flavobacteriia; order Flavobacteriales; family Flavobacteriaceae; genus Algibacter; species Algibacter sp. 2305UL17-15. Next base: position 367,748 of record NZ_JBFDAE010000001.1, read on the forward strand.
ACGATAAACTCATCATACAAATAGCGGATAATAAAATAACAAAAGTTCTCATAGTATTAAGATTTTTGGGTTTACTATAAGACTTAGGTAATAGCAAAAGGTTTAATTGAAGTGATTCGAAAGCACTAAAACTTGTACATTTAGAACTCATTTCAGAATGAGAAACGGAACGTTTTTTAATTTGTCCCTAGCTTAATCAAACAACGCTTTTAACTCAGTAGCCTCATTTGGTTTTATTTTTCCAGCTAACAGAAGACTCAATTGTTTTCTACGTAAAGCAGCATTAAAACGTTCTTTTTCAATTGCAGTTTCAGGTGTTACTTCAGGAACTTTTACTGGGCGACCTGTTTCATCAACAGCCACAAAGGTATAAATAGCTTCGTTGGCTTTTGTTCTCGCTCCAGATTCCCTGTCTTCCATCCAAACATCAATATAAATTTCCATAGAGGTGTTAAAAGCACGCGACACTTTAGCTTCAACGGTAACAACACTTCCAAGAGGAACGGCACGATTAAAAGCCACATGATTTACCGATGCGGTAACTACAATGCGTCTGCTATGACGCCTAGCAGAAATACTCGCTGCACGATCCATGCGTGCTAATAATTCGCCACCAAATAAATTGTTTAACGGGTTGGTTTCACTAGGTAAAACCATATCGGTCATTGTAGTTTTAGATTGTTCTGGAGTCTTTGCTTTCATCTATAAATTTTGATGTGGCAAAGTTACGTATTAAAGGAGTAAAGTAAGATGTAATTTTTTGTTAATCTAGTCTAGTTTTTTAACCAACAACCAAGCATCTTTATTATGCGTTTTTTTGATGTTTCTTAAAGCTTTTAGCGCATCAAGTCTGCCCTCATAACTTGCATAAACCACTTGGTGTAAGCCATATTTATTGGCGCCGATTTTACGAGCGCTAAAACCATCCTGTTTTAATTGAGATACTTTTTTATCACAATTTTCCTCAACTCTAAAAGCTCCAGCTACAATATGATAATTGCCCGTTTGTTTGGTAACATTAAGCGTAATTGCAGGTAATGGATTTAAGCTAAACGTAGCTTCTTGAATTCTAGTTTCAAGTTGTTGGGTGGCTTGCTCTTGTGCTAATTGGTTATGGGTTTCAATAGTATCCACATAATATTTAGAAGCTCCAACACCACCAAGCATCAAAGCAATTAAAGCAACGGCAGCGTATTTTAAATAGCCTCTATTTTTACGTTTTTCAGGTGTGAATGTAATTGGAACTACTTTTTCAACAGCTTCAACTTTTTCTTTGTAAACCTCACGAGTCACTTCTGTAGATTCAAACTGTGATAAACCAAAAGCATCCGTTAAATAATTTAGATTATAAGAAGGCTCAAAAACAATTTTCCCTTCGGTATTAAAAATAATTTCGCCTATGTTATTGAAAGTAATTGTTTCACCTTGGGTTAAATAAGATTTTAGGGTTTTTACACGTTTTTTAATCTTTTTATTGGCAACCTCAAACGGGAGTTTTTCAACATCAGCAATATAACGCGCTAACAAACCATCATTTTTTTGTATTTGTTCGTTAAACGAAATGATTTTTTTTGGCGGGTAAAACGTATTGTTTTCTATATTGATTGTAGCAGATTGTCGTTCAGATAAAAAGGCACCAAAGTCAGGCACAATAACACATTCATATCTATAAAGTAAATCGCTGATGTAGGTTTCCAGTTGCATAAAGCAAATTTAAAAAAATATGGTTTTGATTAAATTTTTCACATAACTACTTATTAACAATGTAAACCTTTTTTATGTAAAACGTGATATTCCCACAAAAGCGGAAAACCATATGTGCAAAATATTTCTTTTCTTGTAAGAGAATTAAATTTTAAGATGACGGAAAACGATTTGCTTTATACCTTGGCATTACAACATGCATCAAAAGTTGGGGATATTACAGCTAAAAAATTAATAGGACATTGTGGTTCTGCGGAAGCGGTATTAAAAGAGAAAAAACAAAATTTGCTTAAAATTGATGGTATTGGCGAATTCGTTTTAAACGGATTGTTCGGAAAAAATCATTTAGCTGATGCTGAAAAGGAATTAGATTTTATCAAGGCGGAAAATATAAAAGTATCTTATTTTAGGGACGTGGATTATCCGGAGAAACTAAAACATTGTATTGATGGCCCTATTTTGTTATTTCAAACCGGGAATATTGATTTAAATAAACAACACATTATCAGCATTGTCGGCACTCGAAAAATTACAACAAACGGGATTGCTTTTTGTGAAAAACTAATAGAAACTTTAAAGCCCTATGATCCAATTATAGTATCGGGTTTCGCTTATGGCACAGATATTACTGCACATAAAAATGCGATAAAACACAATTTGCAAACCATTGGGTGTTTAGCACACGGATTGAATCAAATTTATCCAAAAGTCCATAAAAAATACATGGTAGATGTGGAGAAAAATGGTGGTTTTTTCTCTGATTTTTGGAGTACCGATACCTTTGATAAAAACAATTTTTTAAAACGAAACAGAATTATTGCTGGTTTAAGTGAAGCTACAATTGTTATAGAATCTGCCGAAAAAGGAGGAAGTTTGGTTACTGCCGATATTGCTCATTCTTATAATAGAGATGTGTTTGCGGTGCCTGGACGCACAACCGATCAATTGAGCATTGGTTGCAATAATCTTATAAAGCACCAAAAAGCCCATATGATGTCCACGCCTTTGGATGTGCCATATATTTTGAATTGGCAATTGGAAGACAAAGAAAAACCTGCCATACAAAAACAACTTTTTGTTGAATTGGATGCTACCGAAAAAATAATCTATAATTACTTAAAAGACAACGAAAAACAGCAATTGGATGTCATTGCTTTAAATTGTGAAATGCCCATTTTTAAAGTGTCAGGAACGTTGTTGAATATGGAGTTAAAGGGTGTTGTAAGACCGCTTCCCGGGAAGTTGTTTGAGGTTATTTAGTTGGGATATCAGACCTTTCAGGTTTTAAAAACCTGAAAGGTCTCAAAAAAATAGTAATGGGTTTACAATTTGAAAAAATTATAGGAAAACCACTCAACCGATATCTTTCGATTAAGATCCCTGCCTTCGCAGGAATCAATACCCAACCTTAGTCCGAACCCTGCTTAAAACACCATCAGCAACAATTCTGGCCTTTTCAGCACCAACTAAAAGTGCTTTATCAATGTCGCCAAGATTGCTCATATAATAATTGTAACGCTCACGAGGTTCAGCAAATTTCTCTAAAATTAATTCGTATAAGGCTTGTTTTGCATGTCCATAACCATAACCACCGTTTTCGTAATTGGCTTTCATTTCAGCAATTTGAGCATCAGTTGCCAATAAATTATAAATAGCAAAACAATTACAGGTTTTCCAATTTTTTGGGTCTTCTAGTGGCGTGCTGTCTGTTTTAATGGACATAATTTGCTTACGCAATTTTTTATCCGCCAAAAAAATATTGATGGTATTGTTTCGGCTTTTACTCATTTTTTCACCATCGGTACCGGGAACCAACATGGTGTTTTCTTGAATTTTCCCTTCGGGCAATACAAAAGTATCTCCCACTTGTGCGTGAAAACGAGACGCTACATCACGCGTCATTTCGATATGTTGTAATTGATCTTTACCTACGGGAATAATGTTGGCGTCATACAATAGAATATCGGCGGCCATTAGCATAGGGTAGAAAAATAATCCTGAATTCACATCTTCCAATCTATCTGCTTTATCTTTAAAACTATGAGCTAAAGTTAAACGTTGGTATGGAAAAAAACAGCTTAAATACCATGACAACTCAGTTACTTGCGGAATATCACTCTGTCTGTAAAACACGGTTTTTTCAATATCCAATCCAAAGGCTAACCAAGTAGCTGCGGTAGAATAGGTGTTTTCGCGTAACGTTGCGGCATCCTTAATTTGAGTCAACGTGTGCAAATTTGCTATAAATAAGTAGGAATCGTTTTTAGGATTTTCAGCCATTTTAATAGCTGGCATAATTGCGCCTAAAATATTTCCTAAATGTGGTGTTCCTGTACTTTGTATGCCCGTGAGTATTCTTGCCATAATATTACCTGCGGAGGCAGGTATCTCTTTAATTAATATTCAATACTAATATTTGCGAAAGCAAAGGTAATCGATTTCGTAAAAATCCTCAATACAATTACGTATTTTTGGCAGGAATGATAGTTTTTAAGTATATATTCTGGTTACTCTACCGCATTTGGTTTTACATTCTTGTGGGTTTGCCCATCTTGATTTTGTTGCCCGTGCTTTTAATATCCATATCCAAAGAATCTTGGTACCCTTTCTTTTTTAAAATTGCTCGCTTTTGGGCCAAGTTTATTTTGATAGGTATGGGGTTTAAATACAGCATAGAACGAGAGCAAGTCCCAGAAAAGGATAAGAGCTATATGTTTATTGCGAACCATACTTCGATGGCAGATATTATGTTGATGTTAGTAGCTGTAAAAAATCCTTTTGTGTTTGTTGGAAAAAAGGAGCTGACTAAAATTCCGCTTTTCGGCTTTTTTTATAAGCGCACTTGTATTGTGGTTGACAGAAGTTCTGCAAAAAGCCGACATGCTGTTTTTTTAAGAGCACAAAGACGACTGAAACAAGGGTTGAGCATTTGTATTTTTCCTGAAGGAGGTGTGCCCGAAGAACATATTATGCTTGATGAATTTAAAGATGGTGCGTTCCGATTGGCAATAAACCATCAAATACCAATTGTACCCATGACGTTTGCTGATAATAAAAAACGATTTTCCTATACTTTTTTTAGTGGAAGTCCTGGGAAAATGCGAGCCAAGATTCATAAATTTATTGAAACCAAAGGGCTGACTATTGAAAATACGAGGGCTTTGAATGATAGGTCTAAAGAGATTATTTTAGAGCAGTTAAGAGTTTTTAGAAGCTATTGAGTTTGATGTTTCAGAAGTAATATTTTTCTACATTTTATCTGTGTCAAAACCATAAGCCTTACAAATTGATTAAAAATGTAAGAAAAAAAATTGTCAATTGTTTTTTTTTTTTTTTAGTTTTGAAATGTTGGACATAGGTTTTGGGTTATTTAAGAAGTCTCCCAGAAAAAGTGTAAAACAAAAGTTGTTGCAACACAACTAGCGCTAGTTTTTTATTTTCTCTAAAAAAAATTTAATGGTAAAAAAAATGACTTCTTAACATAAATGACTTCTTAATTTTTTAGACTTCTAAAACAACTGTTTTATTAATTACCCTTTTTTTGGGTAAAACTTTAAAATTATGAAAAAAATAAAAATATCATTATTCCTTTTAATAATAATAACATCATTTAGCTCATGTGAGAAAAATGAATTAAATGAAACTCCTTCAAATTCATTTAATTATGCTGATTTAGACTCTAAACTTAAAGTTCATTCAAATTCGATAAAGGACTTATTCAGTTCTGATGAAACAATTGAAAATACTTTTAATAAGTCTTTTAAAACAAAATCCAAGAATAATATTTCTTCGAAAGGTCTGTCTAGTAAAAACTTAGAGGAAACATATGCACAAGTTTACATTGAATTACCTAGTCAACTCGGTAGAGAAACAAACAATTTGCTATTAGAATATTATAATGATATGATTAATGCATATGATTATGAAATTCCAGATTTGGTAAATGAATATCAAAATAAGCTAGATAGTAATTTTTTGATGTCTAGTAATGAGAAGCAAGAATTTCAAATTATTTTAAACGCTTCTAAATATGCAATCCAAGCGTTAGAAGAAGTTTATTTAAGCAATGAAATACAAAATAATAGTACAAGTGCTAAAGGTGGTGGCTTTTGGGATTGTATGAGGAAAACTGCTGGAAAAAAAATAGGTAGAGGTATGGTATATGGAGCTGTAACAGGGGCTGTCAATGGAGGTATTATAGGGGCAACAGGAGGAACTGTAGCTTTTCCGGGTGTAGGTACCGCAACAGGAGCTGTAGGTGGTGCTGTATTTGGAGGAGCTGCTGGAGCAGTAAAAGGAGCTGTTGGTGGTGTCATATGGGCAGCGGCTGATTGTCTTTCATATGTAAAAGCTGTGAAGTTTGTAGAGATAGAAAAAATAGTACTAGTTTTAGACGAGGATGATATTTCATTTGATGCTTCAATATTTGAATTACCTGATGATCAAACTATCGAATTATTGTTAAATAAATAATTATGAAAACAAGAAAATTTGTACTTAAATATTACCTTTCTATAAAGGTAGTATTGATTATTACAGGTACTTGCTTGCTTTTTATTGCTTATTTTTTTAGCGATAAACCTAATTCTTGGGAAACAATAAAAGTAAATTTGAGTAATCCAATGATGTATTTGTGTTTGATAATATCTTTTTCAATATCTCTATGGATTACGAATAGTGTTTTTAATAAGAAAGGACTAAAAAAAGAGTAATAAAAATTGTCCATTCAGTATATATGCATATGTAAAATGGTAGCTATATTATATAAACCAAAAGTTTGGTTTTTTTTCTGACACCTTTAGTTAATGCGAAAATAGAGATTATAAGGCTGCTATTTTTCCTATAGACTATCGTTAAAATTGTGTTTTAAACTATTTTAGACTGATTGTTTCTATAAAACTAAAAAACTGCCCTCGGGGAAGGGCAGTTTTTATAGATATCAATTTCCGAGCTTAATGGAAATCAATATCAGATCTAACCAAAAACCTAAAATTTAATTCCGAATCCGGTGTAAACCCCAATAAAGAAGGGTTGAAAATCACCAGACGTATTTTTAAACGTATTAATTTGATATTTGAACATAGGCTCTAAATTCAAATTAATCTTTTTTGATACTTTATAATTTAGTCCCAATCCAAAATTGGCACTATAACTTGTTTTGTTAATATTATCTGCTTCTCCTAAACGTATGCGCTGTCCTTCTACATCAGAAAACAAATCGTTGTTATTTAAAAAGAGCGAGCTAAAACCACCAATAACATTTACACCAAATCGTTTTGTGGAAAGGGCATATTGAATTTCCAACGGAATTTCTATATAGCCAAACGACTGATTTATGGTTGTATTTGAAGCATCAAAAGTTGGAATATTATTATTAGATTTAAAAGCTTCAGCACTAATAATAGTAACATCATTACCACTACTTACGGCACTAGTTTGGGCCACTTCATCTGATGCATTACTGCTTATGGTTTCTAAGGTTTTAATATTTGAAGCACTCGCATTTACCGACTCAAACACTACAACATCATTGGTGTTATAGCCTAAGTTTACGCGGTTAATCCCCGAGCGAATTGTAACTCTATTGTTTATAGCGTAACTGGCATTTAAACCATAGCTCATATTAACCTCACCGCTTTTAGAGTTATTGTTAAACTGTGGGTCTATAGAAGATCCTTTGCCCAAACTACTAAAATAAACTGGAGCCGCATTGGGCGAGATCCCCCATTTATTCAATACAACATTAGTATCGTCGTCTTCAAGGAGCGATTCATTTTTTTCTATGGCTTCCTCGATGGTTTGAGCCTCTTTTTTAGGATTGTTTTCTGCTATTTCGACAGATTTTTTTGCTTTGGTATTTTCAATTTTATCTGTTTTAATTTTAGAATTATCTGCTACAACTACATTTTCTTTTTGCGCTTCTGTACTTTTAGGATTAACGACATCATCTTTCACAGACATATTATCTTTTGAAGTGTTCTCAGGCGCATCTAAAGTTCTGTTTTCTACAATAACTTTTGAATTATCATTCTTATCTGCTATACCTACATTGTCTTTTTGCTCTTGAATAGTTTTAACATTTGTAACAGCATCGTTTATTGCAGATGAATTGTTTTTGTAACTGTTTTCAGATTTCTCTGAAGTTTTATTTTCTGCAATAACCTTGGAACCTTCTTTTTTAAATACAGATTTAGACCTATTGTTGTTTTTATTTGAAATGAATGCTTCTTCAGTTTTATCTGTGTCTTTTGAATTATTGGATGTTGCAACCGAAGAATTCTGCTTAACAAGTTTTAACTTATCATCATTATTTTGTTCAGATGAATTTGAAGTTTCTTTTGAACTTTCACTACCATTCTCAACATCAACAATAACAGATTCAGAAGCATCGGTATTATCAATTTTATTTAAATCCTGAATTTCTGTGTCTTTGGTATTTTCTAAATCGGTTTTTTCTGTATCGACTACTTGAGGTGTTATTTGCGTATCGTCACTGCCAAAATAAATTGAACCTAAAGTAAGCCCTAACAGTAAAAGAGCAGCGACACCAGCGTAACGCCACCAAATTGGAATTACTCTGCGCTTTTTCTTCTTTTCGTTAAGTTTCGCCTCGATATTTTCCCAAACAGCATCATCAGGCTTGGCTTCAAAATCTTTAAAGCGCTCCTGAAATAGTCTATCTATATGTTTTTTATCTCCCATTATAAGGATTGTAGGTTTTGCTTTTCGTTATAGTCTTCTATAGTCTGCTTCAAAATTTGTCGTGCTCTGGCTAAATTCGATTTTGAAGTGCCTACAGAAATTTTCAATAGTTCTGCTATGTCTTTATGCGAATATCCGTCAAGCACATATAGGTTAAACACCAATCTATATCTATCGGGTAATTCCTGAATAATTTGTAACAGATAATCGATCGAGACTTGGTCTTCCTCAATGTCTATTTCAACAGCTTCAGTTGTGTTTTCATTTATAATATCAAAAACTTTTTCGCTTCTATAGCGTTGTAAAACATTATTAACTGTAATGCGTTTTAACCAACCTTCAAAAGAGCCTTTGTGCTTAAATTGTCCAATTTTATCAAAAATAATTAAAAACGCATCTTGCAAATTATCTTCAGCTTCGGCATAATTGCGCGAATACTTTAAGCATGTAGAAAACAACTTGCCCGAAAAGAGCTTATATAATTCCCCTTGTGCTTTGGTATCATTCTTTTTACAATTTTCTATGAGTTGATTTAAACTCAAGTGATACAAAGATTAGTTAAGTTAATGCTTAGTTTTTAATCTACTACTGGCACTTCAATGGTTAAGTATATATCTTCGTCATTATCATCCTTACCCTGCCAAAATTTAAAAATGTATGAGCCGTTACTTGTGACTTTAAAGTTGAATGATCTTTCGACCATTTCATCTGTTAATGTCTCACAATCATTTCGTTCAAAAACAGCAGTTATTATAGCAACTGTTCTTTCGTTGTTCTCTTTTGCATAATACAAATTTCTAAACACATGACAACTAGTGGGTCTTTGGTAAGTTACCTTAATTGGATAAACTTCTCCGAGGCTGAATTCGTCTGGAATGTCAACGCTTTCAATAGGTAAAAATTCTGAAGTGAATCTTACATCCCCATCATCATCATCAATTAGTTCGCAACTACTTAGAAATAAAGCTAGAAAGCTTAAAATTAAAATCTTTTTCATAACAAATCAATTTGGGTTTTAAATTAATCTTTTTCTTTTAGATGTATATTTTGCCAAATGGTTGCGTATAATACCAGATAAATTTAACCGATGATTTTAAAATTGATTTAGTATAAAATTAAAAAATCCCGCTTTAACGGGATTTTTTGAGAATTTATTCGCCTTTTATGATATCTTTTATTTTGAGTTCCAGTTCATCCATTAGTTCTGGGTTGTCCTTTATAATGGCCTTCACAGCATCTCGCCCCTGTCCGAGTTTTGTGTCCCCATAACTAAACCACGAGCCACTTTTTTTAATGACTTCGTTTTCTACCGCGATATCTAATATTTCACCAACTTTAGAAACGCCTTCGCCATACATAATATCAAACTCCGCCATTCTAAATGGTGGTGCGACCTTGTTTTTTACAACTTTTACACGGGTTTTGTTACCCAATACTGCGCCACTACTGTCTTTTATTTGAGTAGATCTCCGAATATCAAGCCTTACAGATGCGTAGAATTTTAATGCATTTCCACCAGTTGTGGTTTCTGGGTTACCAAACATTACGCCAATTTTTTCACGTAATTGATTGATAAACATTACCGTACAATTTGTTTTGCTAATAGAAGCAGTCAATTTTCTTAAGGCTTGAGACATTAAACGTGCATGAAGACCCATTTTAGAATCTCCCATTTCGCCTTCAATCTCACTTTTTGGCGTTAATGCTGCTACAGAATCTATCACCACAATATCAATTGCTCCAGAACGGATTAAATTATCGGCAATTTCCAAAGCTTGTTCTCCATTATCCGGTTGGGATATGATTAAATTATCAATATCTACACCTAGTTTTTCAGCATAAAATCTATCAAACGCATGTTCTGCATCAATAAAAGCAGCAATGCCTCCAGATTTTTGCGCTTCGGCAATAGCGTGTAATGTTAAAGTTGTTTTACCCGAAGATTCCGGCCCATATATTTCTATAACACGTCCGCGGGGATATCCCCCAACGCCCAATGCGATATCCAATCCTAAAGATCCTGATGAAATTGACTCTACGTCAACAACTGCTTGATCGCTCATTTTCATGACGGTACCTTTACCGTATGCTTTGTCCAATTTATCTAAAGTAAGTTTTAATGCTTTTAATTTTGCTTCTTTTTCGTTGCTCATTTTATGTATAATTATTCACGCTAAAATACTACAACTTTTAGCATATTACAATAGGATGTCAATATTATTATCACCCATTTTAAAACAAATTTGATATTCCCACGCAACCTTTTAAACTATTTTGCATCTACCTAATAAAGTGGGGAGAATTTTACTGTGAAAAAGAAAAAATATACTCAAATCCCATTTTACATAAAAGCATAGGCGTTTCAATTGTTGTATATCAGATTATAGGAAATTGTGAAGCCCATTGTAGTTTGCTCTTTTTAATTTTTTTGTTTGAAAAAGAAAAATTTTGATGAAGAGTTACTCAGAAAAAGCACTTTAGTTTGTCTAAAAGTGCTTTTTTTTATGAGTGAAACTCAAAACCCTAAAGTTTGAAAACGCATAGAGTTTTGATAGTTAAACTCATCCCGACATAGGCGGGATGCTGAATTTAGCTTACGCTTTCTAGCTTTAATGTTTCCAAACAGTCTTAATGTTTGCGGTGTATGACTGACTTTGGCGGCTATGTGCGCTTGGGATTGAACGGCATGTTTAATCCCGATGCTAATCGGGAGAGTAGTGAAAGCCCGACCCTTGGCGCCCAAAAATTTAAAAATTGTACCTTTGCATTTCGAAGAATCTATAACCTTAAAAAATTAGTATAGCATGCAACTGTACAATAAATTAAGCGCGAAAGAAAGAGCGGAATTAATCGAAAAAGCGGGCAAGGACCGATTAACACTTTCTTTTTACCAATACGCCAAAATTGCCAATCCTCAAGAATTTAGAGATCAATTATTTATTGCCTGGGACGCCTTGGACGTTTTAGGGCGTATTTATGTGGCTACCGAAGGGATTAACGGACAATTATCTTTACCTGCAGATCGTTTTGAGGAATTTAAAACCCACTTGGATACCATAGATTTTTTAAAAGATATTAGGCTGAATATTGCTGTGGAGCAGGACAACATGTCGTTTTTAAAATTGAAAGTGAAAGTGCGCCATAAAATTGTTGCCGATGGATTGAACGATGACACTTTTGATGTTACCAACAAAGGGATTCATGTTGGAGCTGATACATTTAACCAGCTTATTGAAGATGAAAATACAGTTTTGGTAGATATGCGAAACCATTACGAAAGCGAGATTGGACATTTTAAAAACGCCGTAACGCCCGATGTGGATACCTTTAGAGAATCTTTGGATATTATTGAAGACGATTTAAAAGACCACAAAGAAGATAAGAAATTAGTCATGTATTGTACTGGCGGCATTCGATGTGAAAAGGCGAGTGCCTATTTTAAGCACAAAGGGTTCAAGAATGTATATCAATTGGAAGGCGGAATTATTGAATATACCAGACAGATACAAGAGCAAAATCTCGAAAATAAATTTCTAGGCAAAAATTTTGTGTTTGATGAACGCCGCGCCGAAAAAATTAGTGATGATGTCATTGCGAAATGCCACCAATGCGGCGCACCGTTTGATGTGCATACCAATTGTGCTAATGATGCGTGCCACTTGTTGTTTATTCAATGTGATGCTTGTAAAACCGAAATGAATAATTGCTGTTCTACAAATTGTAAAGAGATACATGCTCTGCCTTTTGAAGCACAAAAAGAACTCCGGAAAGGGCAAGGAAATAGTAACGATATTTTTAAAAAAGGACGTGCAGATCATCTACCTTACAAAAAAGATTTGCGGAACATTTTTGAGGTTTTGAAGAGGAAAAAGGAAGTTTAGAAAAAGTTAACTTATACATCTTTCTTTTTAAGTCCTCATAATAATCTTATATTTACGCATCAAAGTTATTTATTAACCTTCTTCCGATAAAATTCAGGTTTTAATCGGAATCAATATATATAATACTTATGGCTTGTAACAGTTGCTCAACTGGAGACGACGGTCAACCTAAAGGATGTAAAAATAATGGCACTTGCGGAACAGATAGTTGCAATAAATTGACTGTTTTCGATTGGTTGTCTAATATGTCCTTACCAAACGGCGAAAAACCCTTTGATTGGGTTGAGGTGCGCTATAAGAACGGTAGAAAACACTACTATAAAAATTTAGAGAATTTAACGCTTAGCATTGGGGATATTGTGGCTACTCAAGCCCAATCGGGACATGATATAGGTATGGTTACCCTTACGGGGGAATTGGTGCGTGTACAAATGAAACGTAAAAACATTTCTCAAGAGCCCGAAGAGATTTTAAAAATATACCGAAAAGCATCCCAAAAAGATATTGATATTTGGAAGAAAGCCCGTGAAAGGGAAGAACCAATGAAGGTAAAAGCACGTCAGTTCGCAATAGATTTGAGATTGCAGATGAAAATCTCTGATATTGAATTTCAAGGCGATGCCAGTAAAGCGACATTCTATTATACAGCAGAGGAACGCGTAGATTTTAGAGAATTGATTAAAGTTTTTGCACGCGAATTTAGAACACGAATAGAGATGAAACAAGTTGGATTTCGTCAAGAAGCTGCGAGACTTGGTGGTATTGGATCTTGTGGACGGGAATTATGTTGTTCTACTTGGTTGACCGATTTTCGTTCTGTAAGTACTTCCGCAGCGCGATACCAACAATTATCTCTAAATCCTCAAAAATTAGCAGGTCAATGTGGGAAACTAAAATGTTGTTTGAATTATGAATTAGACACGTATTTGGATGCATTAAAAGATTTTCCGAAAACAGATATAAAACTTAAGACTGAAAAAGGAACAGCAGTTTGCCAAAAAACTGATATTTTTAAAGGGCACATGTGGTATGCTTATGAAGGCGAGTGGATGAACTGGCATAAAATAACCACACAACAAGCCAATGAAATTATAGCGGCAAACAAGGAAAACAAAAAAGTTATAAGTCTTGAAGAATATGCATTAGATCTTGTAGAAGATACTAAAACAGAGTTTGAAAACGTTGTGGGTCAAGATAGTTTAACACGTTTTGATAGTCCAAAACGAAATAATAAACGTAAAAATAATAGACGCAAAGGGCATCAAAATAAACAACGTAATAAAGTAGCTCAAGGTAATAAGTCAAAGCAAGGGAATCGGCCGAAGCAGAATAATCAAGGCAACAAAAACGAGTCGTCTCATACCAAAACGAGTCAAAATAAAAGAAGAAGAAACAATAAAAGAAAACCGCAAAATCAAAATGCTAAGAATGATTCGAAATAGTGCCGTAGTATTGGTGTTTATATTTTGTCTAGTGTCTTGTGATGAAAATCGTGTTTTCGATGCATATAAATCCGTTCCTAACGCATGGCATAAAGATTCAATAATAAGTTTTAAAATTAACCCTCCGGATACAATTAATCCCTATAATTTATTTGTAAACCTAAGAAATACAAACGCTTATAAGTACAATAATTTGTTTTTAATAGTAGAAATGACCTTTCCTCATGGGAAAACAATCACAGATACTTTGGAATATAAAATGGCAGACCCATCTGGAAAACTTTTGGGAACTGGTGTTACCGATACCAAAGAAAACAAGTTATGGTACAAGGAAAGTGTTGTGTTTGACGAAGCAGGTACATACGAAGTTAACATCCAGCACGCCATGCGAGAAAGCGGAAAAGTTAACGGCGTTATTGCTTTAGAAGGTATTACCGATGTTGGGTTTAGAATTGAAAAACCAAAACCTATCAACTAACTTTAAGTACTAATAACTTTAGGCACTTAAAACTTAAACTATTTTAGGCACTTAATTATGGCAAAAGCAAAAAAAGAAACTACAACAGTTCAAGATTTTTCTAAATACATCCGTTGGTTTTGGATGGCATTTTTAGGAGGAATTCTGTTTTTAATCCTTCTATTTTTATTAGCATCTTGGGGCATATTTGGTGAAATGCCAGATCATACTGTTTTAGAAAATCCTAAAACTAATTTGGCGACTGAAATCATGTCTTCTGATGGAAAAACCCTCGGAAAATTTTATTTCAATGATAATAGAACACCTGTGGGTTACGAAGAATTACCAAAGCATTTAGTAGATGCACTAATTGCTACTGAAGACGAACGTTTTACAGAGCATGCTGGTATTGATGCGAGAGGAACTTTGCGTGCCATTGTTAAACCTGGTAGTGGAGGAGCGAGTACAGTTTCTCAACAATTGGCAAAACAATTATTTCACGGTGAAGGTTCAAAAAACATCATAGAAAGAGTACTTCAAAAAGTAAAAGAATGGATAATTGCCACGCGTTTAGAACGTCAATATACTAAAGAAGAAATTATAGCCCAATACTTCAATATATATGATTTTGGTAATAACGCTGATGGTATTAGAAGTGCAGCAGCAATTTATTTTGATAAAGAACCTCATGAATTAGACCTCAAAGAGTGTGCAATGTTGGTTGGTATGTTCAAAAACTCATCACTTTATAACCCTAGAAGAAATCCTGTTGGTGTAAAAAACAGACGCAATGTGGTGTTATATCAAATGATGAGAAATGGTTATTTAGACCAAACTCTAAAAGACTCTTTGCAGAAAACAGAATTAGATGTAAAATACACACCACAATCACATCGTGATGGTATTGCTACTTATTTTAGGGGCTATCTTTCTGGTTTTATGAAAGATTGGATTAAAAACAATCCAAAACCAGATGGTACAAAATGGAGTTTATACAATGATGGCTTAACCATTTACACCACCATAGATTCACGGATGCAAAAACATGCAGAAGACGCTGTACAGCAACATATGCCAAGGCTTCAAGCTGAATTTTTTGTTCAAAATACGCCAAAGCGAAACCCTACCACACCTTTTTTAGATTTAGAAAAGGATGAAATTAGGGATTTGTTAAATCGTTCCATGAAACAATCTGAACGTTGGAGGCATATGAAATATGATTTAAAAAAATCTAACAAAGACATTGAGGCTTCGTTTAAAAAACCTGTCCCAATGTCTGTTTTTGCTTGGATAGACGGAAAGCCTAGTGAGATCGATACCATTATGAAACCTATCGATTCCATGCGCTATTACAAATCGTTTTTAAGAACAGGAATGATGTCTATGGATCCACGCACAGGTCATGTAAAAGCATGGGTAGGTGGTATGGATTATAAACATTTCCAATACGATATGGTAAAACAAGGCAAGCGTCAAGTAGGTTCAACTTTTAAACCATTTGTATATACTGCTGCAATAGACCAATTACATTTTTCACCTTGTGATGAATTTCCAGACACACCGTTTTGTATAGAAGCCAATAAATTTGGTAATCCTGAAGAATGGTGTCCTGACAACTCAAATAATGATTATGGTGGCACCCGTACGTTAAAAAATGCATTGGCAAATTCTGTAAATACAATTACAGCGCGTTTAATCGATAAAGTTGGGCCACAAACAGTAGCAGATTTAGCCTTAAAATTGGGTATAGAATCAGACATTCCACCAGTACCATCAATCGCTTTGGGAACTCCAGATTTAAGTGTTTACGAAATGGTAGGTGCCTATTCAGCATTTGCAAATAAAGGCGTATATACCAAACCCGTAATGGTCACAACTATAGAAGATAAAAACGGCACTATATTATATCAATTTAAACCAGAAACCCGTGATGTTTTAAGTGAAGAAACGGCCTATGTTGCTACTAAACTTATGGAAGGTGTCACCCAAGAAGGCTCTGGTGCCAGATTAAGAACAAAAGGTGCGGACTCTTATAGAGCAGATTACAGAGAGGTAGTAACAGGATACCCATACGAATTTAAAAACCCTATTGCAGGTAAAACGGGCACAACTCAAAACCAAAGTGATGGTTGGTTTATGGGAATGGTACCTAATTTAGTAACAGGCGTTTGGGTAGGAGGCGAAGAAAGATCGGTTCATTTTAAATCAATTACTTACGGGCAAGGAGCGTCTATGGCACTACCTATTTGGGGGATTTATATGAGAAGTTGTTATGAAGATGAAGAATTAAATATTTCTAAGGAAGAATTTGAAGCCCCAAAAGATCTTTCTATTGTTGTAGATTGTTCTAAGGCTACAGCTAAAACTGTTATTATTGATGATGATGAATTAAACAATGAAACTCCTGAAGATTTAGAGTTTTAAAGGACTACATATTTATATAAAATTACAAACCCATTCTTTTTTGGAATGGGCTTTTTTATTCGTAATTTTAAAAAGCAAAAATTTATTATTATGATTAATAAAAAGGTAGCAAATGTGCAAGAGGCACTAAAAGGCGTTAAGGACAACATGACGTTTATGCTTGGTGGTTTTGGGCTAAGCGGTATCCCCGAAAATGCAATTGCTGAGTTAGTGAAGTTAAATGTAAAGGAGGTAACATGTATTTCGAATAATGCAGGAGTTGACGATTTTGGTCTGGGGTTATTACTTCAAAAAAAACAAATCAAAAAAATGGTATCTTCTTATGTAGGTGAAAATGATGAGTTTGAGCGTCAGATGCTATCAGGTGAGTTAGATGTAGAATTGATTCCACAAGGAACTTTAGCCGAAAGATGTCGCGCTGCACAAGCTGGTTTTCCTGCAATTTATACACCTGCTGGCTATGGCACCGAAGTAGCAGAAGGTAAAGAAACCAGAGAATTTGACGGTAAAATGTATGTGTTAGAACATGCCTTTAAAGCTGATTTTGCTTTTGTAAAAGCTTGGAAAGGCGATGCGGCAGGTAATTTGATTTTTAAAGGCACAGCGAGAAATTTTAATCCAAATATGTGTGGCGCTGCTAAAATAACGGTTGCTGAGGTTGAGGAATTAGTGCCACTTGGAGCATTAGACCCAAATCAGATACATATTCCTGGAATATTTGTGCAACGTATATTCCAGGGCGAAATGTATGAAAAACGCATTGAGCAGAGAACTGTGAGACAAAGAAGTACTTAAAAGTTACAAGTGAACCTGCGAGGTTTTAAAAACCTTGTAGGTTTAGGTTTAAAATAATAAGATTATAAACTAACTGTCTATTAATGGAAAAACAGACAAGTTTCAATTAAAAGATTCCCGCCTTTGCGGGAATGACTAAAGAGATAAAAAATGTTAGACAAAAACGGTATAGCAAAACGAATAGCACAAGAAGTGCAGGATGGCTACTATGTTAATCTAGGCATAGGAATTCCTACTTTGGTAGCAAATTATGTTAGGGATGATATAGAAGTTGAATTTCAAAGTGAAAATGGTGTTTTAGGCATGGGACCTTTTCCTTTTGAAGGCGAAGAAGATGCCGATGTCATTAATGCCGGAAAACAAACCATTACAACATTGCCCGGCGCTAGTTTTTTTGATTCCGCATTAAGTTTTTCAATGATTAGAGGACAACATGTAGATTTAACTATTTTGGGAGCAATGGAAGTTGCAGAAAATGGAGATATCGCAAACTGGAAAATACCGGGAAAAATGGTAAAAGGTATGGGAGGTGCCATGGATTTGGTGGCAAGTGCCGAAAATATTATTGTGGCGATGATGCATACGAATAAAAGGGGTGAGTCTAAACTTTTAAAAAAATGCTCCTTGCCGTTAACCGGAGTAGGCTGTGTAAAAAAGATTGTTACTAACCTTGCTGTTTTGGAAGTGACAGAAAACGGATTTAAACTTTTGGAACGCGCTCCAGGAGTTTCGGTTGAAGATATTAAGGCTGCAACGGAAGGTAAATTAATTATTGAAGGCGATGTTCCTGAAATGGATATTTAGAATTATATCTTTATAACTGAGGTTTCAAATCTAATGGAAACTGTTCGGAAGTTAATAATTTATGATAAGCTGTTCTCCCTCCTCGGAGGGGTTAGTTTTCAGACCTTCAGGTTAGCTACTGAAACAAGTTCAGCACAGGAAACCTGAAGGGTCTTATTTTCAGCAACATTACTATTTTTAATAGTGATTAAACTTTTGTTGCCATATACTGAAAGCTGTTTCATATATTATGCCCACTTTTTTTGGCTAAATTTTGTATTCAGAACACTTGTATTTTAAAAACCTCATAAGCTTTTTTCTTTCAAAATGTTAAATTTATTTGCACTTCATCGAATTTATGTGTTTTTAATCTGATATATTGAAATAAAATTAGATATTAGCAGCACCAAATCAACCAATTAATTATAGATTTTTCCCCAAATCTATCATGAACTTAAAACCTTATGGAAATGGCAACAAATCTACCTGAACAACCTACTAAAAGTGAGAGTAAATTTAAAGAAACATTGCAAGAGAATTTGCAGTTTATGAAGAGCTTACTTTATCTCACCAAAAAAGTATTTATGCTATAAATTTAAGTCAGTAGCACGAAAATTTTTAATTGTCCCGAAATATATTTCGGGATTTTTTTTGTTTAAATTTTAAGTTGTTGTCATTGTATCTATCTAACGAGTGAAGAATATATATAGTTTTTAAAAACCCACCCCAAGCCTCTCCAACCTGCCTGCCGCAGGCAGGGGAGGGCAACGTTTACGTATATAAAAAATTTCAGATTTTAATAAAACGAATATAAATGAATAATTATCGATATTTTATTTTTAGGGTGTTGAGTGTTTCTCTCTCGGGAGGGGCTAATGGTTGGTTTATATCTTCAGCCTATTTGGTTAACAGGTAATGTGAATTTAACCTCTTTGAATATTCAGACGGAATTTAGCGAAGTCAAATTTTCAAAAAACACGAAGCTTTGAAAAATTGGTAAATC
This sequence comes from Algibacter sp. 2305UL17-15, assembly GCF_040720935.1. Classification (NCBI taxonomy): domain Bacteria; kingdom Pseudomonadati; phylum Bacteroidota; class Flavobacteriia; order Flavobacteriales; family Flavobacteriaceae; genus Algibacter; species Algibacter sp. 2305UL17-15. Next base: position 386,939 of record NZ_JBFDAE010000001.1, read on the forward strand.
CCCCTAAGGGCAGTCCTAAAACTTCGGGATTATCTCAATACATATTGTAGCCCATTCAGATTTTTTAAAGGCCTTACTATTCTTCGGAAAATAATAATTTATGATAAGCTGTTCCCTCCAAGGAGGGGCTAGGGGTGGGTATTATTTATCGTGAAAACAAACTCATTTTTATTGCAACCCAAGCTAATTTAAATCCCCTTCGGAATCGCCTCAATCAACTTTTTCGTGTATTCCTTTTTCGGATTCGCATAAATTACATCGGCATCATCCAGCTCTTCAATTTTACCTTCATTCATAACCAATAATTGATCTGCCATATATTTTACCACAGCAAGATCATGAGAAATAAATATATAGGTAAACCCGAAATCTGCTTTAAGTTCATTCAATAAATTTAAAACTTGCGCTTGAACTGAAATGTCCAATGCCGAAACCGATTCATCACAAACAATCAATTTAGGTTGCAATGCAATGGTTCTAGCAATTCCTATTCTCTGTCTTTGTCCGCCAGAAAACTCATGGGGATAACGGTTAAAATAATCTTCAGATAGCCCAACGCGATTCAAAATTTCCAATACTTTTTCCTTTCGTTCGCTATCCGAATTGTATAAATCATGAACTTCCATAGGTTCCATAATCGCTTTCCCAACCGGAATTCTCGGATTTAAGGAAGCAAACGGATCTTGAAAAATAATTTGAATGTCTTTTCTTAATTTCCGAGTTTCAGATTTCGAAAGTTTTGTAATATCAACACCTTTATAAATTATAGCACCTGAAGTAGCTTTGTCCAATTGCAAAATAGCATTCCCTAGCGTGGATTTTCCACATCCGGATTCTCCAACCAAACCTAAAGTTTCACCTTCATATATTTTGAAACTTACGTTATTTACTGCTTTAAAAGTATCGGGTTTTGAAAACCATCCCGATTTAGAAACGTATTCTTTCTCAACATTTACAACCTCCAATAAAGGAGGTTTACTATACAATATAGCATGCGCTTCTTTGCGTTGCGTTGCTGAAATGATTTCAGATTTTGTGGTACCATTTAAAAAATCCTGTATTGTTGGAAGTACTTTCAGTCGCTCGTCTAACGAAGGGCGGGAGTTAATTAAGGCTTTGGTATAATCGTTTTGCGGGTTTTTAAAAATTTCGGCAATACTACCTTGTTCAACAATATTACCTTTGTACATGACTAAAACTCTATCGGCAATTTCAGAAATCAAAGCCAGATCATGAGTAATGAATATAATACTCATTTTGGTTTCAACTTGTAATTCCTTCAGTAATGCAATAATTTCGTTTTGGACCGTTACATCAAGTGCAGTAGTTGGTTCGTCTGCAATTAAAATATCGGGTTTGCATGCAATTGCCATCGCAATCATGACACGCTGCTTTTGTCCCCCTGAAATTTCATGAGGATAAGCCTTAAAAACACGATAAGCATCAGGCAATTTCACTTTCTCAAAGAGCGCAATGGTTTCTTCTCTAGTTTCCTTTTTCGATAAATCGGTATGTTGTAATAGAATTTCTTGAACCTGTTTGCCACAGGTCATAGACGGATTTAAAGAACTCATAGGTTCTTGAAAAATCATGGCAATTTTGTTGCCCCTAATCTTTTGGAACGCCTTATCTGAAAGTGTGGCTAAATCGTCTTGATTATAAAAAATATGTCCTGAATTAATATTCGAAATACGTTTGGGCAATAAGCCTAAAATAGCTAAGGAAGACACCGATTTTCCTGAACCAGATTCGCCTACAATACCTAATATTTCATTTTGATTCAAATGATAAGAAATGTTATGAATCACTTTATTATCTCCAAAGGAAATGGATAGGTTTTCTATTTTTAAAAGTGGGTGTTTACTCATTTATACATGTATAATTTCATCATCACTCAAAAGCGCATCGCCTCGTAATCTTAAAAATATTTGGGCTACAGCAATAGTGTCTTTTTCACAGTAAATTATTATTCTATCTATATCATTTTCTTCATAATAGACTTTGCAAACTTCACTACCATCTATATCATCTTTTGGCGACGGAATTCCTAAAACATTAGTCAAAAGTTTTAAAGATGTATAAGTTTTGTAATCTCCAAATTTCCATAATTCCAAGGTATCTAAATGTGGTACTTCCCATGGTTTTTTCCCAAAGAGATTTAATTTATAGGGCAATTCTATATGATGAATTATCATGCGACGTGCAATGTACGGAAAGTCAAATTCCTTTCCATTATGGGCACACAATAAATGTTTATTCTGACTAAAATGTGAAATGAGCAAACTTTTAAAATCTTTAAGAATAGTAATTTCATCGCCATAAAAAGTGGTTACTCTAAACTTTCGTAAATCGCCTTGAAGCGTAAAATACCCCACAGAAATACAAACAATTTTCCCGAATTCTGCCCAAATCCCGGCACGATCATAAAACTCTTCGGCAGTAAATTCATCTTTGCGTTGGTATTTTGATTTATGTTCCCAAAGTGCTTGTTTCGTTTCATCTAAATCAGAAAAATATTGGTATTCTGGAACGGTTTCAATGTCCAGAAATAAAATGTTTTCCAAATGAAGTTTACTAATCATTTTCTAGCATTTTATAAGCCTCATCAATATAAGCGAATAAATCTTCCCGTTCTTCTCCTATATACGACTGTTTCATGCGGTTGTGTCCTAATCTTACAATAATTAAGTTGTCTTTACGATTAACCATTACCAATTGCCCCAAATGTCCACGCATCATAAAGAACTGTTTGCCATTTCTATCATATAGCCACCAACCATAACCGTATTGGGGACTTTCAGGGAAACGCGGTCGCACCGATTTTGCAATAAAAGCCGAATCCAATACTTGTTTCCCATTCCATTTGCCATGGTCTTTATACAATTTTCCCAAACGGGCAAAATCCTTGGCATTACTCGCAATACAGCAATAGGCTTTTACCATATCGCCTTCCTTACTATCAATTTGCCAAAGGGTTTCGTTTTTGCTTCCCAGAGGTTTCCATAAACTTTCTTCTAAATAATCATATAACTTTTTGCCTGTAGCTTTTTCTATAACCATTGCCAAAAGTTGGGTGTCACCACTTTTATATTTGAATTTTTGTCCTGGTTCTTCAATTACTTTTAAACCTAACAGCACTTCTTTTAAATCGTCATCAAAATAAGCACGCGTAGTAACGGAAAATGGCGAATAATATCTTTCGTCCCAGTTGGTTCCCGATGCCATGGAAGACAAATCACCAACGGTCATTTTTCCAGCCAATCCGTCACAGAATTCTGGCAGAAAATCACAAACAGGCTGGTCTAAACTCTCAATATAGCCTTCCATAATGGCTTTTCCCAACATGGCGGAAACATAACTTTTAGCTACTGAAAATGAGTTGGATTTAGAGTTTTCATTAAAGCCGTCATAATACTTTTCAAACCAAATGCTATCATTTTTAATGATGACATACGCAACGGTTTCATATTGAGTATTTACCTTTTTTAGAGCCTCTGTTTCTGAAACTGAATTATAATTTTTATGATTTGGCCATAGCTCATGTGCGCCATTTTCAACAATTTGATTGTCAAAATATTTATAGTCATCCAAATAAGCGGTTGTGTGCCCTTTTAGGTAGATGGTTCTAACGGCTTTAATGAGATAATCGGTATCGGTAGCATATAATGCAATAATTAGGATACCGATTAAGATAACTAACCATTTTAAGAGTTTTTTTAAGAATTTCATTTCGTAGAATTAAACGTACATAAAGATATGAATTAAAGTTGAATGTTTGATTTACTGCTTTAATTTATTAAAAACTGTGGTGCTATGTTTTATATAGGGATTAAAAAAGTGAAAGTTGTTTATAGGGGTTTTCATGGTCGAGCAACCACTTTTTTCTATGTAAGCCACCTGCATAGCCAGTTAGAGAACCATCACTTCCTATAATGCGATGACAAGGCACAATAATCCACAATGGGTTTTTGCCGTTGGCATTGGCAACAGCTCTGATGGCTTTTACATCACCCAACTGCTTTGATAATTCTAGATAAGACGTTGTTTTCCCATAAGGAATTTGGGCTAACTGTTTCCAAACTTTTTTCTGAAAATCGGTGCCTTGAGCATTTAATTTAAGATCGAATTGTTTTCGAGAGCCTTCAAAATATTCATTGAGTTGAATAACGCAATCTTCTAATTCAATAGGAATAATATCTGTGATTTTTTCTTCTGAATTTAATATTGAAACTGAATTTACACCATCTTCATCCCCAACAATTTTTATAAAACCTAATGGCGAATTGATGATACATGTTTCCATTATTCCGAAGGGTTATTTTCTTCAAAAATACCTAATTTTTTGGCACGGGCCTCCCAACTTTTTCTGGCTAGATGTTGAAGGTCTGAAACGTTATCACTTTCATCCATAATTTCTAACCCAAGAAGTGTTTCAATCACATCTTCCATAGTAACCAATCCGCTTACAGAACCATATTCATCTACCACCAATGCCATATGGTTTCTTGTTTCCACTAATTTTTCAAACAAGGTTGGAATGGGTAGATTTCTATCTACAACTATAATGTTTCGTTTAAGCTCAGACAATTTTTTAGTGTTATTATCTAGAGCCATTTCCCTAAATATTTCGTCTTTTAAAACCAGACCAGTAATATTATCAGAATCGTTTGAATACACGGGAATTCTTGAAAAACGAAGGTTTAAGTTTCGTTTAAAAAAATCTTCAACAGTTGTAGTTTCATCTTCGGTTTTCATAACCGTTCTTGGCGTCATCACATCTTTAGCCAAAATTAGTTTAAAGTTCAGCAGGTTCTTTATAATCTTACTTTCATTTTCTTGAAAAACACCTTCTTCATGTGCCATATCTGCCATAACTAAAAAACCTTCACGACTTAATATACTACCGTGACCTTTGCCACCAATCAATTTAGTTGTGAGTTGAAGCAGCCACAAAATCCCTGTCCATTTCAAAGGGAAAATTAAAATAGTTAATGCTTTAGACGTGAAATTAGCCAGTTTTTTCCAGTACGTTGCACCAATAGTTTTTGGAATAATTTCCGAAGCTACCAAAATTAAAAACGTCATAATTGCTGAAACAATGCCAACGGTGTTAATGCCCAAAAATTCAATTTTATGAAGACTCTCCGCTTCAATGCCCACCATCATTGCACCTAAGGTGTGCGCAATTGTATTTAATGTTAAAATTGCTATAAGTGGTTTATCGACATCCTTTTTTAAGGATTCTAAAGTTAAAGCATAGTCTTTGCCTTCTTGTTTTTTAACGTTTATAAAGGTTGGTGTAACGCTTAATAAAACAGCTTCGAGAATGGAACATAAAAAGGAAAAGAAAATAGAAATTGTTGCCCAAAAAATTAATGCGCTCATTAAATAGGTTTTAGTTGAAGGCTAATTTACGAAAGTAATTTAACAACATCCTTTGTATGATAGAACGCAAAGCGATTATTTCATTATCAAGGCCAGATAAGGTCTATAAGTTATCTATTTGATATCTAAAAAGACACCTCCAGAAATGGAAGGTGCTGCATACACCAATTTCCCAGATACGGCACCTGTATAATTAAAAGAAACCCCGATTTTTTTGGTTATATAATAGGCGATTTCCGCTCCTAAACTCACATATTCAATGTTGTTAGCAAAAATACTCCCCTGTGAGGTTTGTGCATTTAAATTGCCATTTCTAAGAGATTCTAAAAGGTCTGCTCTGCCTATAAGCCACAATTTATGTTTTGAAAGATTGGCACCTAGTTCTAAACCTGTTCTAATTTCATCAGAAAAACCTTTGGTTCTATTATTAAAGCCAAGGTACAATTTAGCGTATGATGGAATAGTGCCCAAATTAAAAGATGTTCCAAGATTTGTTTGTAGTAATTGATTAAATTCGCCATCGCCCGTTTGAAAGCTGCCATCGCTTCCTCCAGCATTATCGCCAGTAGGAATCCCTAATTTTAAAGTTGCTGACAGGGCATAGTTATCGGTTTTAAGTATGCCGTATCTCAGACCTATTTCTGCGTCCCCAAAACTATTAAATGCTTCGCCCTCAGATATTATTTGCCCTGTAGTACCTGATACTTCATCATTTTCTACAGCTCTTGAAAAAAATGGAATATAGGTGATAACGTCAAATTTATTAGAGATACCATATTCACCATAAAAATTAATGTTAAATTGACTTCTTGTAATATTGGGGTCTGTTTCACCAGTATCTGTATAATGTTGGTCTGCCTCTAAATACCAAGCAGATAATTTATAGTATCCTTTTCCTTTTCCTTTCGTCCATTGGGAAAAAACACTATTAGAAAATAAAAAAGCAAATATTATTACAAAAAGCACTTTTTTTGAATTCATCATATTAAAAAGTAAATTATTAATCGTTTATTTTTCCTTCACCTACCTTGACACCAAAGGGTTTGCACCAATAGAGCACATAAGAATAATCATTGATGCCTTTATTATCTATGGTATAAGAATGCTCCCCACTAAAAACAGATACAGCACCTATTTCAAGGGCACTACCTATAGAGTTGGGGTTATTGCTTAAATAAACGTAAAGACCAGGTAAACTAGTTGAAGCCTCATAATTACTAGCGATAGCTAATTTTAGGTTGTTAGAATTTTCTATTTCGGATAAAGTGAAATCTCCTTGTAAAGTATAACTACTGGTAGTCATTATAGTTCCAGATTTTGTATTGGTGTTTTGTACAACCTCAGTTATAGTTATGGATGTAGTGTTTGCTATCGTTTTATTATTTACAATTGTTTGAGCTTTTATAGTTGCCGTACCAACAGAAATACCAGTAACCAAACCATTTGCATCAACTGTAGCTACAGAAGGGTTGTCGCTGGACCAAGTAAAGGTAGCGGTTTCTTCTTCCCCAAAAGTATTATAGTAGGCAACATTATATTGGTAGGTTTTAGAAATGGCAATACTTCCCGTTGGGTTTAAAAAGACTATTTCTTCTGATTTTGGACCAGAAATATTTGGAGTTATACTGATAGTAATAGTGTTTTCTACGATTTTATTATTTACAGTTGCTTGTGCTTTTATGTTCGTTGACCCTTCGGAAATTCCAGTCACTAAACCATTGGTATCTACGGCAGCAACAGAAGGGTCTTCGCTAGACCAAGTAATAGTTACAGTTTCTTCCTCTCCTATATTGTTAAAAAACCTAACATTAAGTTGATGTGATTCTGAAGCAGAAAGACTTTCTATGGGGTTTAAGAAACGAATTTCCTCAGCAATGGCATCGTTTATGACGTCTTCTCCTATACAATTGTATAAAATAAGACTGGTAATTAAAATAAATACTAAATGTATTTTTCGCATAATTATGGTATTTTGATACTAAGTCGTTGATATGATTTGATAATTACATAAGCAGAAATTAAATGTATGATAATTTCTGATAATTTTTAAAATGAATTGTTTGTCTGAAACTAAAAGTTTATGAATTTAAAAGTTTAACGACATCCTTAGCAAAGTAACTGGCAATCACATCTGCACCAGCTCTTTTGATTGCCGTAACCTGTTCCATCATAACCGCATCATGATCCAACCAGCCTTTTTCGGCAGCAGCTTTTAACATGGCATATTCTCCAGAAACTTGATAAACTGCCACAGGAACATCCACTTCGTTTTTAATGTCCCGAACAATATCCAAATAACACAAACCAGGTTTTACCATGACGATATCTGCACCTTCATCAATGTCCATTTCAGTTTCTCGGATGGCTTCAAAACGATTCGCATAATCCATTTGATAGCTTTTTTTATCCTTCGGGATATCAACCAAATCCACAGGAGCAGAATCTAAAGCATCACGAAAAGGCCCGTAAAAAGCAGAGGCATATTTAGCAGAATAACTCATTATACCAGTATTTATAAAACCTTCATCTTCCAAAGCTTCACGAATGGTAAGAATACGACCATCCATCATATCACTTGGAGCTACAAAATCAGCGCCTGCCTGTGCATGCGAAATACTCATTTCTGCAAGAACTTCAGCGGTTTCATCGTTGATGATTTGTCCGTTTTCGATAATCCCATCATGTCCATAAGCAGAGTATGGATCCAATGCCACATCTGTCATCACCAACATATTTGGGCATACATTTTTAATCGTTTTAATGGCGCGCTGCATTAATCCATTGGGGTTTAAGGCTTCTGTACCTTTATTATCTTTTAAATTATTTGGCACTTTTACGAAAAGTAATACCGATTTTAAACCCAACTTCCAAAGTTCCTTTACTTCTCCTTCTAACAAATCTAAACTATAACGAAAGTAATTTGGCATGGATGGAATTTCATCTTTTATGCCTTTGCCTTCTACTACAAAAAGGGGCACTAAAAAATCGTTTGGTGTAATTATGGTTTCTCGAACTAAAGAGCGGATGGCTTCGTTGGTTCTTAATCTTCGGTTTCTTTTTAATGGATACATATAAGCCCCCTAACCCCCAAAGGGGAATTCCTATTAGGGGTGAATAGGGTTTAAAAGCCCTCTAACCCCAAAGGGGGAATAGAAAGACGGTTAATATTTGTTTTTATAATCATTTATTTTTGAGTTCTCACTTTGGGTTTTTTACCCAATCCACAGGATTTTGTAATACTTCAATCAATTTTTCTTCCTCACTTCCAGCTTCAGGATGATGGTCGTACACCCATTGTACATGCGGTGGTAAGCTCATTAAAATACTTTCAATACGTCCGTTTGTTTTTAATCCGAACAATGTACCTTTATCGTGGACTAAATTAAATTCTACGTAGCGTCCACGTCTAATTTCTTGCCAGTTTCTTTGTTCTTGATTGTATGGCAAATCTTTTCGTTTTTCAACTATCGGAACATAAGCTTCCAAGAAACTGTCTCCAACTTCGGTTACAAAATTATACCAATTTTCCATAGTCATGGTTTCTGATGCTTTGCAATAATCGAAAAATAAACCGCCTATACCTCTGCCTTCATTTCTGTGGGCGTTATAAAAATACTCATCGCAACGCGCTTTATATTTTGGATAGAACTCAGGATTATGCTTATCGCAGGCTGTTTTACAGGTTTGATGAAAATGTGTGGCATCGTCTTCAAATAAGTAATAAGGTGTTAAATCTTGTCCGCCACCAAACCAACTATCTATGATATTTGCATCTTTATCATACATTTCAAAATAGCGCCAATTGGCATGAACTGTTGGTGCCATTGGGTTTTCAGGATGCAAAACCAAACTTAATCCACAGGCAAAAAAATCAACATCGCCAACTTTAAAATAAGCTTGCATAGATTTTGGAAGTTTACCGTGAACGCCAGAAATATTTACACCTCCTTTTTCAAAAACGTTTCCGCCTTCAATCACTCGGGTGCGTCCGCCACCGCCTTCTGGACGTTTCCAAATATCTTCTTGAAATTTTGCTTTCCCATCAATGGCTTCCAGTTTTGAAGTGATGCGGTCTTGTAAATCTTGTATGTATTGGTAGAATTTGTTTTTGATGGTTTTTGGTTTTTCTTGGTTTGTAAGACCTGTCAGGTTTTCAAAACCTGACAGGTCTGATTTATGTGCATATTTAAAATTGTCGATATCTTCAAACAAATTTAAAATATAACTTTTTTCTTTTGAAAAATGGTTTATGTTCCCTGAGATATAGGAATGGTAAGATGAAAATTTATAATCTTCAAAATCCCCAATTACATTATGATTTTCAGGATTTTTATGGATATAAAGAATCAAGTTCTTTAAGTATACTTCGTCAGTAATTTTTATTCTTTTATAAGGTCTTTCAAAAAGTGTCCCTGTTCTATTTTGTTGTTTGTTGTATGCTTTAGCATATGCATTAAAAAGGTTTGAGAATGATTGTGTAGCTATGGATTCTTCTGATATGATTTTCACAACCAAGTGAAAGTGATTATTCATCAAACAGTATGCAATAATATCAACTTTATTCTTTAAGTGTTTTTCAACCAATTTCAAGAAATAAGACATATTATCTTCATTCTGAAAAATAATATTGCTATTAATTCCTCGGTTAAAAATATGATAATAATGGCCTTTTTCTATTTTTTCCATTTAAGTTGTTTTTGTATTTTGAGAGACCTGTCAGGTTTTGAAAACCTGACAGGTCTTACTGAATTTTACTCAATCTCGTTATACAATTCATATAACTCCATGTTTAGTGGTTTTCCTCCAGGAGGTGTAAACTCATTCTTGAGTGTTTTAATCCAAGTAAAATTATTGTTTTCGGCTACTTTAATACTTCCTATATTATTCTTGTAAACAATTATTTGCAAAGTTTCTAAACCCAAAGTTTCAAAAGCATAGCCTGACAATTGTTTTATAGCTTCTGTCATTATCCCTTTGCCTTCAACAGTATAATCTATGCAATAAGCAAATTCGCCCTGTTTTTTGGCCCAATCGACTTCTTTGATATAAACCAAACCAACTAATTTTTTGGATTCGTTTTCTCTTAAAGTGAATAAAAACTCCTCTTTAGCTTCAAATTGTTTGACCATTTTTGATACAAAATGATTTGATAAATCGGGAGTTAGATTCTGTTCTAAAGTTTTTGGAAAATAGCGTTTTAATCGGTCTTCATTAGCTACTGCAAAGTTGCAGATATTCCAACCGTCTTTTGGTTGAATAGGAATGATATGATATGAACCAAAATAAAGCTGCATTTACTGGTTGTTTTTAAGTTGAAGCGCTGCTACCGTTCTAGTTGAAGCAGCTGTAACCGATAACGGAAGTACCAAAATTACACCAATTACTGGAATTAATAAAAACAGTATAAACACAATACCGTTACCGATAGCTAATCCACGATGTTTACGAACAAATTGTAGGCTTTCTTTATATTTAAAATGACGTTCTAAAGTATAATCCATATTACCAAAACCGGCATAATAGGCTTGAACCATAAACAATAGTATGGTTGAAAATATATTAACTACGGGAATGAATTTTAAAAGTAGAATAGGAATGGTTAAAAGTAACTCCATAATTAAGTTTCTACCATTTATTTTAATACCTCTCCCAAGTTGTTGCATAAAGGTAGTATCTCTATGTGAATGTTGGGGATTGCCTGTATAATGTGCTTCAATTTTTTCTGAAACAGGACTCATGAATGGCGCTGATAGTGCCATTATGATGTGTTTGAAAAGGATAAGACCGATAACTATAATTATTAATCCACCAATAAAATTACTAATTGAAGAAAAGGTTTCCTTCCCCCAATCCCAAATCCATATTTTTGAAATGAAACTACCAATATTATCCGATAATCCGTAGGCTGAACCAAAAATGACTATTGCTGTTACCAAGCTAATTATCATAGGAATAGCAAAATATTTCCAAAGTTTTAGTTTTGAAATTAAGCTGAAAGCACCGAAGTATGCTTTAATTCCTGAAATGATGTTTTTAATCATCCTCTCCCCAACCCTCTCCTAGGGAGAGGGAGTTTGTTACGTTTTATTATTTGAATTTTGTTCTTCAATTTATGCACTTTTAATGAACGAACGGTTTCTCAACAGTTTCTTCCCTATGGAGAGATTAAGAGGGCAATTCCTCTCCCAGGCTCTCCGAAGGAAAGGGAGCTTGCGACATATTTATTATTAAACTTTCGTCAAACCTTTAAATTTTCAGAGTATTATTTAGCCTCAACAGTTTCCCCCCCTTCGGGGAGATTAAGAGGGGAATTCCTTAACCGCATCAATAAATGCCTTTGCATTATCCAACGGAATGTTTGGTAAAATACCGTGGCCAAGGTTTACGATGTATTTATCTTTACCAAATTCGTTAATCATTTGATGTACCATTTTCTTGATTTCTGCAGGTGGAGAAAACAGACGTGTCGGGTCGAAATTACCTTGTAAGGTGATATTGCCTCCGGTTAAATAACGCGCATTTCTTGCAGAACAGGTCCAATCTACACCCAAAGCGGAAGCACCGGATTTTGCCATGTCGCCAAGTGCAAACCAACAGCCTTTACCGAAGGCGATAACGGGCGCATCGTCTTTTAAAGCGTCTATGATTTGTTGGATATATTGCCACGAGAATTCTTGATAATCAACAGGTGAAAGCATACCTCCCCAAGAATCGAATACCTGAACGGCGTTACAACCTGCTTTTACTTTTTCTTTTAGATAAGCAATGGTGGTGTCTGTAATTTTTTGTAATAATTGGTGTGCAGCCATTGGGTTTGTAAAGCAAAATTCTTTGGCTTTATCAAAATTTTTGCTGCCTTGTCCTTGTACGCAATAGCATAAAATAGTCCACGGCGAACCTGCAAATCCTATTAATGGAATTTCATCGTTAAGCTTTTCTTTGGTGGCTTTTATGGCTTCGTAAACATAGCTAAGACTATCTTTTACATCTGGAACAATTACGTTATCCACATCTTTTTGAGAACGAATTGGGTTTGGTAAATACGGACCAAAATTTGGTTTCATTTGTACCTCGATATTCATGGCTTGAGGAATGACCAAAATGTCACAGAATAAAATAGCTGCATCCATACCGTATCTTCTGATGGGTTGCACGGTAATTTCACTTGCTAATTCTGGTGTTTGACAACGCGTAAAAAAATCATATTTCGCCTTAATTTCCATAAATTCTGGAAGGTAACGCCCTGCTTGACGCATCATCCAAACTGGTGGACGGTTTACGGTTTCTCCTTTTAATGCTCTTAAAAATAAATCGTTCTTGATCATAGTCTTAAAAAAAGACCTGTCAGGTTTCAAAAACCTGACAGGTCTGATAAATTAATTCAAATATAATACTCATTAACCAACTCAATCACACTTTCTACAGTCGGCACTTTTGAAACCCTAACATCCTTAAAATGTTTTTTTGCTTCTTTTGCAGTCGTTTCTCCAATACAAAAAGCAATCACTTCATTTTTGTTGCTGCGCACAAAACTCTCAACCGTTGACGGACTGTAAAACATCACACTCTCCACAGAGTCATCGACTTTAAAGCCATCGTATTTAGTTTGATAAGCTTCAATTTCATTCACTTCAATGTTGTTCTCACTTAAAATAGTTGGTAATGCATCCAGTCTTATATCGCTACAAAAGTAAGTCACTTCAGTACCTTCAATATATTCAACCAAATATTCCGCAAGTTTCTTAGCATTCTTTTCGGTGTGCTTAACTTTACCTATTTTTTTTTCTACTAAACGCTTGGTTCTTCTACCAACACAGTAAATATTTTTAAACTGTAATTCTATGGCGGAATAGTTTGTAGTTAAAGATTCTACAGCATTTTTGCTAGTAATCACTACATTCTGAATTTCATTTTTTAAGAAACGCGGATGGATTCTGTTCAAACTTATTTTGATAAAATCTGAACTTTCAGCAACCACCTTTTCATGAAACAATAAACGTTGGTCTTCGGTAAAACTTTTTGTAGAAAACACGTTCGTTTTTTTATCGGAATGTTTAATTTTATCCATTAAACGTTTACCGCCACGTTCAATCACAAAATCAGCACAGTATTGTGCCATATCGTTATGTTCGCCTAGTTTTTTAACTCTGGTAACATCAATTCTTTTTGTGCCATCCGGACTTAACAACACCCCTTTAAAGTTGATTTCCTCATCTTTAATGTAAGCCAAAGCACCAATAGGAGCGGTACAACCCCCTTCTAATTTATTTAAAAATTCACGTTCTATGGTTGTACAAATTTCAGTTTCTTCGTGGTTTAGTTCAGCACAAGCCTCTTTTACATATTCATCTTCGTCTAAAGCGGTAATCATAATAGCACCTTGTGCAGGAGCAGGAATCATCCAATCGAGATTAATGGCTTCTTCAGGTCTTATGCCAATTCTACCAATTCCCGCTGCTGCGAAAATAGCACCGTTCCAATCGCTGTCTTCTAGTTTTTGTAAACGTGAATTTACATTACCTCTTAAATCTGTAATTGTATGTGTTGGAAAACGGTTGAGCCATTGCGCCCTTCGGCGTAAACTTCCTGTTGCAATAACAGCTTCTTTAGCGCCTAAAAATTCTTCATTGTCTTTAAAAACAAGCGTGTCATTGACGTTGCCTCGTTTTAAAACTGCCGCTTGTACAATGCCCTTTGGTAAAACTGTAGGCACGTCTTTTAGAGAATGTACCGCAATATCGATATCGTTATTTAACATGGCGATATCTAAAGTTCGGGTAAAAATCCCAGTAATGCCCAATTCGTATAGTGGTTTGTCCAACACTAAATCGCCCGTAGATTTTACGGGAACGAGTTCTGTTTTATGACCAGCTTCTTCGAGTAAACTTTGTACTATTTTGGCTTGCCATAGTGCTAATTCACTATCGCGCGTGCCAATTCTTATGGTTTTAGACATTGGTTTTTTTAGGTTCTTCTAACTGAAATACTTTCTTAATAAGTTCCAGACTATCATCTGTAGAAACATCATCATCCTTTAAATGATGTGCAAAATGATTGGTAATTTTTTGAATGATTTTATTGCTGATTAATTCAGCCTGCGCTTCGTTAAAGTCCGACAATTTTTTGCGTTGGGTATCTACTTCAGCGGTTGCAAAACCAGTCAGTTTATGCTTTAATGCTTTGATAGTAGGTGCGAATTTCCGAGTTTCTAACCAGCTATTAAATTCGGTTTTAACCTCTTCTATAATTGCTTCTGCAGAAGGAATATGTGCTTTTCGGGCTTCTAAAGTATCATCAGTTATTTGAGATAAATGATCTAGATGTACCAATGATACATTATCCAATTCTTGAACATTTTCATTAACGTTCATTGGGATGGATAAATCCAGAATTAAAAGTGGTTTTTTTGTTTGAATAATGTGCTTGTCAATCGTAGGACGTTGCGCACCTGTTGCAACAATTAAGATATCCGAATTACTAATTTCTTCTTGTAGATTAGCATAATCTTTCACTACCAAATTGAACTTTCCAGCGATTCTTTCAGCTTTATCTTTAGTTCTGTTTATTAAAGTGATGTGCTCGTTTTTAGTATGTTTTACTAAATTTTCACAAGTGTTCCTTCCAATTTTTCCTGTTCCGAATAGTAAAATATTCTTATTGGAAACATCTTCAACATTTTTAAAAATATATTGAACTGAAGCAAAAGACACCGAAGTAGCACCAGATGAAATATCTGTTTCAGTCTTAATGCGTTTGCTCGCTTGAATAACAGCATTTACCAAACGCTCTGTAAAATGGTTCAATAAACCATATTTCTTTGAGAGTTTAGTGCTTGTTTTTAGCTGACTAATAATTTCAAAATCGCCTAAAATTTGACTATCCAAACCAGAACCCACACGAAACATGTGTGCAATAGCATCTTTGTTTTTGTAGATGTAAGCTACGTCCTGAAATTCTTCAAGAGTACCTCTGGTATTATCACAAAGCAATTGAATAAGCTGAAAAGGGTGTTGTGCAAAACCATAAATCTCCGTTCGATTACAAGTAGAAGTAACCACCAAACTTTCTATGCCGTTTTCCTTGGCTTGACTCAATAGGGCATGCTTAGAGTCGTCATCTAAACTAAAATGACCTCTAATTTCCGCATCGGCTTTTTTGTAACTTAAACCAATAGCGTAAAAGTAGTTACTACGTGAAATGTTGTACTTCTGCATTGCTATACCTGAAATTGCGAAACAAAAGTAACAGGATAGATGAAAAAAAAACAACGCTCAAAGAACTTTTAATATCGTTTGTGGTTTTTTAGGCTTGTTTTTTCTTAAAACATGATAAATGTCATATTTTAGCAGTAAAATAGACTGGTTTTGATAGTTTAATTTAGAACCAATCTAAATAAATATGAAAAATGGCTATAGGTAAGCGCATAAAAAGTGTCGCTCAAAGTTCTTTCGAGGAAACAAAGATTGAAGACGGATTTTTGATTTTAATGTTTAAAAACGACGAAAGTGTCGCTCAAAGTGTTGCAAAAGAAATAGATAGTACTTTTTTGCAATTTCATTTTTGTGTTAAGGGCGCAACTAAATTTGTTTTTAATCAAGGGAGATATGCTTTAGATATTCACGAAGAGAATTCTTTGTTATTGTATAATCCGCAGCGAGAATTACCAATAGATCTTCAAATAGAACCAAATTCGTGGATAGTTTCGATTCTAATATCTATCAAAAAATTCCATGGATTGTTTTCGCAAGAAGCTGATTATATAACCTTTTTGAGCGAAGATAACAGAGATAAAAAATATTATAAGGACGGGGTAATTTCGCCATCTATGGCCATTGTGTTGAACCAATTGATAAATTACAGTCTTAATTCTTCTATAAAGCAGCTTTATTTTAAAGGAAAAGCATACGAATTGTTGAGTTTGTATTTTAATAGAAGTGAAGATGCCGATGTGGAGCAATGTCCGTTTTTAGTTGATGAAACCAATGTGATAAAAATCAGAAAAGCGAAAGATATTATGGTGTCCCGTATGGCAGAACCACCAAGTTTACAAGAATTAGCTGATGAAATAGGATTGAATATTAAAAAGCTGAAAGAAGGGTTTAAACAAATTTATGGCGATTCAGTTTTTAGCTTTTTATTTGATTATAAAATGGAAGTAGCTCGAAAATTATTGGAAGCTGGTAACGATAATGTAAACGAAGTTGGGCATAAAGTAGGCTACAGCACATCCAGTCATTTTATTGCAGCTTTTAAAAAGAAATATGGCACAACGCCTAAGAAATATGTAATGTCTTTGAGTTAAATAAGACCTGTCAGGTTTTCGAAACCTGACAGGTCTGCGAAATATAAAATTTGTAGCATGAAATACTTATCCCCAGAAATAGAGGCATTATCAAAAAATATTCAAGGTAAATCGTTAGCGCGGACAGGTGTGTCTTGCGGTATTTTTCAAGATTGTGATTATAATGAAGAGCGACCAAATTTATATCCAAAGCAAAAATTGGAAGATAAATAACTACGGTTTTAGTATCTACTCCGCTTTATCCGTTTTCTAGTTTTATGTTTTATGAGCAAAATAGTATCTTCTATAATAGCTTCTTCAGTTTTAAATCCTGAAATGGAAACACCTCTGTTAATTCCTGTATAGTAAGGTTTTAAATTATAGGGTTCTGTTTTAGAATCTTCAAAGGCAATGGTGTGTAAATACTCGTTTTCGTTATTGTTGCGTGTATTTTTTCTTTTGAATATGAAAAGACGAACAGATTTACCATGATCAGTTTCCACATTTTTTTCTTCTAAAAATTCAATCTCATTTTCAGACTTTTTATAATAGTGACTTGCAAATAATTTTGATTTCGCATATGTTTTTAAATCTACTATTGAAGTTTCGTTTTTATCAAGAACTTTATAGTGCTTTAATTTTGAAATTAATAAATGTTGCGCAGATTCATTGAGAAGCGTTTTCTCTTTTAATTGATTTGTGATGGGTTCATTTTTAGATTTTAAAAGTGTATAATAGGTGGTTAAAGCCTCCCAATCTTCACTTTCAAGTAATCTCAAATAGAAGAATTTAACGTCTTTTTCATCTCTAAAAGGGAACAATAATTTCACATAGTTTTCTAAAGTAAAATCTTTTCTGGTGTTATGAGAAAATCTTTTTTTATGTCCTAAACTCCGCTTAATCTCGATTTTAGCATCATTTATAATTTGTTTTTTGAATTTTTTATAAACCTTTGGTTTTACGGTATTGCTATCTAATAATTTGGTTAGAAGTCCGTAAATTGGCGATTTATAGTCTTCAACTGCCGCGAAATTCAATAACTCGGGAAATAATACTTTCGCTGTTTTTAGAGAATCGGCTTTTGCATTATATGATTTAAAAGATGGCACTTTACTTCCCAAAGGCAAATCAGCATTTAGTAATTCCAAAATAAATTCATAGGATGCTTTATCTCTTCTTTGAAAAAAGGTGTTTAAAATGATACTTTGGATTGAAGGTTCTGAATAAGATGTCACATAAAGTTGTCGTGCAAAGTTTTTTACACCTTCGCTTTTATCATTTTTAATGAGCTGTCTTAACAAGTAGTTTTTAATATTTGTTTTGTCTTCAGGAAATTCAAAGTTTTCTAAAAGGTCGATTATGTTGCGCGAGTGTTCTTTGGAAAACTGCAGCTCCCGGTAACCATTTATCACAATACTGTCGTTATTTTTTAGAGCCTCGAAAAACACTTGCGTTTTATCCTTAAAAATAGCTTCTCCCAAAAGGGTATCCTTTGGTTGAAAGGAATCGAAAAACTCCGTTAAAAATTTCGAGGGTTTACTAATAGAATCAGTTAGGGCAGATAATTTATATAAGACACCCTTTTTCTGAATGTACTTCACAAGAATTTCCTTGTTGCTTACTGAATCTCTTAATTTATGGGTTAAATAGTGAACGCCATTTTGGGAATATCTTTTTTCATCAACAGTCAGGAATTTTTTATCAAAAAAACCACCTTTAAAGTTTGAGTAATCTGTCCGTTTGTTAATGTTATTCCATAAACTATCAACGTTTTCATACATTTTTAAATCGTGATATTTTGTCCTCTTTATGGAAATTTGCTCATTGGCTTTTGTGGTGTATGTTGTGCTTTTTACAGATTGGTCATAAGGCTTTTTTTCTCTATTGGCATTGTACCTTCCTCTATATTGGAGTGGTGCTTTTGTTGGAGAATTAACAGTAAAACTTAAGGATGTATCAATTTCTTGTTTAAAAGTTTCATAGGCTATATTTTGAAATTCTAATGACTCAAAATAGGATGTAGCATTTTCTTTTTCAGTTCCATAAAATCCTAATAAATAATAACTTCCGTCTTTTACAACGCTTTTTAGCCATAACTTTTTATTATGAATTGAATCTAAAACAGCTGAAGATACATAGCTTTTATAAGCACCTTCAGTAAAATCGCCACTATAATCTTTAATTTCTAAATTTTTATAAAAACTTGTGTGGATGTATTGTGCTTCAAAAGCATCTTCTTCAATGTATGAGATATCATGTTGAGGCGATTCCTGAAAAAAGTAATACCCTGCATCAGTTTTTGCTTGCACTAACTTTTTTCCTGGATGCTCTAGGTTTGATGTAATATGATTTTTAGGAAAAGAAAAGGTGTATTTCCCGTTAGGTTCTGTAAATTTTGCAGAAGCATCAGTAAAAGGCACAAACTTTACAGAGTTAAAAATTTCTGCTTCATAGTGTAAAACAAAATCTTTTTTGCCTCCAAACTTTACAACTATAATCTCTAATGGCGTTTTGTAGATATGGTATTTTTGATAATCGCCTTTTTTCGTCTTATTTAGAATACTAATTCCAGGGAAGGGTTGGTTGAATTCTTTTTTTTCTATGATGGTTCCTGGAACGTCTTCATATAAGAGGTTTTTAATATAATCTAAGTTTACATTGTCCTTTTCGTTGGGTAAATATTCAAAAGTGTTTAACCTATTTATGGTCAAGTATGCGCCGTTTGTCATATCTGGAGCGACGTAATATTTTATGCCGTTGGCGGTAAATTCCCTTAATTCATCAAAACTTTTAATACTCAAAAAACCATCAGATGTGGCATGATAAGACAACGATGGCGTTGTAAACGAATTTTCTAAATGTTCTTTCTCTGTTTTAGCATAATTCGTTTGTCTAGAAACTAAAGGTCTAACCGTATAACCCTTTTCTTTTAACATATTTAACATGCCTTTTTCGCCACCTAAATGTGCTGCACCTACACCAGAAAAAACGACTTTTTTAGGCATTACAGAATCCAAAACGTCCACCATGTTTTCATTACGCTTAAACAACATGTGTTCTCTGTAATAGTTGGTGTTTGTTGCTGCTCCAATAGAATCCAGCAACTCTATATCCCGCTCCCGATAGACATCTTCTTGAAACAGAAACATATTTTTCTTTTCCATTAACTTTATAAACCAATCATCAGGTTTACGTTTGTTGATATTAAAACTTGCTTTGGTTGTTAGGTATCTCGATTCTCTAAAATCTTCTAGACCAATTACGGGTTTGTTGTTCTTTTTACCCGCTTGAAATATGAACATATCCAAGTAAGTTTCTTCCTCAAAATCATCCGCATTGGAGTTTTTTCGATATAAATAGCTGTTGATCAAATAATTGTCAAACCGAATCACGCTTCTTATGTGCATTGGGTCTAAAGGCGATAATCGAAATAAACTGGAGTAAAAATTATTTCCGTAGAATAAATCATCCACATTATCATTAAAACCAGAATCCTCGTGCATGTATTTTAACCATTGCGTCGGGTCCGATTCTAATGCCACACATTCACTTTTGTTTAAAGCTTCAAAAAAAACATCATCCAGTCTAAATGCTACTTTACTGCTTACGTGCATGGTGCCGTAGATGTAAGATGGCTTTTCTAATCCGTTTCCTGATATTTCCCAAAGCAGACTTTTATCTTGAGAAAATAACGAAGCAGTTAGGGTAAAAGCTATAAAGAGGATAACTATTTTTTTCATGTGAAGGGTTTAAAAGATAAATATAGAAATAAAAAGAAATCTTAAAGTGTTTAAATACGTGAATACCTTTTATTAATGAGTGAACGGTAAAATAATGAGGCTATTATAAAATTTGTATCGTATTTTTGCACTATCAATAAGCAACTATGAAAAAAGGAATTCTATTAGTTAACCTCGGTTCGCCAGATAGTCCAAGCCCAAAGGATGTAAAAAAGTATTTAGGCGAATTTTTAATGGACGAGCGTGTTATCGATATTCCACTAGTGGCGCGAACAGCTTTGGTAAAAGGCGTCATCTTAAACACACGCCCAAAACAATCTGCAGCGGCGTATCAAAAAATATGGTGGGATGAGGGTTCTCCCCTAATTGTACTGTCTGAACGACTTCAACATAAAATCCAAAAACAGGTAGCATATCCTGTGGCATTAGCAATGCGCTATGGCAGTTTGACCATTAAAAAAGGACTTCAGGAATTGGTAGATAAAGGTGTTGCCGAAGTTTTATTATTTCCGTTATATCCACAATTCGCCATGGCAACCACCGAAACTATTCTAGTTTTAGCCGAAGAATTGCGCCAAGAACATTTTCCGAATTTAAAGATAGAATCTGTTCCAGCTTTTTATAACAAACCAGATTATATCGAGGTGCTTTCAAACTCCATAAAACACCATTTAAAAGGTACTAATTACGAGCATTTATTGTTTTCCTATCATGGCGTACCAGAACGTCATATCCGTAAAAGCGACATTACAAAATCCCATTGTAATCCCGATGCTTCGGGAGATAAAAGTTGTTGTGTCACACCAAGTAAAGCCCATGAGTTTTGTTATAAACATCAATGTTTGGAAGTAACACGTTTGGTGGCTGAAAAATTAAAATTAAAAGAAGGCACCTATTCCACCTCCTTTCAATCACGTTTAGGTTTCGATCCGTGGCTGCAGCCTTACACAGATAGAACCATTGAACGTCTCGGAAAAGAAGGCATTAAAAATATGGCAATAGTAACGCCGGCATTTGTAAGCGATTGTTTGGAAACACTCGAAGAAATAGCCATGGAAGGTCAAGAGATTTTCCACGAAATGGGCGGTAAGGAATTCACAACCATTCCATGTTTAAACGACGACCAAGAATTTGTAGATTTATTATCCAAATGGATTACAAATTGGGCTAAAACTCCAGCAACCGTAAGTTAAAATGGCATATTTCTATCTAAAAGCATTTCATCTTATCTTCGTCATCACTTGGTTTGCAGGCTTGTTTTATATCCCAAGATTGTTCGTCTATCAAATAGAAGCATTCCATAAACCTTCCCCAGAAAAGGAAATTTTAGGAAAACAACTTAAAATCATGGCAAAACGCTTGTGGTTCATCATCACATGGCCATCGGCAATTTTGGCTTTAGTTTTCGGCTTAAGTCTATTCTATATTAATCCAAATCTGTTTTACATGCCGTGGATGCAGGTAAAATTAGGGTTCATAATATTACTCTTTGCATATCATTTAAAAACCCATCAGTATTTTAAACAGTTGCAAAACGACATCGTAAAAAAATCCTCCAGTTTTATGCGTATTTGGAATGAAGGCGCAACATTCATTCTGTTTGCCGTTATATTCCTTGTCATTTTAAAAAGTGCCATCAACTGGATTTGGGGCGTTATCGGTATTTTTATTTTAGGGGTGCTCATTATGTTGGGTTTCAAACTTTATAAACGTTTTAGAGAGAAGAATCCGGAGGTTTAATTTTATTATCTTAAAAAAGGATGCCGCTGCCCCCGAAGCATCGGGACTTAGCGCACCTATCCGCCAACTTTGAAACCCAATCTAACTAAGTCGCTTTTTTGTTATTTGAAATTTTAGTATTTGGAATATTACGGAGTTCTTTGGTGCAATTATTGCTATATTTAATGCATTCAAAATAAAAGATGAAATTAAAAAAACTCTCTTTACGCACCCGTATTTTTATCGTAATGATTCTGCTGGTATTGTTGGCATCAGTCCTAATCGCAGCAGTAGCAATTTATCAGTATAGCGAAGAAACTACCGATTATCATAAACAAAGGCTTGAGCGGAAAGAGCAAAATATCCAAACCCATTTAAGACGCGAATTAAATAGTCGAAGAAATACATGGGAAGTAAAAACCAGAAATATTCCGTTAATTTTTAAGGATGAAATTAGCAACATTGCCGATATTCACAAGCTTCAAATAAATTTATACGATTTGGAAGGCAGTTTATTAATTACTTCAAAAGCCAATTTAAAACCAGACGAAGAAGATAAATGTATAGATACCGAAATTCTAAACGCTATTTCGCATACGGCAGACCATAGACATGTAGATAAACATCGAGAAAATGGGGAGACTTTCCAATCTTCATACACTTACATCTACGATAATAAATTCAAACCCATCGCTATTTTAAATCTACCCTATTTAGAAAAAGATGATTTTCTATCTAAAGAGCTCAATGAGTTTTTGGGAAGATTGGGTATCGCCTACCTTTTTGTATTGATTATGGCAATTGGCATTGCCTTTTTCCTCTCTAAGTATATTACCAAATCTCTAAAAACCATCAGCGATAAAATTAACACGACGCGATTAGAAAAACGTAACGAAAAAATTGTGATAGACGATACCAGCGAAGAGATCTCAACGCTTGTAAACTCCTATAACAGTATGATTGACGAGTTGGAGGAAAGTGCTGTAAAACTAGCCACTAACGAACGGGAACAAGCTTGGAGAGAAATGGCGAAACAGGTAGCGCACGAGATTAAAAACCCGTTAACGCCAATGCGTTTGACTGTGCAAAATTTTCAACGCAAGTTCGACCCAACAGATGAAAACATCCATACCAAAGTAGATGAATATACCAAAACACTCATTCAGCAAATTGATACGATGAGTTCTATAGCTTCGGCATTTTCAAATTTTGCCAAAATGCCAGCGCAAAAAAATGAAACACTAAATGTGGTCAATATCACAAAACTAGCTTTAGATATTTTTAATGAGGATTATATCATATTCACTTCAGATGCTGAGGAAATTATTGCTAAGTTTGATAGAACCCAGTTAATTAGGGTGGTTACCAATTTGGTTAAAAACGGTATTCAGGCTATTCCAGATGAAAAAACACCTCAGGTATTGGTAAATGTTGGGGAAGATGAAGACAATGTAATTATAACGGTTGCCGATAATGGTTCAGGCGTTTCAGAAGAAAATAAAAGTAAAGTATTCGAGCCAAAATTCACGACCAAAACAAGCGGTATGGGATTAGGTTTGGCAATGGTTAAAAACATTGTTGAGACTTATAAAGGTTCTATTTCTTTTACTACTGAAGCAGAAAGAGGGACTGTTTTTAAGGTTGAATTTCCAAAAGGACAATAATTGATCTCCAAAAAATAAAAGCATGAATTACAATAATATACTTTACAATACCGAAAACAACATTACTACCATAACCATTAATCGTCCTAAAAAGTTAAACGCCCTTAATCAAGAAACTATTAAAGAATTGCATGAAGCTTTTAAGGAAGCCAATGCAGATAAAAACACCAAAGTAATTATCATTACAGGAAGTGGCGAAAAAGCCTTTGTAGCAGGAGCTGATATTAGCGAATTTGCAGATTTTAGCATCGAAGAAGGCACAGATTTGGCAGCAAGCGGACAACATTTATTATTCGATTTTGTTGAAAACCTATCCACACCCGTAATTGCTGCGGTAAATGGATTTGCATTGGGTGGCGGTTTAGAATTGGCGATGGCATGTCATTTTAGAGTGGCTAGTGATAACGCAAAAATGGGCTTGCCCGAAGTATCTCTAGGCGTAATTCCAGGGTATGGCGGCACGCAACGCTTACCGCAACTTATTGGAAAAGGTCGCGCTATGGAATTAATTATGACGGCAAGTATGATTGATGCCAACCAAGCTTTAGGCTTCGGACTTGTAAACCACGTAACCACACAAGACGAATTATTACCGCTTTGCGAAAAAATAGCTGGTAAAATTCTGCGAAATTCTTCAGTAGCAATTACTTCTGCTATAAAAGCCATAAATGCTAATTTTAAAGATGGTATTAACGGATTTCAAACCGAAATTACCGAGTTTGGGAATTGTTTTGGAACGGATGATTTTTATGAAGGCACTACTGCTTTTTTGGAGAAGCGAAAGGCTGATTTTCCGGGGGAGTAGAGGTTTGGTTTTTGAGAGGTTGCTTGTCAGTCTCAGCTATGAGTAGTTGCGAGGATTTTCAGAACTAGGCTAGAATGAGCACTTATTTTTATAGTCAATGTTGTCTTTCGTTTGTTTTAACACACATCAGTCGATACAATTAAAAATTACTTTTCAGAGTCTGCCAACTTCTTAGTATCCACATATTGCTGAAAGGCAATAATTTTTCCTTCATTATTAAGTGTCCATAGATGTGCAGCTTGTGCGTTATAGGTCTTTTCAGTTGCTTTTACTTTAGCATCATATCGTAAAGTAGCTAAAACCTTGTTGCCATTCATACCGTGGATTTCAATATCCTGTAACCCAAAGTACTCATGGTTAGCTCCAAGACGTGCAAATACGCCTTCTAAAATTGCATCTGGACCGATATAGGGATTGCCATCTGCAAGCGAATTACTTTCGGCTTCGTTCCATTCAATATCAGGATGCATAGACCCAAGAACTGTAGGCATATCTCCTGTTGAGAATGCGTTGTAAAGATTCTCAATAACCTGAATGTTTTGGTTGTTTCCCATGATTTTTTGTTTTTAAGTTAAAAAATGTATTTCAATATTTTTTATCATTAGTTAAACGAAGTTAGCTTTTTTTCTGACAAAGTCAAGGCTGTTATATCAAATATTTTATGGCAGCATCAATAGTGTTCCCAAAATTTTTAGAGGTGTCAAAATAGTTTAGACCATGTTCTTTACATGCTGTTTCTTTGCAAGTATGGTCTTCCCGGATCTTGATGTACTGCTAATTAAGTATAGCATATCGTTACTTCTTTAAGTGTTAAAACGAATTTATAGTATTTTCTAGTATAAAATCCAGTTTGTTAATAACCCATCCCCGCTTTAACAGTTTTCAGCCTAAAAAATATTTAACTTTATAGAGCTACTTACTCCAGTTTGGACCCTAAATTTTAAGTATTATGAATCCCAAGTCTCCTATAAAAGGACGTGGCGCACAGCTAAACGTCCCCAATCGTTTCTTCGAATTAAGTCATGAAATGCGTGACGATTTTCTGGAGTTCTGCCAAAAAGAAGGGGAAATAGCCGATAAAAATAAAACACAATACCTAGAAGTATTTCCAAAAACCATCGTTAATAAAGTAAAAAGTCCCGACGTTGGAATGGGCTACAGTATGAATCCTTATCAAGGTTGCGAACATGGTTGTATTTACTGTTACGCTAGAAACTCACATGAATTTTGGGGCTATAGCGCAGGGTTGGATTTTGAAAGACGCATTTTGGTAAAAAAAGACGCACCAAAACTTTTGGAGCAACTGCTTAAAAAGAAAAGTTGGAAAGCACACCCAATCGTGATGTCTGGAAATACGGATTGTTACCAACCTGCTGAGAAAATTTATAAAATTACCAGACGATGTTTAGAAGTGTTTTTAAAATACAAACACCCTGTTGGAATTATTACAAAAAATTCAAGAATATTGGAGGATATTGATATTCTTAAAACCCTAGCAAAAGACAATTTAGTAGGCGTTAATGTTTCCATTACATCTTTAAGTGAAGACACAAGACGAATTCTAGAACCTAGAACTGCAACCATAAAAAAACGTTTGGAAACTGTAAAGACTTTAAGTGAAAATGGTATTCCCGTAAATGTGATGCTAGCGCCAATAATTCCATCGATAAATAGCCACGAAATATTGCCATTGGCTAAAGCTGCTGCTGAAAACGGCGCAAGTTCCATTGGGCATACCATTGTTAGACTTAACGGAGCGATAGGCGCAATTTTTACCAATTGGATTAAAAAAACAATGCCCGATCGTGCCGAAAAAGTATTGCATCAAATTGAAAATTGCCATGGTGGCACTTTAAATGATTCCAGATATGGTACCAGGATGCGGGGAGAAGGTAACATAGCAAAACAAATAAACGATCTTGTAAAACTAGCGAAACAAAAATATTTTAAAGACAAAGCAATGCCTAAGCTTAATTGTGATTTACATGAGCAATTTAAAAATGGACAGTTAAAACTGTTCTAATCTAAAGACCTTCCTTCTAAGAGTGAAACTTTTATTGGTATGAGTTACTACTCTAAAGAAGAGGGGATTAAGTGGTGTATTGTTAAAATGTCTTCAAATGCGAATTAAACAATACTTTTAAAAACTCATTAGAAACTATAACACAAAACGAGGAGGTATAGGTTCAAAACCAGTTTCAATATCATCAGCATTGTAAATATTAACTACTGTAGGTTTAACCTGTGTCAGATATGGACAAATTAATTTATAGGGTTTGAATAAGAATAGCTCAACACCTCCCTTAATCCCTCCTTATTAGGAGGGAAACTGTTGCTTAAAAAAACAGAATATAAATTGCTTATTTAACTACATGCTTCTTTTTACAGTCTAAAACTTGTAAAAATTTAATAATCAGTAAAGTATGAAACAAAAAAAAGTGGGCCGCCACAGCCCACTTTTAACATCCAACTCTAAATAAGGTATTTAGACTTTAATTAATGTACTTGATAAACTCTCTACCTTCTGTATGAAATACAAGTTTATAAGACCCAAAATCTAAGCCCCCTAGTTTGTAGATTCTTTCGATAGTTTTAGTGCTCTCAATGGTTTCGGCAAACATGAGTTCAGAACCGTTCAATCCTTTAAAGTAAATCTCAATCTCAAAAGGGTCTTCATTTAAGGAAAGTTTTGAGACATAAACCATATCGTCATTAATGCGTACCATAGGCTTGAAGATTGTTTCCCCCTTTTCTTTATCAAAAAGTACATTATTAGACTTTACAGTAAAAGGTATCGTGTTTATTTCTAAATCTTTATCAATTTCAAAAACATATGTCCCATTTGGTAATGCGGTTAGATCAAAACTTTTTGTATAAGTTCCTGATCCTTGTATATAATTTTTGAACAAAATCACACCATTGGTATCTTTAATAGATAATAGGTTTCCTTGCTTTACATTATATAAAGTAAGGGAGGTTCTTTCAGCGTCATTTTTTATTTTAAATAATGAAGCATCATTGGCGAAACTTAATAAGGTAGCAAACATGGTTACCATTAAGATTCCTTTTTTTGAGTGTTTAATTACGTTTTTCATAATTCGCGTTTTTAACGTTCAACACTACAAATGTATAACACAAACTTACTGTATAAAACATTGATATTGACTAATTTATGCGCTATTTTATCTATTAATTTTACATCAATTTTAGGTTAAATAGCATATATTATTTCATAAGATTTTGTACTGATACATATAAAGAAGGGCAAAAAAAATTGAAGATATAAAGGGATTAGCCGCTTAGTGGATGTTGATGAAATTGAGGAGATACTATAAAACAAAAAAAGTGGGCCACCACAGCCCACTTTACCAACTAAACTAAACTAAATAAGACATTAATTAATTATTAATGTATGCTGTAAAAGATCTACCTTGAGAGTGATAGACTACCTTATAGTTACCTTCTCTAGGTAATTTATAAACGCGTTCTAGACTTATGTCATTTTTAATATTTTCTGAATAAACCAATTCGTAATCATTTGAAGAAACTCTATTTCCTTCTAAATAAATAGATACATCAAGATTTTCATTGTCTAATGCTAATTTCGAAACATAAACTAGATTTTCTTTAACTCTTGTTACTGGCTTAAAAAATGTCTCTTCCTTTGCTTTATTGAAAACTACAGTATTGTCTTCAACTGTAAAAGGGATCATTTTAATTTCCACATCTTTATCAAGCTCAACAACGTAATCGCCGTTTGGCAATTCAGATAAATCAAAGCCTTTTGAATACATACCTTCTTCCTTTATTTGCTCTGTATAAAGAGTGATACCATAAGCGTCTTTAATTGTTAAGAGATTGCCCTGTTTTACATTTGTTAATGTAATTGCAGTTCTTTTAGCATCTTTAATATCATGATTTTCAGAGGCATTTGTGTTACCTATAACCGTAGCCATCATTGCTACCATTAAAATTGCTTTTTTTGAGTTGTTCAATACGTTTTTCATAATTTGGGTTTTTATAACGTTTTACAGGGCAAAGATAGAGGCGATGTGTGATGTAGAAAACATCAAATTTGGCTAGTTTATATGCTATATTAACTGTTAAATCAATGTTAACTATGTGTTAAGTTAATATAGCATATATTTGTGGTAATTGAATATATAATGTATGCATAATAAATAGTAAATTTGTTATAAAAGCGCCTACAATGATTACTAAGAAACCTACACTTAAGAAACTTACGCCCAGTTTTGGAAGTTCCATATTGGTAAAGCAGCACTTGGAGAAGGTGGACAGAAATGATGCCTATTGGCATTTTCATCCTGAATTAGAGCTGGTTTACGTCAATAAAGGTCAGGGAAAAACCCATATTGGAAATCATCTCTCGTATTTTAATAACAGTCAACTCATATTAATTGGCGCCAATTTGCCACATAACGGGTTTACGGATAGGTTAACCGCAAACGGAACGGAAACCACCATACAGTTTAAATCTAATTTTTTGGGAGATGATTTTGAAGGTATTCCTGAAATGTCGAATGTACGTTCCTTGTTTGAGCGTGCAAAAAAAGGCATTCGGTTTAAGGTTGAAGCCAAAAAGGTTATAGGCCCTAAAATTGATAGCTTAATGGATTTTCAAGGTTTAGAGCGTGTTACAAAGTTTCTTGAAATACTAAATTACTTAGCGCTTACAGATGATTACGATATTTTAAATGCCGATGGTGTTGTTTTTGAAGCTGAAGCCCAAGACAGTGCTAAAATTGCCATGATATTTAAATATGTCAACAAGAATTTTCAAGAACATATTAGTTTAGACGACATCGCAGATGAAGTAAGTATGACGGTGCCTGCGTTTTGTAGATACTTTAAAAAGGCAACGGGTAAAACGTTTACCAAAGTGGTTAACGAATATAGAGTGGTACATGCCACCAAACTATTAAACGAAAGCCAAATGAGTATTGCTGATATTTGTTTTGAATGTGGCTTCAACAATTTTTCGCATTTTAACAAGCAGTTTAATGAGATTACAGGCAAAAGTGCTTCTAATTATAGAAAGGAAATAAAGCATATTATACAACATTCGGCTTAAGCATTGCCTTCCCATTCGCTATAAAACTGATTTAGGTAAAGTTCCATAAAATCATGTCGTTTATCTGCGAGTTGTTTCCCTGTTTTGGTATTCATTTTATCTTTCAGGAGTAATAATTTCTCGTAAAAATGATTGATGGTAGGCGCTGTGGAAGATTTATACTCTTCCGAAGTCATATTAAGATGAGGTTTAATCTCAGGATTATAAAGTGCTCTGTTTTTAAATCCTCCATAATTGAATGTTCTTGCGATTCCAATGGCACCAATGGCATCCAATCTATCGGCATCCTGAACCACATCCAATTCGAGCGATTTAAATTTTTGAGCCTCATTTCTACCCCTGCCTGCTGATAGGCTAGATTTAAATGAAATATTCTCAATAATTTTTATGACATGTTCAATAACTTTGGAATCTACATTCAGTTTAAATAAAAATTCCCGTGCTATTTTAGGGCCAATAGTTTCATCGCCATTATGGAATTTGCTATCGGCAATATCGTGCAATAAAGCGCTTAGAGAAACTATAAATAAATCAACAGGCTCTTTTTTAGCAATTAATAAACTGTTTTTATAAACCCGCTCTATATGAAACCAATCGTGTCCACCTTCAGCATTAGTTAAAGTTTCTTTTACGAAAAGGATGGTTTTGTTTATGATGTCTTCGGAAGTATGCATTGGGTAAAAATAAAAATTCCTTTCGATACGTCGAAAGGAATCTAATTATTATAAGTTTGAAATTCTTTTTTTGGAATTTTATTTTATAACCGCAGGAGCAACCCATTTAAACTGAAACGAGTTTTCTGGAACCTTCATGCGTTCAGATAAACGATACATTCTAGCGGGTAGTTTCATGAGGTAATCCCTTGCTTTTTCAGCTTCATCATCTAAACCAGTTATTTTATCAATTTCCCAGCGTTCAATCAGTTTTTGTAAAATATCAACATAATCGGTAGAGGTATAAACACCAATTCGTTGTGCGGTATTAGAAAACTCTTCGAAAGCAGAACTTGTTTTACCCCCAGATTCTCTTAAAAAGTGTGCTGGCATGGTAATTTTTTGTTTCATCATATAATGAAAAGCCATCATCATTTGGCTAGGATCTACTTTAAAGATACGCTCCACAAACTCAGAATAAGCATGGTGGTGTCGCATTTCGTCTCCAGAAATGATTTTACACATTTTAGAGAGACGCTTATTGCCTTTATCTTTCGCCAATTTTGCCACACGATTATGCGACACATAAGTCGCTAGTTCTTGAAAACTGGTATAGACGAAGTTTTTGTAAGGGTCTCTATCTGTGCCAATATCAAAACCATCAGCAATAAGATGTTGCGTGGTTATTTCAATTTCTCTCATATTTACACGTCCCGATAAATAGAGGTATTTGTTTAAAACATCACCGTGTCTGTTTTCTTCAGCAGTCCATTGTTTTACCCATTTAGACCAACCGTTTCCACCTTCGGTTACTTGATCTACACCTTCAACATCCATCAACCAAGATTCATAGGTTGGTAATGCTTCTTCAGTAATCATATCACCTACTAAAACCACCCAAAAATCATATGGTAGTTCCTTGGCTAAAGCTCTAATTTCTCTTACTTCTTCAAAAAAGGCGCTGTCCTCAACTTCAGAATTCGGTAAAAAATCTGTGGGCTGCCATATGCTATCAATAGGAATTAAGTATTTTTCCATCAATGCGTCCACGTCTTTTTCCAAAAACTGCATCACTTCTAATCTCTTGTTTTTTAAAGACATATGTTAAAGATTTTAAGGTTCAATATCATTTTTAATAGTGGATTCAATCGTATCAATTAACTCCTGCTTATTAACAAATATAGCCAATTCTAAGGGTTTATGTACTGTAAATTTTAGATGATTGCCCAAGCCCATTGGAAATTTTCCATAACGCAACATTTTCCAAGAATTATTTATGGTTACCGGAACAACGAGTGCGGACGGTATTTTTTTAAATAAAATCTCTAAACCCTTAGTTTGAAAAGGTTTTGGTGTACCATCCTTACTTCGAGTACCTTCTGGAAAAATGACGGCGGCATAATTGTTTTTTTCAATATACTCGCCAAATTTCATAAGTGCGGGTAAGGATTGTCTTGGGTTTTTTCGGTCTATTAAGGCAGCGCCTCCATGTCGCAAATTATAGGATACACTCGGGATGCCTTTTCCTAATTCTATTTTACTGATAAATTTTGGGGAGTGTTTGCGCATGTACCAAGTAATTGGATAAATATCATGCAAACTTTGATGATTCGCCACAATAATAAGAGGGCGATTGGTATCTATCTTATGTGGATTGTTAAATGAAAAACGCGTTCCTAAAATATTAGCGCACCGCATTAAACTCCATTGTAAAAGATAAACACTTTTTTGATGTGTGCTATAGCCAAATAGATTAAAGCAAACCCATTGGATAGGATGAAACAGAACTAGCGTTAACCCAAAACACAAATAGTAAATAACAGATACAGGATACGAAAGCAATTTCATCATGTCTCAAAATTAGTATAATGAAAATTAATAGCATAAAAAAACCACGAATTAATCGTGGTTTAATTTTTTTTTGTCATTCCAAGCGAAGCGTGGGAATCTGTTTAATAAATAGCTAAATTTATGAAATTATCATAATTCTTGCTTCCTTGCAATAGGCTTTTTCTAACAATGCTCGTTATAAGCATCCACCAAGTTCTCTGCAATAAGTTCTGCAGGTCTGCCCTCAATATGATGACGCTCTAGCATGTGCACCAATTCGCCATTTTTAAACAATGCCATACAAGGTGAACTTGGAGGAAACGGAATCATATGCTCTCTTGCTTTATCAACGGCTTCTCTGTCAACGCCTGCAAAAACAGTTGTTATATGGTCTGGTTTTTTAACATTTTGTAAACTCATTCTCGCGCCTGGTCTTGCGTTTGCTGCTGCACAACCACACACCGAATTTACCACCACTAAAGTAGTGCCTTCTTTTGCTAAAGCAGCATCAACCGCTTCGGCAGTTTGTAATTCTTCAAAACCAACATTGGTTAAATCCTCACGCATTGGTTTTACTAATTCTGCTGGATACATATTTTTAAATTTTAATAATTAACATTCTTGAGTTACAAAGATACCATTTGTGTAACAATATGGTATAAATATCAACTAACTAATATTATATTTGGTCATAATTAAAATCTATAACTTACATGGGGTTTTCAAAATGGATAGGTGCTTCTTTGGGCTGGTCGTTTGGCGGACCAATTGGCGCCATAATAGGATTAGCATTAGGAAGTGTTATTGATGCAATGGCAGATGGAAAGGATAGTCCATTTTTAGAGCAAGGAAAATCACGTAGAGGACGACCAACTTATAGAAGACAACCAAGACAACGCCCGCAAACACAATCGGGAGATTTTGAAGTGAGTTTATTGGTGTTAGCCTCTGTGGTTATTAAAGCCGATGGTAAGCAAGATCAGCGTGAATTGGATTTTGTGCGTCAGCAGTTTTTAAATATGTACGGAAAGGAACGTGCAAATAATGCCTTTAAATTGTTTAAAGGTATTAGCAAACAAAACGTTTCTGTAAGACCTGTGTGTTTGCAAATTCGCCAGATGATGGATCATCCATCGCGTTTACAGTTGATGCATTTTTTATTCGGAATAGCAAAAGCAGATGGCACGGTTACTCAAGATGAAGAACGTCAAATTTATACCATGGCAGGCTATTTGGGCATTAATTCCAGAGATTATGAAAGCATTAAAGCCATGTTTTATAACAGCAGGGA
The DNA here is from genome assembly GCF_040720935.1 of Algibacter sp. 2305UL17-15. Lineage (NCBI taxonomy): Bacteria > Pseudomonadati > Bacteroidota > Flavobacteriia > Flavobacteriales > Flavobacteriaceae > Algibacter > Algibacter sp. 2305UL17-15. Next base: position 420,399 of record NZ_JBFDAE010000001.1, read on the forward strand.
TAATGCTTATAAAGTCTTGGAAATAGATAAAAGTGCCACAGTAGATGAAATTAAGAAAGCCTATCGAAAAATGGCAAAAAAATACCATCCAGATAAGGTGATCCATCTAGGAAAAGAACATCAAGAAGGTGCTGAAGAAAAGTTTAGACAAGTGCAAATGGCCTACGAACAATTGCAGAAGGAGTTGCGGTTTTAATGATTAAGGAATATAAGTGTACTTTCCATTTAAAGTGTAATTGGAATTTACTTCAACATCACAAAATATAAAGTTAATAGTATTAGCACCATTATTTTCAAGATATATTTTTTCTCCAGCTCCAGCATATGCACCACCTAAACTCCCAAATCCAAAATCTGTAATATCAAGTTTAACCTCTCTATTAGATCTTATGGATTGATTATCAAAAGTGCTTACCGTAATATATTCTCCAGTTAAGGGTAAGTCTGCGTTAAGTTCATTGAATTGTAATGTGATGTATAAAGTAGAAGATGATGTTCTTGTTTGAAATTGAACATTTCCATCATTAAAACCAGACGGATTTTTATAAACCACATCATTTATTGGGATACTACTCTGTCCTAAATTGATGAAATTGTTGTTAACAGGATTACAAACAGGCTCCGAATTAGTTGTAAACTCATAAATTTGACCATATCCTACACCAGTTTCGTTAATGCCATATGCAGAACAATAATATGTGCTATGGGATTTCAAATCTTCATACCTCTTTGCAAAAGCACCAATACGTTCGCCTTCTATTATTTTATTATCGGCAATTGTCGGTGGGAAAGTTTCGCTGAAAACTAAACCGTATTCAGTAATATCTTGACCGCCTTCTCCTAATACACGACCTCCTAAAATAGCCGAATTGGTTAGAACGCTTGAAGGTTCATTGGTAATCATAATAGGTTTTAGGTAATCTATATTAACAACTTCACAAGTTAAAAACACTAATGAAAACAAGGCTAATATTATTTTTCTCATTGTAAGTAATTTTAGGCTAATATAGTAAGCGATTTTATATATTAGCCAAAATTTATAATAAAAATGAGAAATGTTTTAGTTCTAGTGTTGTTCTTGTATTCCTTTAATTTTTTTGCTCAGGAAGATAGATTAGGCATAACAGTTGGAGCCACAAATTATATAACTGATGCAAGTTGGTTATTTTCAAAATCAAGTATAGGCTATACTATTGGCCTTATCGCCACAAGAGAATTCAATGAACGTTCAGCACTTTTTGTAGAAATGAATTATAGTGCACATTTTGTTAAGTTCGTAGGTAGAGAAACGGAATCATCTGCCCCGGAGGATGTTAAGTTTAAATTAGAAAGAATTAGCGTACCCTTCTTTTATAATTACTCTTATTTAATCAAAGAGGACTTTAAATTTGGAGTAACTCTCGGCCCTTCTTTCGAATTTTATCACGATTACAGGATTGTAGATGAATCTAAAGAACTCTATTTGCTAGATCCACTGTATGTACCAGCATCACGTTTGCAATTTGACACTTTAAGCGGTAATGATACGATTTCATTTAACTTATATGCAGCACTTGGTTTAAATGTTCAATATCAAGAAAACCTCATGGCCAGCTTACGATATTACTATGGCATAACAGACCCTTACAGAAGGGCACTTGACACTTCTCCTATAATAGAGATTTCGGGAAAAGATTCTTATTTCACATTTACTGTTTCTTATTTTTTTTAGTCTAAATAATAATTAATTTTTACCTTAACATAACAACTATGAGCTTTAGAATAATATTATTTTTATTACTGGGAAGTTTTTCTTTATTTGCCCAAAATAGTACAGCAGAAGTCGCATTGGATAAATCATGTGTACTGTTAAATTTTATAGACCTAGGCGAAAATGGGTTTATAGTTAAGACAGGAAAAGAAAAAGCTGCATATTCAAAAAAATTAAAATGGCAAGTGCATTATTTTGACAACGATTTGAATTTAATATATAGTATGCCAATAAAAAAAGATCAGTTAGATACAGGGTCGGGGAATCCTATATTGGCATCTCGTTCTGGAGATTATTTTTATCACGAAGAGTTTAAAATAACTACATCGTTTGGTGCAGGAAAAGGCCATTTTACTCAAATTAAAAAGGATAAAAATATTAAAACCCATGATGTAAAATATAAAGATTACAAGGGCAAATCTATTGAAAATTCATTTGTAGATGATGATTACTACAATATGTTGTGTGTTGAGAAAGAAAAGAAGAGTCGGAAAAACAAGAATCCAAAAAAAACCTACACTTTATATCAGTTTGATCATGCTGAATTTAATAGAACTGAAGTGATTTTAGACTTACCTCAAATAATTGAAGAAGATGATATAGATAAAACATCTTGGGAATTTTCAGACCAAAAAGGAGGTTTTATTTATATGAGCAGGAAAGATTTAAATTTTGAATCTGATAATCATACATACCATGTAGTGGCATTAAATAAATCTGATGGAAAAATAGCTAATCAATTTACGCTTAATTTTTCTATCGGCTCTAAGCATATTAGACCATCTAATAACAACATTGAAATATTTGGAGCGCGATATTCGAGTTTAGGTGATTTTTCTCTAAAAACAGTAGGTACTGGAACTAGCTCGAGAGGGTCTTTTCATCATAGATTAAGTGCTTTTGGGAAACTGAAATTAGATTTAGATAGCCAAAAAGCTTATGTGTTTGGTCTCTATGGAGATAAAGAGTTTAAAAGGATTGGATCAACCTATCAAGGCTATTATATCAAAGGATATAATTTTAATGGAAAAAAAGAATTTGAGGTTTTAAAAGGGCTGCCTCAAAACTTAGCGAAAGAATCCGGATTCAAGGTTCATAACATTCCCCATCAAAGAATTTTACACTTTAACGTGTTTAAAGAATATTTCGAGTTGTCTATTAACTCAAAGAAACAGAGTTATATGACTCGCTTTTCTAATTCTGGAGAGTATATTAAAACAGTTAATGTAAAACCTTTAAGGAAGATTAAAGATGAAAAACCCTATAGAGTCATTTCAGAATTAATTAGTTCTGAAGATGTTAAAGGTTTTTTAGAAACAAAAAAACCTATTAAAAGAAATAGCAAAAGCAAAATTAATATTTTAAAAAGAAAGAAAGGTTGGGATATTCTTTATAATATATTGGACGAAAAAATAGTTTTCTATTCTTTCTCAAATGAATAAGAATTCAGACAAGTGCAAATGGCCTACGAACAATTGCAGAAGGAGTTGCGGTTTTAAAAGGCTTATTTGGTAAAATCTGTCAATACTCCAGATAAAATTACTGCAATTACTAAAATTATTAAAAATACGATGACTATTACTGCTCCAGTTTTAGTGATGTTGTCTTTTTGAAAGATGTAATTGCCTTTATCGTCCTTTTTGTCTTTTACTATTTCGAAATCTTCGGGTTCTTTTTTCATGAGTGTAATTTTAGAATTATATTCAAATTTAGTCATCAAACCCGTATGGTTTTTGTTTAAAGCAAACGGATGTTAACGCAAATGAAATATCATGCGACCTTTGTTGGGAAGTCTAAATAGGAAGATTCTCAGTAATTTGTTTGTATTCCAAACCCACAATTAAGCTCACTAAGATTTTATGTTATTAATAATGGCCTTTTGCGTGTCATGGTGTGATTTGGATACATTGGTCATGGTTTGTATAACTTGCTGTAACCTTTGTAGAGCATTTTGAAGATTAACGTTTTGCAATTGACTATCTTCTCCAACTTTACTGGACCATTCGGTAATTTCTTTATTCAGATCATCTAAAGTTTTTATGCCTTTACGCGGCACTCTTTGTGGGATGCCAAATATATTAGGAGTTATAGGAACGTAAGTGTATGCCATGTCTTCTATAAGTTTTCAGTCAAATTATTGATATTCCGCTTCATGTAAGAGGTACTTCTTTTTTTTGGGGATGCTCTATGTTTTGCATGGGTTTTTTCGGAGAGGACCAGTAACAAGGCGTTCTGAAAACCCTCCAGTTCGGTTAAATATGAAATTAGTTCTATCTGTTGGTCAGTTTCTTTCCTGATTTTATTCAATTCATCTCTAATAGCTTTCTTTTGGTCGTTATATGCTTTAACCTTTTCAGCTTGATGTTTCAAATCGGCAACAGATTCTTTATAGGAATCTCTTGTAACGATTTGAATCAAGGAATTAGGGTCAATTTGAGGTACTTGATTTTTACTTTTTTTGGGATCGAATTCTACATGTTTCTTCTTTGAACCACATGATATTAATACTACTGCTAGTATCAACAAAAATGCTTTTTTCATAACATATGAGTTTTAAATAAAAGTCTTGAAAAACTTTTTGGGTTTAGTTTAAAGATACGATATAAATTTGTAAAAAACTGGACATTAAATGGTTATGGATAAAAACGACTAAATTTCCTGGGGCCAAATACTCCATTTCTTAGTGAATGATGTTCATCAAATAAACCAATATCAAAAAAAAGTATGGGACTTGATTAAAGTGGAATTTCCCAATTTCTCCTACAGCGTTTATAACGGTTGGTTGCACTTTTTCAGAATCAGAAGATAATAATTCTTTTAATGTTGAAAGTAGGGCTTGTTGCAATTCGGGTTTTGAATAAAACAGTTTTCCAAGGGCTAAATACCCTGTTTTTCTGATAAGTATCTTCATCTGAAAAATATGTAATGATAGTATCAGTTTCTGCTAAAACCAAATCCTTAGTAATATCCTGCTTTGATTTTTTCAACCAAAATAATGCATTCTTCTTTTAATAAATCCTAAAATGGCATGTTAATTCACTTCTAATTTATACCCTACACCATGTACGTTTATAATGTTTATAGAATTGTCATCTTTAAACTTTTTTCTGAGTTTCGAAATAAATGTGTCTAAACTTCGTCCTACAAAAACGCCATTATCCTCCCAAATTTCTTTAATCAAAACGCCACGTTTTATCACTTCGTTTTGATGTTCGCTCAACATATTTAAAAGCTCACATTCTTTAGTCGACAATTGGATTTCAATAGTATCTTTAACTAGTTTATGTTGCGTTTCATAAAACTTGTAATTTCCAATTTTTGTGTATGACGTATCACTTGTAGATGATTTTGTTTTTGGTTTTTTGTTGTAATACTTAAAGGCAATAATTAGAAGACATATAATAATTCCAAATAGAATATAAGGTGTTTTTGAATTTAAAAATGGATTATTGTTCAAAAATTCGATGTTTATTTTATAACAATCTGTAGGTAATATTCTTCCAGAACATGGAATGATATTTTTTTCAACAGTAAAACTGATTTTATAGCTATATGAAACTTCTTCGGTTTGGCAATTTAAAACTTCAACAATGTAGCGTTTTGGTAAATTGGCAGATTTTAAACTGGTATTTATAATTTCTACTAAACTATCTGGAGATATGGATAGCTTCTGTTGAAAAGCTATTTCATAACTATTTTCATTTAACTTTTTTATGGGTAAAATTAATGATGTTGAATCGTTGTTAGCCAAAAGCAACTTGTTTCCAGCATTCCTTAGAACTACTTTTACCGTTTTAGAGAAATTATCTAATTTATTGTGTTCCTGAAAACTTGACAGTATAAAACCAAGAATTGTTATTCCTGCTAAAAGATATAAAAGTGTTTTTTGTTTCATGTTTTCAAAAAGTAGCCAAATAAACAAAACTGTACAACTTTTTACACCTTTTTTACACTTCTTTTACATTTTTTTCACAAATTACAGAGCAGGTGTTTATAGTTTTATCAAAAACAAATATCATGAAAAAATTAATTATGTTAGCAGTCTTCGGACTTACGTTTTCAGTTAATGCTCAAATGAAGTTGCCAATTGACACCAATAAAAGCATGGTAAAATGGACAGGGTCTAATCTTTTTAAATTTAACAAACACTATGGAACCGTTACTTTTAGAAATGGAACAATTGTCACTAAAGGGAATAAATTAATAGGAGGTAATTTCATGATTGATATGAGTACCATTATAAATACCGATGGGAAGTATAATGAAATGTTGGTAAACCATTTAAAAGGAGCAGAATTTTTTGCTGTTGATAGATATCCAAATGCCAAACTAGAAATCGTAGAAGCCATTGATAAAGGAAAAAATACTTTTGATGTTCTTGCAGATTTAACGATTAAGCACATTAAAAACAAAATTAGATTTAGTGCTACAATTACAAATTCAGTTGGTAAATCAGTTATGAACACTAAATTTATTATTGATAGAACACTTTGGAATATTGTTTATAAAACTAAAGGGATATTGTCTACTTTTAAAAACGATACCATATCTGATGCTATTGAGTTTGAAGTTAGTATTGAATGGGTAAATGATGATAAATGTTAAAATCTATTATTAAAATAATTTTATGCTTATGCCTAACTCAAAGTTATACTCAAGACAAGGGCATACTTTGGACAGTTGCATGGAGTCCAAATGGTAACTTTATAGCAGTTGGAGGAGATCAAGGTGATTTAAAGATTTTTAGCGGAAAAACGTTTAAATTATTAAAAACTTTTCCTGTTAAAGATGTTATTTTAAGTAGATTAAAATGGCATCCTTTTCAAAACAAGCTTGCGGTTATTACCCAAAGTAGCACTTTTAAGGCTAAAATTCTGGATTTAGATTCTGAAGAGTGGACGAATTTAAAAGGGTTAAAAAATAGTTTTAGAGGACTGGATTGGAATTATAATGGAACACTTTTAGCAGTTTCAGAGTTTGAAGATTTTGTTTCAGTTTTTGATGTGAATGGTAAATTGGTAAGTAGATTTAGAGCCGATAAAAAAGGAGTTGCAGGATTGGACTGGCATCCTAAAAAAAATGTATTGGTAACTGTTGGTTCTGAAATAGGTGTTTTTAATCATTTAGGAGATACTTTAAATATGTTCAAACCAAGAAGTGAAGAAGTTATTTTGCTTTGTTTGGAGTGGCATAAATCAGGTAACTATTTTGCAGTTGGGGATTATGGCGATTTGGAAAAAGCAGAAAATAAACGTGTTCAATTTTGGAATGCTAAAGGTAAAAAATTAAAGGAAATTGTAGGGGGTGTTGTTGAGTATAGAAATTTACGTTGGAATAAAAACGGCAAAAAATTAGCAACAGCAAGTGATGCGCTTAGAATTTGGAATAAAAAAGGAACGCTATGTGTTGAATCAAAATCAACTGATGACTATTTGTGGGGTATTGATTGGAGTCCAGATGGTAATTACATCGTGACTTCAAATTCTAAAGGGAAGATAGTTATTTGGACTAAAACAGCTGAAAAAGTTCTGGAACTACAATATTAGATTTCATTAGCATTTTGTAAATTGGCGTTTCAATTTTAAATGTCATCAATCAATGAAAAACATCTTCGATTTAAACGAAACCAACGCACTTATCAGCAGAATTAATAAATTAGAACCCTCAACCAAGCCATTATGGGGAAAAATGAGTGCAGACCAAATGTTAGCGCATTGCAACGTCACTTACGAAATGGCTTTTGAAGACAAACACAAAAAACCAAACGGTTTTGCAAAATTGATGCTAAAACTGTTTGTTAAAAATACTGTTGTTGGAGAAAAGCCATACAAGAAGAATAGCAGAACTGCACCACAATTTTTAATTGTAGATGCCAGAAATTTTGAAGTCGAAAAAGAGCGTCTTATTAATTATTTAGAGAAAACACAAAGTTTAGGAGAAAACTATTTTGACGGCAAGGAATCCCATTCCTTTGGAAAGTTAACAAAGCAAGAATGGAATAATATGTTTTACAAACATTTAGACCATCACTTAACTCAATTTGGAGTATAACGCAAACTCATAGAAATAAAAAACCAACTAAACACAAAGGAATAGTTGGCTTTAATTACATGTTTCATTAACTATTAAAAAATGTAAACGAAACGGTAAATATTAATTACTTACTCTTGTAAGTTTTTGTGTTATTGTCTTTATCGAAAACTATAACTAATTTATTATCAGCGTTAAAATAAGCCGATTTCAAATCCCAACCTTCTTGTTTAGAAGCGTCTAATAAACATTTCCTAACATCAGGATTGTTTAAGTCTAGGTTTGAATTGATTTTGTCATCAGCTTTTACGTCAACAGACAATAAAAGCATCATAGCTACGAATAATAATTGTAATTTTTTCATCATTTTTGGGGTTTTAATATTATTAATATATGTACAAGATTATAGCATATTTCAATAGTTCTAAAAAAAATTAGTCGTGCGTATGCTATTCACCGTCCAAACGACAGGGTTGCCCTTAAGAAGCATAATTGTCCGACGAAAGGACTAGTAAGCATGGGCGTTTAGACGGTAATTTGAAGTCTTTTTCAGGAGTCTTATAGGAGAATTAGTTCATGTGATTTAACATTTTAATCTTTAAAGACAACCTTGGATTGGTTTTGAGTTACGTCCAAATGGACTATCTTACCTAAAATCAACGCTCTATTATCTTTAGCATGTCCTGCATGCATATTAAAAGCAATAGGGAAATCATAATCTGCTAAAACATCCAAAATCAATTGTTCAATAGAAGTGCCCCAAGGTGTAGTGTTCCTTTTTATTTTCGTTATATCTCCAACAATAACACCTTTACAATTATCAAAATAGCCTGCACGTTTTAAACTTTGTAACATGCGATCTATATGGTATTTATATTCGCCTATTTCTTCGATAAACAAAATTTTCCCCGAAGTATCTATACTGCTGTTTGAACCCAACATGGTGTGCAACATGGTTAAATTACCGCCTGTTAAAGGAGCGGAAACTGTTCCGGATTTGTTGTATTTAGAACCTTTTAAGGTATAATTTAAAGGTTTACCAAAAATAGCATCTTTAAATGTTGCAATAGTTTCCTTTATGGTTTCAGCATCATCTTGTAAACTGGTACACATCATGGCATGAATGGATTGCACTCCTAAATTGGTGACTTCATTATGAAGCGCAGTAATATCAGAGTATCCAATAATCCACTTTGGATGTTGTTTAAATGTCGTCCAATCTAACTTGTCCAAGATTCTAACACTCCCATAACCGCCTCTAGCACACCAAATGGCACTAATTTTGGGGTCGTCTAAGGCGTTTTGGAAATCCTCACAGCGTTCGTCGTCCGTTCCAGCAAAATGCCGTCCTTGATTAAAGACATGTTTGCCAACCACGGCATGCAGCCCCCAACTTTTAAGTAATGCCTTGGCTTTATTGATTTCCCCCTGTCTGTTTTTTAAAATTCCTGCTGGAGCTACAATAGCGACAGTATCGCCTGTTTTTAAGTATGGTGGTTGTTTCAAACTCATTTCGTTTTTAGATAATGCCTCATTTTGCGAGAACCCCAATTGATTTCCAAAGAAAAAAACAGCACAAAACAAGCTTAATATTAGTAGGTTTTTAGACATAATGTAAATGTACATTTTTTTAGTGAAACTCAATACTTAGAAGCCCAAAGGGCGTACTAAGTATTGTTAGTTGAACTAATCCCGCTGAAGAGCGGGATCTCATAAATTACATTCAGACTTCAAAAAAATATGAAAGCAAATTCAAGATAACTTGAAGTCAAGTAGTGTACTTTGAACTAATCTTTTTGTTTCATACTTTTTTCTAAATCGCCCTCAAAATGTGTACTTTTACGGCTTCAAAATAAAGTGTCATTCCGAGCGAAGCACAGGAATCTGTTGAATTAGAACTTCAATTCACGAGATTGCCACTCCCGATAGTTATTGGGACGTGCCTCGCAATGACATTTAAATTTAATTTTTATAGATTGATGAACAAGCCAAAACGATATACCATTACCACCGCACTTCCATATACAAACGGGCCAATTCATATTGGGCATTTAGCGGGTGTTTACGTGCCAGCAGATATTTATGCACGCTATTTACGCTTAACAGGAAATGATGTAGCATTTATTGGTGGGAGTGACGAACACGGTGTACCCATTACCATTAAAGCGAAGAACGAAGGTGTATCTCCCCAAGATATTGTTGATAAATACCATGCGATTATTAAAAAATCGTTTGTAGATTTCGGGATTACTTATGATAATTATTCGCGTACATCAGCGCCTATTCATCATGAAACAGCTTCAGGGTTTTTTAAGACTTTAGATAAAAAAGGTGAATTTATCGAGGAAACATCAGAACAATTATATGATGCTGAAGCCAACCAGTTTTTAGCAGACAGGTTTGTAGTTGGAACGTGTCCAAAATGTGGCAATGAAGAAAGTTATGGTGATCAATGTGAAAACTGTGGCACAAGCCATAATGCAACGGATTTAATAAATCCTAAGTCTGCAATAACGGGAAACGTGCCGACTTTAAAACAGACAAAACATTGGTTTTTACCTTTAGATAAGCACGAAGCCTTTTTAAAAGAATGGATTTTAGATGGGCATAAAAAAGATTGGAAACCCAATGTTTACGGACAATGTAAATCTTGGATTGACGATGGTTTGCGCCCAAGGGCAGTAACAAGGGATTTAGATTGGGGAATTCCAGTACCAGCAGAAGGTGGAGAAGGTAAAGTCCTCTACGTTTGGTTTGATGCGCCAATAGGTTATATATCATCTACCAAAGAATGGGCAGCACGCGAAGGAAAAAATTGGGAACTCTATTGGAAAGATAAGGACACAAAGCTAGTCCACTTTATAGGAAAAGACAATATTGTATTCCATTGTATCATATTTCCAGCCATGTTAAAAGCCGAGGGCAGTTATATTCTACCAGAAAATGTGCCAGCAAATGAGTTTTTAAATTTAGAAGGCAATAAACTATCCACCTCTAAAAATTGGGCGGTTTGGTTACCGGAATATTTAGAAGATTTCCCAGGGCAGCAAGATGTGTTGCGTTATGCATTAAACGCCAATGCACCCGAAACTAAGGATACCGATTTTACTTGGAAAGATTTTCAGGCGAGAAATAATAATGAATTGGTTGCCATTTTTGGGAATTTTATAAACCGAGTTGTTGTGTTGACCAATAAATATTATGAAGGTATTGTTCCAGCGCCTTCCGAGTTTTCGCAAGTTGACGACGAAACTTTGGCAGCAATAAAAGCCTACCCAGATGTTATTGCTAGTTCGATAGAGCGTTACCGTTTTAGGGAAGCGGGACAGGAATTAATGAATTTGGCGCGTTTAGGAAATAAATATTTAGCAGATGAAGAGCCTTGGAAAACCATTAAGGTTGATGAAGCTAGAACACAAACCATTATGTATGTGGCACTTCAAATAGCATCTGCATTAGCAACTTTAAGTGAACCGTTTTTACCGTTTACTTCCGAAAAACTGAAAGGTATTCTTAATGTCAGTTCGAGTGATTTGATGGAGGAAAATCGTATCGAGAACTCATGGAACGACGTGAGCTCACAAGAAACCTTATTGCCATCAGGACACGAAATAGGAAAAGCAGAATTACTATTCTCTAAAATAGAAGACGACACCATTCAAAAACAACTTGATAAATTGGAGGCTAGCAAAAAAGCTAATGAAATAGCCAATGCTACTGTAGAACCTCAAAAAGACACCATTACTTTTGAAGATTTCACAAAACTAGACATTCGTGTCGGGACGATTCTTGAAGCTGAAAAAATGCCAAAAACCAAAAAACTTTTAAAACTAAAAGTAGATACAGGCATTGATACAAGAACTATTGTTTCTGGTATAGCTGAAAGTTTTACTGCGGAAGAAGTTATTGGAAAACGTGTAACCGTATTAGTGAATCTTGCTCCAAGAGCATTAAGAGGTGTTGAAAGCCAGGGGATGATTTTAATGACTGAAACTCCAGAAGGGAAATTGGTATTTGTGAATCCTGATGATACTGAGGTTGGGAATGGGTTGCAGGTGAGTTAGGGTTTGTTTTTTATCTTAATCTATAAAGGATGTGTCACGTTCTTTAAAATCTTCCATTTTCTTTACTGGGAAGGGATTTCTAGAAACCATATTCTTTTGCATAAATTCATTGCATTCTTGAATGGTAAATATATCTTTTTTTATAGCTCTGGCAAGGAAATCCAAGGTAGTTAAATAGGATCAAGTCAAAAAGTTGTGTGTGAATTGGAATAAGATTCCGATTTTTGTTTAAAAAAAGAACCTTGGACAATTATCTAGACTTACTCAAACTTATCTTACCTGAATTTCTGATCAATCATT